>JAGNWJ010000019.1:0-29592 GCA_017986065.1 Rhizobacter sp. | reverse complement strand
CTCACGACCGAGCAGATCCATGTGCTCGGGGCCTACGTGATGAGCCTGTCCCGCAACGCCGCCCCAGCAACGCCCTGACGGATCAGCCAAATGAAGTACCCCGCATGAACCGACCAGTGATTCCGATCGTCCCGGCGCCAGCCGGCGGCGACGGAAACGGCGAAAACGTCTGGCTGTACGAGAAACGGACTCAGATCTATCCGCGCTCGGTGAAGGGCTGGTTCGCCGGCTGGCGCTGGGCGCTGGTGTGGCTCACGCAACTGGTGTTCTACGGCACGCCGTGGCTCACCTGGAACAACCGGCCGGCGGTGCTTTTCAACCTGGAGGCCCGCCGGTTCTACATCTTCGATCTGGTCCTGTACCCACAGGACTTCATCTATCTGACGGCGCTGCTGATCGTCTGCGCCTACTCGCTGTTCCTGTTCACCGCGGTGGCCGGCCGCCTGTGGTGCGGCTTCGCCTGCCCGCAGACGGTCTACACCGAGATGTTCCTGTGGGTCGAGCGGCACATTGAAGGCGACCGGATGGCGCGCATGAAGCGCGATGCCGGTCCGCGATCCTTTGACCTGATCTGGCGCAAGAGTGCCAAGCACGCAGCCTGGCTCGCGATCGGGCTCATCACCGGCTTCACCTTCGTCGGCTATTTCACGCCGATCCGCACGCTCGGGGCCGAGGCGCTCAGCCTGGGATTCGGTCCGTGGGAGTGGTTCTGGGTGCTCTTCTACGGCTTTGCCACCTACGGCAATGCCGGATGGCTGCGCGAGCAGGTCTGCCTGTACATGTGCCCCTATGCGCGCTTCCAGAGCGCGATGTTCGACCACGACACGATGATCGTGAGCTACGACCCCCAGCGTGGCGAGCCCCGGGGCTCGCGCCCGCGCAGCGCCGATCCGCGCGCGCTCGGCAAGGGAGACTGCATCGACTGCTCGCTGTGCGTGCAGGTCTGCCCGACGGGCATCGACATCCGGGACGGCCTGCAGTACGCCTGCATCGGCTGCGCCGCTTGCATCGACGTCTGTGACGACGTGATGGACAAGATGAAGTACCCGCGGGGACTGATCCGCTTCGCGACCCAGAACGGTCTGGCCAACCGCTTCGACAGGAAGCAGACCCTGCGACGCGTGTTCCGACCCCGGGTGCTGATCTACAGCGCCGTGCTGCTGCTGATTTGCGGCGCCTTCGTCACCAGTCTGGCGCTTCGCAGCCCGTTCCGGGTCGATGTGGTGCGTGATCGCGGCGCCCTCGCACGAATGGTCGGAGAGGGTCTGATCGAGAACGTCTACCGTCTGCAGGTGATGAATTCGACCGAAGCCGTCCAGCGTTTTCGCGTGAAGGTCGGTGGCATCGACGGCGCGACCGTGACGAGCCGGCCCGACTTCGAGGTCGGCCCCGCCGAGGCTCGCTGGCTGCCGGTGAGTGTGCAGATCAGCCCTGAAACTGCCAGCAAGATCGGCCCCGGCGTGCACCAGCTGCACTTCGAGATCGAGACGGTGGATTCCGACGGGGACAAGGCGGAAGTGAAAGAGAAGTCGACGTTCGTGGTGCCGCGTTGAGCGCCACTTTCCAGGAGTTGCCGAGATGAACACACCTGCCAAGACCGTGAACCCGACCCGTTCCTGGTGGCGCGAGCCGATGATGTGGATCGTGATCGGCGGGCCCGCGATCGTGGTGGTCGCGGCCATCACGACCGGATTCATCGCCTGGAATGGCGCAGACACGGTGGTTCTTGATCCGGTGGCAATGAGTTCTTCGCCTGTTGCAAGCAACCCGGGTCTCGAGCCCGCGCTCAAGGCGCGCAACCACGCGGCGACGCCACGCTGACTCGGCAGGCCGCGGGCTCGTCGACGAGCCCGCGAATTGATCGACATCAAACCGTGCGTTCGCAGGCTAGGCACAGTGCGCGCATGATGATCGATCCCCTCACCGCCGACCGGGTGGGTCAGTTGCTATCCCGCCTCGATGTGCCGGGACCGCGCTACACCTCGTACCCAACCGCAGACCGCTTCACCGACACGTTCGGCGCGGATCAATACCGCCAGGCGCTCCAGCAGCGCGCCCGGGACACGCAGGCCGGCATCGTCGCGCCGCTGTCGGTCTACGTGCACATCCCGTTCTGCGAGTCGATCTGCTACTACTGCGCATGCAACAAGGTGATCACCAAGCACCACGAGTCTGCCGGCGAGTACCTGACCGCGTTGCGCCGGGAAGTCGAGTTGCATCTGGACGTGCTCGGACGTGGGGCGCCACTGACGCAGTTGCATTTCGGTGGTGGATCGCCGACCTTCCTCAGCGACGATGAACTGGCACAGTTGATGACCGTGCTGCGCGATGCATTCGGGATCGCGCCGGATGCCGAGGTGTCGATCGAGGTCGACCCGCGCACCGTCGATGAAGGCCGGTTGCGGCATCTGGCCCATCTGGGTTTCAACCGGCTCAGTTTCGGCGTGCAGGACTTCGATCCGGATGTGCAGAAGGCCGTGCATCGCGAGCAGCCCTACGAAGCGGTTGCCACGCTGATCCAGCAGGCACGCGAGATCGGCTTCAAGTCGATCAATGCCGACCTCATTTACGGGCTGCCGCGCCAGACGCCGGCCACCTTTGCTCGCACGGTGGCGCAGATGGGTGCGCTGCGGCCCGACCGCATCGCGCTGTACGCCTACGCACACCTGCCACAGCGATTCAAGCCGCAACGGCGCATCCATGCCCACGAGTTGCCGCCGGCCGGCGAGCGGGTGCACATGCTGCGTGCTGCGATCAGTGGCTTTCAGGGTCTGGGCTACACGCACATCGGAATGGACCATTTCGCGCTGCCCGATGATCCGCTCGCCGTGGCCAAGCGCGAGGGGCACCTGCACCGCAATTTCCAGGGCTACAGCACGCAGGCCGATTGCGACCTGATCGGTCTCGGGGTCTCGGCGATCGGCAAGATCGGCCGCTGCTACAGCCAGAACGACAAGACCCTGCCCTCCTATTACGAAGCCATCGGACGTTCGCAACTGGCGGCCGTGCGTGGGCTCGAGCTCGAGCCTGAGGATCTGCTGCGGCGCGACGTGATCATGGCGCTGATGTGCCAGGGTCGGGTCGGGTTCGACGAGATCGAACGCGCACACGCGGTCCATATGCGCAAGAGTTTTGCCGGCGAGATCGAACGCCTGCGGCCGCTCGAAGCGCAGGGTCTGGTCGCGATCGAACCTGCGGCCATCCAGGTCACCCCGCTGGGCTGGTACTTCGTGCGTGCCATTGCCATGGTTTTCGATCGCTACCTGCCGGTCGACATCCAGCGCGAGGCGCATTTCCAGAACTACTCGCGCGTCGTTTGACGCCACCCGGCGTACCGCGGTAGCGTTGCACCGATGGATACTGCCCTGATTCTGGGAGCCGGACTGATGGGTCTGGCTGGCACACCCCATTGCGCAGCGATGTGCGGAGCCCCGTGTGCGGCAGTCACCCAACGATGCGGCAGCCAGGCGCGCAACGGCTTGCTGGCCGGCTTCACGCTGGGCCGCCTGCTCAGCTACGCCGCGGGCGGAGCGGTCGTCGCGGCCAGCGTGGGCGCGGTGAACGTGCTGGGTTCGATGGCCCCGGTGCTGAGACCGCTGTGGACATTGCTTCATCTCGCGGTGCTCGGCCTCGGCCTGTGGCTGCTCTTCACAGGCCGCCAGCCTGCCTGGTGGGCCCGGATGGGCGCGGCGCCAGTGATGGCAGCCGCCCCCCCCGCGGGCTGGCAGCGCGTGGCAGCACCGCTGCGGGCAGGTGCAGCCGGGGGAATGTTGCTGGCGCTGCCCTGCGGCTTGCTGCAGTCGGCACTGCTGATCGCCGCCCTGGCCAACACACCGCTGCAGGGTGCGCTCGCGATGGGGAGCTTTGCCGTGGCTTCGTCGCTCGGCCTCTGGCTGCCGGGCGCGCTGGCTGCGCGAGCCCCGGGCGGGGCCTCCGTCAACGTGCTGATGCTGCGTCTGGCGGGCGCCACCCTCGCGGCCGCTTCGGCGTGGGCATTGACGCACGACCTCTGGCTGCGCTGGGTGGCCTGGTGCCAGACGGCCTGACGACCTCGGACTGTCGCAGAATCACCGGGTGCCTGAAACCACCCACATCGCCATCGTCGACGACGAGCCCGACATCACCCAACTGCTGGCGGGCTACCTGTCCCGGCAGGGATTCAGGGTCAGTGAACTGTCTTCCGGCCATGCGCTGACCGCCCTGATGCCGGTCGATCCGCCCGATCTGGTCCTGCTCGATCTCGGCCTGCCCGGCGAGGACGGCTTCGCGATCGCACGCACGCTGCGCGAACACTGGCGCTGCGGACTGATCATCCTCACCGGCCGGGGCGATGCGGTCGACAAGGTGGTGGGCCTGGAAATAGGCGCCGACGACTACGTGACCAAGCCGTTCGACCTTCGCGAACTGCTGGCGCGCATCAAGGCCGTCCTGCGCCGCATGACACCGGCGGCACCGCCTCCGGTGGAAGCCGCACCTGTCGGACGTGAGCGGCTGTGCTTCGAGCACTGGGAGCTCGATGTGGCCTCCCGCCAGTTGACCGGCCCCGAGGCACGCCCTGTCGCGCTGACGGCCGGCGAGTTCGATCTGCTGTGCGTGCTGGCCCGCAATGCGGGTCGGGTTCTTTCGCGCGATTTCCTGCTCGAGCAGACGCGGGGGCGCGAGGCTGCGCCGTTTGACCGGACCATCGACGTGCAGATCGGGCGCCTGCGCCGCAAGCTGGAAGACGACCCGGAGGAGCCTCGCCTCATCAAGGCCGTGCGGGGCGCCGGGTACATGCTGGTGCCCGTGGTGATCACCCGATGAGGGCGGGAGCCTGCGCATGAAGCGCGCGGCGACCCCGCCGGCAGCCACGCCCGCAGTGGCATCGATCTACCGTTCACTGTTCGGCGCCTATCCCGACGGGCTGCTGCTGGTGGACAGCCGCGGTGGCATCGTGATGGCCAACCCGGAGGCAGAACGGTTGCTCGGCTATGGCTCGGGCGAGCTGACCGGCCTCACGGTGGACGCCCTCGTGCCGGATGCGATCCGCCCGCGCCATGCGGCCTTCCGCGAGGCCTACAGCCGGGAGCCGAAGCCGCGCCCGATGGGCACCCAGATGGAACTGGTCGCGAAGCGTCGCGATGGTCGCGAGGTGATGGTGGAGATTGCGCTCAGCCCGCTGGAGATCGAAGGCCAGCCGTTCGTCGTCGCGGCCATCCGCGGAATCGAGGGCTACCCCCGGGTGAAGCAGGCGCTGCAGCGGGCCCGCTACAGTGAATTCGTGGCGCAGATGGGACGGCTCGCGGTGGACTCGCGGGACCCGCAATTGCTGCTGCAGCAGGTACCGGCGGTCGCTGCAGATGCCCTGCAGGTCGACGCGGCTGTCGTGTTCCTGCTCGAAACCAGCCGGCTCGAATTTCATGTGGCAGGCGGTGTCGGACTGCTGTCGGGCGAGGGACTGGGCAGTCGCCAGCCGAACCGACCCGATACGCCGCCGGGCTTCATCCTGGCTCATGGCCGTCCGGTGACGGTGGCCGACTACCGCGCCGAGCGACGCTTCACCGTGCCGGCGTCCTACCTGTCACAGGGGTTGGTGAGTGCGCTGGCCGTGCCGCTGGTCGACCGGGGCCAGATCATCGGCGTGCTGTCCGTGCGTTCTCGCCAGCCCGAGCGCTTCGGCGCCGATGAACTCCACTTCCTGGAGTCGCTGTCGAATCTGCTGGCGGCCAGCCTGCAACGCTCGCAGAGCGAAGAAGCGTTGAACCATGCGCAGCGCATGGAAAGCGTCGGGCAACTGACCGGGGGAATCGCTCACGACTTCAATAACCTGCTCACTGTGATCCAGGGCAATCTGCAGGTGCTCGAGGAGCACCCTGCACTCGAGGCCGACGCGGGAGCGCAGCAGATGGTGGCAGCGGCGGCCCGCGCCAGCCGGCGCGGCGCCGAACTGACGAGCAAGCTGCTGGCCTTTTCACGACGCCAGCAACTCAGCCCCTCCGAGGTCGACGTCGGCGAGCTGATCGAATCGCTGGCCGACATGCTGCGGCGCACGCTTGAACAATCCATCCGCATCGAGGTGACGGCGGACGCCGCGGGTCTGCGGTGCGAAGTCGATGCCGGGCAGCTGGAATCGGCGCTGCTCAACATCGCGATCAACTCGCGCGACGCGATGCCCGACGGCGGAACGCTGTCGTTCGCCTGTGCTCCCTGCATCTCCTTCCCACCGGATGTGGCCTCGGACCTGGGCGCACGCGCACGACGCGGTGCCTTCATCGAGATCGTGATCAGAGACACGGGCGAGGGAATGACCGAAAGCGTTCGCGAACGGGTCTTCGAGCCCTTCTTCACGACCAAGGAACTCGGGCGAGGAACGGGCCTGGGAATGAGCACGGTCTACGGATTCGTCAAGCAGTCGCGCGGATCGATTCGGCTCGACACCGCACCGGGTGCCGGCACCGAAGTCACGATTTACCTGCCGCGAGCCCGCGGCACGGCAGAACCCGAGGGCCCGGGCTCGGACAGCGCCGAGGGCCTGCCCGACGGACTGCAGGTGATGCTGGTCGAGGACGACGCCGACGTGCGCTGCGTCGTGGAGCAGTTTCTGGTGTCCATGGGCTGCGTCGTCAGCGCCTTCGATCACGCCGAGCCGGCTCTGGCCAGCCTCCGGGCCGGGGAGCGCTGCCAGTTGCTGCTGACAGACATCGCGCTCGGCGCAGGCATGCGTGGAACTGAACTGGCGCGCCAGGTCCGGACACGCTGGCCGGACTTGCCGGTGCTGCTGATGTCGGGCTACTCGTCCGAACTGCTGCACGCCCCCGGCGGACGCGAGGCCGAATTCGAACTGCTGCGCAAGCCTTACGAGCGCGAGGATCTCGCCCGGGCCATCGCACGCGCCCTGAAAACGGGCGCTCCGAACTCGCCGGCGGGCTGATGACCCGGCATTGAGCGGAGACCGCTCAGTGCACCGTCGCCGCAGCCAGACTGCGATCGATGAAGGCGCTGAGGGCGGCGACGTCCGGAATCTCGACATCGCGCCGGCCCTTCTCGGAGAAGCCGATCACCTTGTCCCGCGCCAGTCTGGACAGCGCCCGGCTGACGGTCTCGAGCTTCATGCCAAGGAAGTTGCCGATCTCGGCACGCGTCATGCGCAAGGTGATGCAGTCGGTGCGAAGCCCGCGCTCCTCGAGCGTGTCCGCCCAGTTGCGCAGGAAGTCGGCCACGCGTGCGTCTGCCGGCAACGTGCACATGGCCATCATCGAGTCGCGGTCGCGCGCCAGTTCACGGCTCATCGCGGAATGCACCGCTGCCATCAGCGTCGGCGTGCGGCTGCAGCCCTCGAGCAGCGCGTCGTAACGGATCATCCAGACTTCGCCGGTGTCCATGGCGATGGCATCGCAGCCGAAGCAACCATCAGCAATGCCGTCGAAGCCGAGCCAGTCACCCTTGAAATGCAGGCCCACCACCTGCTCACGGCCGTCCGCCGAGACGTTCACCGTCTTGAACATGCCGGCGTGAACCACATACAGGCTGTCGAACGTGTCTCCTGCGCGATAGACCGGCTCGCCCGATCGCACCACGCGCCGCACCACGCTCAACTGCGTCTCGATCAGCGCCAGCAGCTGCGCGATTCGTTCGCCGGTGGGGCGCCGGGCCGCCGGGACCAGCACCGTGCCAGCGGCAGCGGTCGGCTTCGCCGCAGGACTTTGGACAGACGATGTGTGGGTGAGCGTTTGCATGGCGGTGTCCTGATCAGGTTCTGGGAATAGGCGCAGGTTAGGCCGCACCCATCAACCGCCGAAGAACCTTGCAAATCGTTCAGTAACGCTGGGTGAACGGGAAGTAACAGTTTTTCGCTTCGGCATGCACTTCGACTGACATGGATCAAGCACCGAGACCGCCCCAGCACTTATGTTGACGCCGCGTCCCACCCGGGATTTCGGCCATGGAGGGGATCATGGAAGTGCTGCCGGTCGCTGATGGAAGTCGTCGCAGCGCCGCGCTTCGGCGGGCCGGTGGTGGTTTCGCGTGACGGAACAGCGACTGGGCATGACGACTCCACCGTCATCCGCACTCCTTGGCGCAGCAAGTGCAACAGCGTTTCCGGGCGGGAATCCCGTCGGAGCGCGCGGCACCCGACCCCGACGTGCCCCCTGCGCCGGGCCGTGTCGGCTCGACGCAATAATCGGTGCAGGCCCGCAGTGAGCATCTCGTTGACCGATCGCGGCGACCGAGCGCCCGCCTCCCACGGCCCGCCCGCAATGACCCTTCCTGACCCGCTGCCTGAACCCGCTGCCTCTGCTTCAGGCCTCGATCGCTTCGTCGAGCTTTGCGCGGCAAGCCTGCGCGACGGCCGATTCACGAGCCTCCTGCTGACGAAGCACCGCGGACCCGACCCCGACCTGCAGCGAGCCACCGTGAGGCCGGTCATGCTGCGCGGAGAGCCTCATCTCTCGTTCACCTACCGCCACGACACGCGCGACATCACGAAAAACCTCGCTGCCGATGCGGCACTGCGCACGGTGCGCGACCTGCTGGGGCCGGTGTTTCGCGATGCGCACCTGCACACGCACAATGAGGTGATCGAGTTGGTCATCAGTCAACGTGGTGTGTGCACACTTCGCAAAAAGCCATTGCCTGGTATCGATCGATCAAACGACCTGGAGCCAGCCCCAGGGAAAAACGGGCACGACCGGGAGAAGCAGCGGTGGGTCGATGTGACCCGCCCCTTCCTGACCGAACTGGGCGTCACCACCGCCGCACACGCGGTGGTGCCGGCGATGTCGCGCAAGTGGAAGCAGATCAACAAGTTCGTCGAAGTGATCGCCGGTGCGTTGCGGGCTTCGCACCTGCTCGATAAGGCCCCGGCATCCGGCCCGGGCCGTCCGCTTCGCGTCGTCGATTTCGGCGCTGGCAAGGGCTATCTGACCTTTGCGGTGCACGACCACCTCCGACAGCTGCCGGGCATCACCCCGGAGGTGACGGGTGTCGAGCTGCGGCCAGACATGGTGCGGCTGGGCAACGCGGTGGTGGGCAAGCTCGGGCTGGTCGGCCTGCGCTTCGACGAGGGCGATGTGCGCAGCCAGGCGCCACGGCCGATCGACCTGATGATTGCGCTCCACGCGTGCGACACCGCGACCGACCATGCGATCGACCTCGGTGTGCGCGGTGGGGCGTCGGTGATCGTGTGTTCCCCCTGCTGCCACAAGGAATTGCGCCCGCAGTTGCTGAGCCCGCACCCGCTGCGGCCGATCCTGCAGCACGGCGTGCACCTGGGCCAGCAGGCCGAGATGCTGACCGACGGCCTGCGAGCGATGCTGCTCGATGCCTGCGGCTACGACACGCAGGTGTTCGAGTTCGTCGCCCTCGAACACACCCAGAAGAACAAGATGATCCTGGCAGTCAAGCGCTCACAGCCGCAGCCCGCCGACACCGTGTGGGCGCAGGTTGACGAGATCAAGGCCTTCTACGGCATCCGCGAGCAGTGCCTGGAAAACCTCTTGCGGGACAGGCGCAGTGCGGCCGAACCACAATCCACAGATGAAGCCGCTGCCGCCCGCGCTCACTGAGTTGCCGCTGTTTCCGCTGCACAGCGTGCTGTTCCCGGGCGGGTACCTGCCGTTGCGGATCTTCGAGGTGCGGTACCTCGACATGATCGGCCGCAGCCACAAGGCGGGCACGCCATTCGGTGTGGTCTGCCTGATCGAAGGCCGGGAGGTGCGCCGGGCTCCACCCCTGAGCAGCGCTGCGCCGGACGCGCCTGGCGACGGTTTCGCGACCGAGTCGTTCCATGACATCGGAACGCTCGCCACCATCACGCAACTGGAGCGGCCGAACCCGGGGCTCCTGACGATCTGCTGCACCGGCACTCAGCGTTTTCGCATCCACGAGCGCGAGCGCCTGAAGCACGGGCTGTGGATGGCCCAGGTCGAACTGCTGCCCGACGATGCGGTGGTGGCCGTGCCCAGCGACCTCGAAACGTCGGTGACCACGTTGCAATGCGTCGTCAGGAAGCTCGCCGATCGGGCCGACACCACGGCCGAGATGCCGCTGCAGCCGCCCTACCGCTGGGACGATTGCGGCTGGGTCGCCAATCGCTGGTGCGAGCTGCTTCCGCTGGGCGAAGCAGACAAGCAGCGGTTCATGTCGCTCGACAACCCCCTGCTGCGCCTGGAACTGGTCTCCGACGTGCTCGACCAGACCGGTCTGGCTCAGTCGCTGTCCAGCAAGCGCTGACGATCGTCAGCGCCGGTCCGGACCCGCACCAACGTCTCGATGGCCCGTCCTGCCGACCCCCAGAAATTCGCGGTTTGCGTGCAGCCGAGCCGCATCGACGGACAGGGGGCGTTCGCCGCCGAAGCCATTCCTGCGCGCCGCAAGATCGGCGAAATACGTGGCGAATCGGTCAGCGTGAAGGTCGCACGGCAGCGTGCGCGAACGCAGCAGCGCATCATGATCGTGGAGGTCAGCGAGCGGCGTGCGATCGATGCCTCGCAATCGACCGACCCGTTGCGCTACACCAACCACTCGTGCCAACCGAACGCGGTGCTGCGAATCCGGCAGGGACGCGTCGAGCTCTACGCGATGCGCGATGTAGCCCTCGGCGAGGAACTCACCGTCAATTACGGAGAGACCCACCACGAGGGCCGCCTGCGCTGCCGCTGCGGCGCTGCCGGCTGCGTCGGCGCACTCTGACACGGCGCAATCAGCGCGAGATCCTGGCTCGCTGCTGCTCCAGCTGCCAGGCCGTCAGCATGTCGACACGCGTATAGGGCTGACTCCGATCGGACAGCGCCAGAGCCCAGCGGGTGACCAGACCGTGCGTGGCTGAGGGTGGTGCCTTGGCCGATGCCGTCCCGAGCCACAGGCCGACCACGACCGGCAGCCACAGGGGCAGCCTCGCCGAGGGCATCGGCACGGCGCGCAGCAGCGCAGCAGCGGCGACGCCACCGACCAGCCAACCGGCAACGATTTCGGACCACGAATGCACACCGATCGCCGCACGCGAGACACCGACCAGCAGTGCCAGCCCGACACCCACCGCGAGGCCTGCCCGCTGCCAGGCCGCAGAGGTTCGTCCCTCCGGCCCGCAAGCCAGCGCCAGGCAGACCACCGGAAGGATCACCGACGCGAACATCGCATGGCCCGAAACGCCGGTGAAATCGAGCGCTGGCCATCCCCAGCCGAAACCCATGAAAGCGACTTTCGACGCGGTAGTCACTGCGGCTGCGACCGCGATGCACAGCAGCCAGACGGCAGCCAGCCGCTGCGCCCGCGCCCGCCAGGCCAGCCAGAGCGCCAGCGCAACCGCGGTAGGCAACAGGATCTGCGCCTCGCCGAGCCGGGTGACCGCGTGCCAGAAGGGCTCCAGATACGACTTCGGCATGCGGCGATGCTAAGGGACCAATCGTGACCGAACGCCGCGATTCGGCGACGCGAGTGCTGCACCATGAACCGTGAACTGTTCACACCTGCAAGCCGGGGGGAAATGCCTTCCGGCCTGCACTCGGGCCCCAGCCGGCGGTCACACTCCGCTCATGGAAACTTTCAGTTACTACCTGGCCCCTGCCGAAGCGGCATCGAACACCGTGCAGGTCACTCTGGAGCACAGCGGGGAGGTCACCCGATGAACCTGTTCGGATGGTTGGATCGCGGTGGCCCTTCGGCCCCGGCCCATCGCACTCGCACCGCTTCGCGTCCGACGTCTCAGCCGGCGAACGCGGACTGGGCGCGTGTGCGGCAGCCGCAGAGACCGCAGGATCTGGTGCTGTCGGCGATGGCCGGACACTGGCGGACTTCGCTGGCGGATCGGTATCGGCCCGATCAACTTTGCGCGCTGTACCCACGTCTGGCCAATCGACTGGCCTTGTGCTGGGACGATCCGTCGCTGGCCTCCAAGGTGCTCGACGATCTGGTCGTGGACAAGCGCCGCGGCCGCGCGGGCTTCCCGCCCACCGTGTCTCAGGAATTGATCCGACTCCGGCTGTTGCGCCCGGCACCCCAGAGACCCAGCGATTTCACGCCGCTCTGGGATCCGACGACCATGGCCTGCGGAGACCGCTGAGTCGACTCAATGTGAAGACTGCGGGCAGCGTGCCGCGCCGGCGAGCGCCCTCTTCGAGGGCTGCCGCTGCAGGCCATGCGGCACATAGCCCCGGCTGGCAAGGCACCAGCCCTCGGTCGCATCGGCATCGGCCAGCGGCTCGAAGCGCATGCCGGCCGGCACCAGATGCTGTGCCGCCGCACGCAACAGCAGCGACTCGCACTTCGCCGGCGTCAGCAGCAGCGCGAATCGAACCCAGCGCTGCATCACCGGCGCGTGACGCCACGCATCTTCGACCGCCCAGCGGACACGTTGGGGGTCGGCGCTGCGACCTGCCTCGAGCACGCGCGGCAACAGCGTCTGGAAGAACGAGCGGAACGCCCGACGCAGCGGCTGGCCCGACAGCAGGGCCTCGAATGCGTTGATCCGCTGGCTCCAGCCCGCGCTCAGGAGCTGCTGGCTGATGAAAGCCTGCAGCGCCTGCACCGGATTGAACAGGCGCAGCCGGTTTGGCGGAAGCACCAGCATCGGCAGCTCGCAAGCCTGTGCATGCGGCAAGGGCTCGACGAAGCTGCACAGCACGGCGATGCGCCCCCAATGGATCGCGCTCAGGTCATCCTGCAGAACCGCTGCGCCATGGCCACGTCCGAGATCGGACTCGAGGCGGCGGGCGATGGCTCGCGCGCCCTCGAATCCGTGTGCCGCCTTCGCCACCTGGGCGCGCGCGCTCATCATCACCAGGTTGCCTGCCGCGTAGCCCGCGTCGCTGCGCACCCTGTCGATCGAAGCGTCGCGGCGCTCGCCTGCGGGGCCGGACAGCGCCTCGCGGGTGATCGGGCAGTGCCCGACATCAAGCCGCTGCAGGTAGTTCGGCGTCACCTGGAACAACTCGACACTGCGCCCGCGCAGCCAGGCGTGCAGCCTCAGTTGAAGCCACTGGCGAACGGTGGCAGTCGGCTTCAGCGTCCTTGGGCCGAAGGCGGCCTCGCCTGCCAGCCAGCCATGTCGAAGTGGCGAGGGCTCCTGCGCATACGGAGCGGGCGGTGTCACACCGTAATGCGCATGGTCCCAGCCCAGCTCGAAGCCGGTGTGCTCGTGCGTGGTGAGCAGGGCAGCAGGAGCACGGGTCTCGGCGCAGGGATGGACCACGGCTGAGAGGTCGACGGGAAACAGATCGTTTGCAAACAGGTCGGTGTTCATGGCGGACTCCTACGGGACGCAGCGACATGCCGCGATGGTTGAAGTCTGCCCAGGCACAAGCTCATAAGATGAGCCAGTGACTGCTGCTGATCAGGAATTTCGCCTATGCTTCGTTTCATGGTGGCTCATGTGGTGAGCCACTAATGCGTTACCAGAAACAGTCAGGGGAGGCCCATGGACCGGACCGAACGCTTCTACAAGATCGAGTTGCTGCTGCGCAGTCGTGGCTGCGTCAGCTTCGATGCGCTGCTCGCCGAACTGGCGGTGTCACCTGCGACGCTGAAGCGCGACCTGCAGTACCTGCGCGACCGCATGGGTGCTCCGATCACCTATGACCGCGACGACAACGGCTACCGCTTCGATCTGCCCACGACAGGTGCAGCGAACTCTTCCAGGGCCATGCACCACGAGCTGCCGGGGATGTGGTTCAGTGAGCGCGAACTGCATGCACTGCTGACGATGCACCAGCTGATGGCCGGCCTCGATGACGACGGCGTGCTCGCTCGGCACCTGCAGCCGATGATGGACAGGCTGCAGGGCCTGCTGGGCGCCGACGAGTCGGAGGCGAGAGAGCTGGTGCGGCGCGTGAAGGTGATCGGCACCGCACGCCGCCGCGTGCCGAGCCGGCACTTCGAATTGCTGGGCAGCGCGCTGGTGCAGCGCAAGCGGGTGTGGCTGCGTTACTTCAAGCGCAGCGATCGCGTGACCAGCGAGCGAGAGGTCTCCCCACAGCGGCTGGTGAACTACCGCAATACCTGGTACCTGGACGCCTGGTGCCACGCCAGCCAGGGCCTGCGTCGCTTTGCGCTCGACGCGATCGAGGCAGCACGCTCACTGGACACCCGAGCCAGACCGGTTGCACTCAAGGACCTCGAGGCCGAACTCGATGCCGGATACGGCATCTACGGTGGAGGCTCGAAGGTGAAATGGGCGACGCTCGTGTTCGAGCCGGACGCGGCACAGTGGGTCGCCCACGAGGAGTGGCACCCAGAACAGAAATCGCGCTGGCTGGGCGGGCGCAGCGGCGAGGGCAGCTATGAACTTGTGGTGCCGTACAGCGATCCCACCGAGTTGATGATGGACATCCTGCGCCACGGAGACAGCGTGCGCGTGGCCGGCGACAAGGCGCTGGCTGCTGCCGTGGCCCAGCGCCTGGCGAAAGCGGCGGCGCTGTACGCTTGATGCCATGCACTTGGCGACTCGAGGCAGTCGCGACGCGAATCTCACGAAAGGAACCCTGATGAAAGCCATTTGGAACGGCGTGACCCTGGCCGAGAGCGACGACACCGTGGTCGTCGAGGGCAACCACTATTTCCCGGAGTCCAGCCTGAATCGCGACTACGTGACCTTCAGCAACCACCGCAGCGGCTGTGCATGGAAGGGACAGGCCCACTACTACAGCCTGATGGTCAATGGCGACATGAACGAGAACGCCGTCTGGTACTACCCTGAGCCGACCGAGGCGGCAGCGAACATCAAGGGACGCGTCGCGTTCTGGAAGGGTGTGAAGGTCGAGTGACTTTGCCGATACACCGCCGACATTTCATCTCGAGCCTCGCTGCGCTCGCGGGCGCCGCCGCCGTTCCGGCCTGGGCCGAGAAGCTGCAGGCCATCGGTCCACCTCAGCGCTTCGATTACGCGGCGCTCAAAGGTCAGGCGCAGGCGCGGTCACGAAAGGCCTACGAGAAGCCGCGCTCGACCCTGCCGAAGGAGGTGGAAGCGCTCGACTGGGACGCATACCAGTCGATCCGCTTCCGCCCCGACCACGCTCTGTGGCGCAGCGACAAGCTGCGCTTCCAGGCACAGTTCTTCCACCTGGGGCTCTTTTTCAAGTCGCCTGTGCGGATTTACGAGCTGGCCGATGGCCAGGCCCAGGAACTGGCCTACGTGCCCGAGATGTTCGATCAGGGCCAGAGCGGGCTGGCAGCTGCCCGGCTGCCACGCGATCTGGGCTTCGCCGGTTTTCGGCTGAACTTCCACACCGATCTGCAGCGTGACGTGAGCGCCTTCCTGGGCGCGAGCTACTTCCGCGCGGTCGGCGGAGAGTGGCAGTACGGGCTTTCGGCGCGCGGCCTCGCGATCGACACCGGTGCGCCGAAGCCCGAGGAGTTTCCGGACTTCATCGGCTTCTGGCTCGAACGGCCGGCAGCAGGCTCGAGCAGCATCACAGTCTACGCACTGCTCGATTCGCCGAGCATCGCCGGCGCCTACCGGTTCGTCATCACGCCGGGCGACACGCAGGTGATGGACATCGACGCGGCGCTGTACCCGCGCACGGCCATCGACCGGCTCGGGATCGCTCCGTGCACCAGCATGTTCCAGGTCGGCGAGAACGATCGCCGCATGGGCTATGACTGGCGCGGAGAGATCCACGACAGCGACGGCCTCGCGATGTGGACCGGCAATGGCGAGTGGATCTGGCGACCACTGACCAACCCGCGACAGCTCGCCTTCAATGCGTTCCAGGACAGCAGTCCGCGCGGCTTCGGCCTGCTGCAGCGCGACCGCGACTTCGACCACTATCAGGACGACGGCGTGTTCTACGAGAAGCGGCCCAGCCTGTGGGTCGAGCCCAAGTCAGGCTGGGGCGCGGGCTCGGTCCAGCTGGTCGAGATACCGACTGTCGACGAGACCTTCGACAACATCGTCGCCTTCTGGAACCCTGCCAGGCCGGTGCAGGCAGGCGAGGAGTTGCTGTTTGGCTACCGGCTTCACTGGGGCGGCAAGCCCCCGGCACAGCCGCCGCTGGCGAAATGCGTGGCGACCCGCACCGGGCTCGGCGGGGTCGTCGGCAAGAAGCGCACGTATTTCTCGTGGCGCTTCGCGGTCGACTTCTCGGGCGGCGACCTGTCGCTGATCGGGTCGAGCGCGGTGGTGACACCGGTGATCACGGCCTCGGCGGGCGCACGCATCGAAGTCACTTCGGCGCGACCGCTGCATTCGGTGCGCGGCTACCGGGCCCTGTTCGATGTGGTGCCGACGGCGTCCACCGATCCGGTCGAATTGAGGCTTTATCTGAGTTGCGAAGGTCAGCCGCTGACGGAGACGTGGCTCTATCAGTGGGCGCCACCGGCGATGAGCGATCGGGCGCTGTACTGAGTCGGTCGGCCTGCCGTCGGCCGCTGGCCTGCAATGGGGCGCGCCGGGCATCCCACCCGGCGCGGTCGATCGAAGCGAACCCTCCGGCTACTTCCCAGCCTTGAAGCTGGTGAACACCCGGGTCTGCACCCGCCGAATCGGCTGCGGCACGCTGTCCGGCGCCGTCATCAGCTTCTTGTCGGCATCGCTCAGGAAGATCGACTTGTTCTCCGCCACCTCCTTCTTCACGAACTTCAGCGACGCGGCGTTCGGGTTGGCGTAGAAGACCTTGTTGGTCAGCGACGCATGCACCTCGGGGCGCAGGATGTAGTTGATGAACAGGTGCGCGTTCTCGATGTTCTTCGCATCCTTCGGGATCGCCATCGTGTCGAAGAACAGGGTCGAGCCGCCCTGAGGCACCAGGGCCACGATCTCGAACTTGGCTTTCGCCTCGATCGCGCGGGCGCGGGCGATGTTGATGTCTCCCGAATACCCCATCACCGCGCAGACCGAGCCCGCAGCCAGGTCGTTGATGTAACCCGACGACGAGAAGCGCGTGACGTACGGGCGCACCGCCTTCAGCACCTTGGCGGCGGCGTCGTAATCGGCTGCCTCGCGACTGAACGGGGGCTTGCCGGCATACAGCATCGCGATCGGCAACACCTCGGAAGCCGAGTCAAGGAAGTTGATGCCGCAGCTCTTGAGCTTGCTCGCGTACTTCGGGTCGAGCACCAGACTCCAGGCGTTCTCGGGCATCGGCAACGGGTTGGGCGTGGCTGCAAGCGCCGCCTTGACCTTCTCGGTGTTGATGCCCACCGCGACATAGCCCCACAGCCAGTCGACCAGGTGCTCGTTGCCGGGGTCGACCTTCGCCAGTTGCTCGAGCAGACCCTTGTCGAGGTTGCCCCAGTTCGTCAGCTTGCTGCGATCGAGCTTCTGCAGCAGGCCGCCCTCGATCTGAGCCTTGGCGAAGTGCGCGCCCGGCACCACGATGTCGTAGCCGGTCTTGCCGGCGACCAGCTTCGCGTGCAGCACCTCGTTGTTGTCGTAGTTGTCGTAATTGACCTTGATGCCGGTTTCCTTCTCGAAATTCTTGATCGTGTCGTCGGCGATGTAGTCGGACCAGTTGTAAACATTGAGCACCTTCGAGTCGGCAGCAACCGCGCTTCCCAGCGCGGCGAGGCAGGCCAGGGCGATGCTGAATTTCTTGACGTGACTGCGCATGACGTTGTGATCCTTGTCTTGTCGGGTTGGAATCGAGGAGAGCGGCAAACGGTTCCCGCCCGGAAGCAGGAACCGAGCCGTCGCCGCGGCGAAGAATTCTGTACGAGAACCGGGGTAACGAAGCCTGACGGATTTTCGATGACAGACATCGCGCTCGGCTACGCTTGTGACCTGTCGCCACCGCCCGCGGCAGCCCGCCCCTGATGGAGCCATCCATGTCCTCCCGTCCCCTGCTCGATGAATCCCGGCTGCATCCGGCCATACGCGACACGGTCGAACACCTGCATGCCGAGGTGGTGCACAACGTCCAGGCGGCTGCCATGTCGAATGCGGTGCTGGTCGTCGGCATGGCGACCAATCCGTTCTGCAAGCGGGCTCGCAAGGCGCTCGACACCGCCGGCGTGCCGCACCAGTACCTGGAATACGGCAGTTACCTGAGCCGGTGGCGGGAGCGCCTGGCGCTGAAGATGTGGACCGGCTGGCCGACGTTCCCGATGGTGTTCGTCAAGGGCATGCTGATCGGTGGTGCCGACGACCTGGCGAAACTGATCGCCAGCGGCGAGCTCAAGCGGCTGCTCGCTTGAGTCAAGGACGACCGGGGGCTCGCTGGCGGTCGATGGCGATCGCCCTGCTGGCAGCCCTGAGCGCGGCGCCGAAGCTGCTTGCGCAGACCACCGAGGTGACGGCACCCTGCCGCATGCCGGGCTGGGCCAACGAGGTGCGCTGCGGCGTGGCGCGGCGACCGCTCGACCCCGCGCGGCCGGGCGGGGCGCAACTCGACATCCACTACGTGGTGGTGCGTGCTCTGGCCCGCCGCCGCCTGCCCGACCCGGTCTTCATGCTGGCCGGCGGGCCGGGCCAGAGTGCGATCGCGCTGGCCCCGGCCGTGCTGCCGCTGTTCGCGCGGCTCAACAACCGGCGCGACATCGTCTTCGTCGATCAGCGCGGCACCGGCCGCTCCGCACCGCTCGATTGCGACGACAACCGCCTCGCCCCCTTGACCGAACCAGACGGACTCGATGCGCAACTCGCCAGGCTGAAACTTTGTCTCGCCCGGCTGGCGACCACCGCACCGCTGACTTCGACGGACGACCTGAAATTCTTCACCACGGCCATCGCGATGCAGGATCTGGATGCGGTTCGCGCCAGACTGGGGGCCGAGCGCATCAACCTGATCGGCGCGTCGTACGGCACACGTGCAGCACTCGACTACGCGCGCCAGTTTCCGGCCCGGGTACGACGCAGTGTGCTCGACGGCTTGGCGCCGCCCGACATGGTGCTTCCGGTGAGCGGTGGCACCGACACCCAGGCCGCCTTCGACGCCCTGCTGACCGATTGCGAGCGCAGTCCGGCCTGCCATCGCAGCCACCCGCGCCTGCGCGAGGAATGGGCCGAGCTGCTTGGCAGCCTGCCGCAGGGCGTGCTGGCAGCGCATCCGTTGACCGGCCGCACAGAGCACTTCACGCTCGATCGCGATCGGCTGCTGGGATGGGTGCGCGGGCCACTGCATGCACCCTGGCTGGCAGCCGCACTGCCACGCGCCATTGGCGAGGCAGCGGCAGGCCGCCACGCAGGGCTGCTGGGCCTGTCGGCCGCACTGTCGAGCCGACGCAATGGCCGGGTGGCCACGGGCATGCATTTCAGCGTGATCTGCGCGGAAGACGGCCCGCTGCTGCCTCCGCCCGATCCCGCAGCGGCAGCCGCCACGATGCCATTCGTGGATCACGCCATGCGGCTGTACCAGCGCGCCTGCGCGCTCTGGCCGCGCGGCGCGGTGCCGGAGGACTTCTATCGCCTCGCCGCTTCTTCAGCACCTGCGCTGCTGCTGAGCGGAGGTCTGGACCCGGCCACGCCGCCGAGACACGGCGAACGGATCGCCCGCGCGCTCGGGAACAAGGCGCTGCACGTGGTCGCCCCCAACGCTGGCCACGGCTTGATCGGGATCGGCTGTGTGCGCGATGTGGTGTTCCGCTTCATCGATGCGATGGACGACGCTGCAGCGCTGGCCATCGATGCGTCGTGCGTCACCGACATCCCGCGTCCGCCCGCATTCGAGCCTGTGGATCCATCGATGTCCGAAACGCAACACAACGCATCGGGCGCAAGGTGATCGACGTCGAGCGCCTGGCCAAGAGGTTCGCGCCGGCCCCGCGAAGCGTGGGTGACTTGCTGGCCCGGCGCGCTGCGCCGACCGGGGTGCGCGCCGTCGAGCAGATCACCTTCAGCGCAGCCGACGGATGCATCACCGGGCTGCTGGGACCCAATGGCGCCGGCAAGACGACCACGCTGCGCATGCTGGCCGGACTGATCACGCCGGACGCGGGGCGCATGTCGGTCGACGGCATCGACGTGGCGTCGCGCCCGCGCGAGGCACTGGCGCGGATGGGGCTGCTCAGCGATGCCCGAGGCCTCTACCCCAGGCTGACTGCGCGCGAGAACATCGTCTACTTCGGCGAACTGCAAGGTCTGGCTCGCGACCGCGCCGAGGCGCGGGCCGAGCAGCTGGCAGGATTGCTCGACCTGCGGCCGCTGCTCGACCGCCGCACCGAGGGATTCAGCCAGGGCGAACGGATGAAGATCGCGCTGGCTCGGGCCCTGGTGCACGACCCGGCGAACATCGTGCTGGACGAGCCGACCAACGGCCTTGACGTGCCCGCCACACGCAGCCTGCGCGAATTGCTGCGTTTCCTGCGCACGGCCGAGGGGGGAGGCAAGTGCATCGTGTTCTCGACGCACATCATGCAGGAGGTCGAACGGCTGTGCGACCACGTCGTCGTGGTGTCGCAAGGGCGCAGCGTCGCCGACGGCACGGTCGACGAGCTGCTCGCCCGGACGCAGCAGACCGATTTCGAGGAGGCGTTCGTGCAACTGGCGTTCCCGGCCAGAAGCGAGGAGTGCGCATGAGCGCCGCCTGGGTCGTCTATGTGAAGGAAATCGTCGAGGCGCTGCGGGACCGCCGCACCCTGATGGTCGTGCTGTTCAGCAGCGTGCTGATGGGTCCGCTGCTGCTGGTCGCACTGTCGGCGCTGCTCGCAAGCTTCGAGGCCAGCGCGGAGAGCCGGGTCGTCTACGTCGCGGGCAGCACGCATGCACCCGGCCTGGTCAACTTCCTCGAGCGGCAGACCCGGATCGTGAAGCCCCCACCGGCAGATT
This sequence comes from Rhizobacter sp., assembly GCA_017986065.1. Taxonomy (GTDB): domain Bacteria; phylum Pseudomonadota; class Gammaproteobacteria; order Burkholderiales; family Burkholderiaceae_C; genus PBB1. The sequence goes on along the minus strand of JAGNWJ010000019.1, from coordinate 8,918 downwards.
ACGAGGCTCGGCTGCGCACACGGAAATGGGCGGATCCGGTCGTGGTCGTTCCGCCCGACTTCGAGGCGGCATTGCAACGCGGCGAGACGCCGTTCGTCGAAGTGGTCAGCGACAGCGGCAACGCGCAGGCGCAGGCGGGTGCGGCCCGCGTGCAGCGCCTGCTGACGGCCTACCTCCAGGAGCGAGCCACGCTCGCACTGGCCCTGCGCGGCGTATCGCCGGAGTTGCTGGCCCCCTTCGATGTGGAAGAGCGCGATCTGGCGAGTTCGCGCGCACGTGCTGCGCAGATCACCGGCATGCTGCCGTTCTTCGTGATCATGGCGGTGCTGTACGGCGCGCTGAACGCCGCACTCGACACGACGGCCGGAGAGCGCGAACGGGGATCGCTGGAGCCGCTGCTGATGAACCCGGCGCGACGGGGATCGCTGGTGCTGGGCAAGTGGGGCGCAGTCGCGAGCGTCGCCATGCTGATCGCAACCCTGAGCTGCTTCAGCTTCATACCTGCGCAATGGCTGCTGCGCAGCGACACGCTGCAGGCCATGTTCCAGTATGGCTGGCGCGAGGCACTCGCGTTTCTGGTGGTGCTGCTGCCTCTCTGTGCGGCCATGTCGGCGCTGCTGATGGCGATCGCGATCCGCTGCAGGACCTTCAAGGAGGCACAGGCCAGCAGCACGGTCGCGCTGGCCATCGTGTCGCTGTTGCCACTGGTCACGGTCTTCGACCAGCGCGGGGAATCGCCCTGGCACCTGTGGGTGCCTGCACTGGCGCAATCAACCCTGATGACGCGCGTTTTGAAGGGCGAACCCCTCGGCCCCGCAGAGCTGTTCGTACCGTTGGCGGTGTCAGCGCTGCTGACGTTGATGGCCCTGGCCTGGATGTCGCGGCGGTTGAGCGACGCCGCGGTGCGGTGAGAAGCGCACCGACTTCGGGGCATGATGCACCGATGACCTCGAAGTCCGCCGCCTTTCCTCTTGCGCAATGGCGATGGTGCCGATTCGGCGATCTTCATCTGCACGAGTTGCAGCGCATCCACACGGTGCGCCAGCAGGTTTTCATCGTCGAGCAACGCTGCCCCTACGTCGATGCAGATGGCTGCGACGAGCACGCCTTCCATCTGGCCGCCTGGGTGCACGGACACCCGGTGCCGCTGGCGTACGCGCGAGTCGTCGAGCCGGGCTTCAAGTATGCCGAGCCCTCGATCGGTCGCGTGCTGACCACGGCGGCCGGTCGCGGCAAGGGGCTGGGACGGGATCTGGTGCAGCGTGCGGTGGCGCTGACGATCGATGCGTACCCGGGCCTGGGCATACGCATTTCAGCGCAGAGCCATCTGGAAGCCTTCTATCGAAGCTTCGGATTCGGTGCAATCGGCCAAGGCTATCTCGAGGACGGTATCCCGCACATCGAGATGCTGCGCCCGGCTTGACGGGCTGGGCCCTTGTCTCGACCAAGCTGCATCGTCGATCACGCAGCAATGCGCGCCAGAGCCCGCTCGACCTCGGTCTGCCAGGGCAGGGCATGGACGATTTCGTTGAGATGCAGCGCCGCCTGCAGGGTGGGAATCGGCTCGCCCTGCGCGTCGAGCAGCATCAGGTTGGTAACCAATCCCAACGGGTCGGCCATCGCGACGACGCCCTGGTGCAGCTGGATCCAGTCCCAGGCGACACCGGCCGCCACGTCACTGCTGACCCGTGCCCACAAGGTCTGCCCGGAGCAAGGCGTGTCATGCAGGCCCGACTGCACGACCCGGGTATGCATGTGGATCAAACGCAAATCCATCGTAGAGTCCGCCTGCCACAATAGGGGAGGCCATGCGCGCACTGTCCACGGGGGAGCCATCGGTAGTACCGCCTTCCAGAAGGCAGTCACCGAACTGCCATGGATGCCAGTGTGGTCCGGTTCGCCAAGCTTGCCACCTGTCAATGTTTTCAGGTGTGTGCGAGTGAGACAGCGAGAACGAGGCTTTCGGGAGTGATCGGTTTCTGATGCTTCAGAGCGGCTTTTCATCGGTGTTCGAGGCGCAGAGCCGCGACGATCTCCAGACGGAAATCGTCCGCTTTGCCCGCGGCCTCGGCTTCGAGACGGTGTCGGCGACCACCGTGATCGACCATTTCCTGGGCCAGCCCGAATTCATCTCGCTCGATAACGCGCCGGCGGCCTACCGGGACGCCTTCGACGACGAGAACAACGGTCGGCGCGACCCGGTGATGCAGCACTGCAAGAAGAAGAGCGTTCCCATCATCTGGGATCAGACCACCTACATCTCGGCCGGAGAAGCCGAGAAATGGGAGCGACAGGCCCACTACGGCTATCGCACCGGCATTGCGCTGGCGCTGCACATGCCCGAGGGGCGCCATTTCCTGCTCGGTGTCGACCGCGATCGGCCATTGCCCGCGGGCTCGCAGGAGCTCACAAGGATGGTTGCCGACCTGCAGCTGTTCGCCGTGCTGGCCCAGGACGCGGCGCTGCGGGTGCTGCTGCCGGCCGTCCCCGATGCCACCGCGGTGTCGTTGACTCCCCGCGAGCTCGAAAGCCTGCGCTGGACCATGGAAGGCAAGACCGCCTGGGAGGTGGGCAACATCCTCGGCATCACGGAGCGTACCGCCGTGCTGCACCTGAACAACGCCACCCACAAGCTCGACTGCGTGAACAAGCATCAGGCGGTACTGAAGGCACTGCGACTGAAGCTCATCCGCTGACTCGGGCAAGCCGGTCGGCTAACGACAAGCCGGCCGTCAGGCAAGCTGTAAGAGTTGACAGTTACGGCCGCGGGGGCCCGCTGCTGAAATTTGGATGTGCACATGTTGTGCATCCATCTCTTCAGGAGCTTCAAATGCGGCCACTGCCCCAAAACATCCCGGCGCCCCGTCAAAACCCTGCACCTGCCCGCGTCGATGCACAACGCGATGCGCGCCGCGCGGCTCCGACAGCCCCTCGCGAGCTGGATGCCGATGAACTGCGCCATGTGAGCGGCGCTGGCACGCGACTGCCGAACCGGACCTGGTGAATCGCACCCGGCCCGTCCGGGGGCGGTCCTGCGCTGAGCGATGAGCGGGCTCTTTCGCACCGAGTCCGTCGAACACCAGAGCCGCTCGTGGCTGGGCGGCATCCAGCTCGTGCGTCCCGTCCCGCTGGCGCTGCTGACCGGACTGGTGGCCTGCACCGCCATGGCGACCGGGTTGTTCCTGTTCCAGGGTGAGTACACCCGCAAGGCCCATGTGCTGGGGGTGATCGTTCCCGACCGAGGCCTGCTGCGCCTGCCCTCGCCAGCGGTCGGCACAGTCGTCGAGCGGCGGGTGAGCGAAGGCGATCCGGTTCGCGCTGGTGACGTGCTCTTCGTCGTTTCGGTGGACAAATCGACGCTCAAGGGCGACGCCCAGTCTGCCGTGCAGGGCAGCCTGGATGCTCGCCAGCGCAGCCTGCAGGATGCACGTGCGCAAAGCCAGGCTCTCGAACGGGAGCAAGTCGCTGCGCTGACCCGGCAGATCGAGGACATGCGCCGCGAACTGCAGCAGATGGATGGCGAGGCCGAACTCCAGCAGCAGCGCCTGGCCCTGGCACTGAAGGCCCAGGCCCGGCTCGAGTCATTGCAGGCCGAGAACTTCGTTTCTTCGGCTCACGTACAGACCCGGGCGGAGGAGGTGCTCGGCTTGCGGGCGCAGGCCGTGGCGCTGGCCCGACAGCGCACAGCCCACCAGCGCGAAATCGCTGCGCTCGAAGCGCTGCGCCGGGAAAAGCCGCTGCAGGCGCAATCACAGCGCGGCACCATCGATCGCGATCTTGCGGAGCTGGCACAGGAGTCGGCCCAGAGCGATGCGTTGCAGCGCATCGTGGTTCGTGCCCCGCAGACGGGCGTCGTCACGGCAGTGCTCGCGGCCCCCGGAGACAGCGTATCGCCGGCCGCGGCGCTCGCCAGCCTGCTGCCGGAAGGTGCCCGGATGCAGGCGGAGTTGTTCGCTCCGTCGAGCGCGGTGGGCTTCCTGCGGCCCCGGCAGGCGGTGCAGTTGCGCTACCAGGCCTTCCCGTTCCAGAAGTTCGGCCACCATCCAGGTCAGGTGCTGCAGGTGTCGCGCACACCGTTGCAGGCGGCCGAGCTCGCCAGTCTGCCGCTGGCAACGGGAACGACTTCGGCCGCACCGGACAGCAGCGCGCGCCCTCCCGGCGAACCGCTCTACCGCATCACCGTCGAACTCGACAGGCAGACTGTCCAGGCCTACGGCGTCGCTCAGCCACTGGTCGCCGGCATGCAGCTCGAGGCCGACGTGCTGCTCGACCGCCGGCGACTGATCGAGTGGATCTTCGAGCCGCTGCTGAGCGTGAGCGGGCGTCTGTGATGGGCAACGCCAGCGCGGGATTCGGCGCGGCGGCACTCTCGGCGCTGCACTTCGGCTGGGGCGGCCAACGCATGCCCATGCTGCTTCAGACCGAGGAGGCTGAATGCGGCCTCGCCTGTCTGGCGATGGTGGCCACGTTCCACGGGCTGAAAACCGATCTGCCGACCTTGCGGCGCCGGTTCTCGCTGTCCCTGAAGGGATCGACGCTGCTGGACCTGACCCGCATGGCAGGCCAGTTGCAGCTGACGCCGCGCGCGCTGCGCGCCGAGCTCGATCATCTGCCGCAGCTGCAACTGCCCTGCGTGCTGCACTGGAACCTGAACCACTTCGTCGTGCTGACGGCCTTGCGCGGCGGCAAGGCAGTGATCCACGACCCGTCGCACGGCATCCGTCACCTGTCGATGCACGAAGTGTCGAAACACTTCACCGGCGTCGCGCTCGAATTGACCCCAACACCCGACTTCCGCCCGCGTGAAGAACGGCAGTCGGTGTCGGTGCGGCAGCTGCTGGGTCGGGTCACCGGGCTCAAGCGATCACTGCTGCAGATCATGGTCCTGGCACTGGCGCTCGAGGTGTTCATGCTGCTGTCGCCGTTCTTCATGCAGTGGGTGGTCGACAGCGTGCTGGTCAGCGCCGATCGCGACCTGCTGGTGACACTCGGGCTGGGCTTCACGCTGCTGGTGCTCGTGCAGGTGGCCACCGGCGCCATCCGCTCCTGGGCCGTGCTCTACCTGTCGTCGACCCTGAACCTGCAGTGGCTGTCGAATGTATTCGCGCATCTGATGCGCCTGCCAGTGGTCTGGTTCGAGAAGCGGCAGGCCGGTGACGTGATGTCGCGCTTCGGCGCGGTCGAAAAGATCCAGCAGACGCTGACCACCAGCTTCATCGAGGTCGTGCTCGACGGACTTCTGGTCGTGCTGACCCTGGCCATGATGGCCTTCTACAGCGTCAAGCTGACCCTGGTCGCTCTCGGAGCGGTCTCGATCTACGCGCTGCTGCGCTGGGCCTTCTTCCAGCCGCTGCGCGACGCGACGGAGGAAGGGATCGTTCACGACGGTCGGATGGCAACGCACTTCCTCGAGTCGCTGCGTGGCGTGCAGTCGATCAAGCTGTTCAATCGACAGGAGGACCGGCAGGCGCAGTTCATGAACCGCGCTGTCGACGCGCTGAACGCGCACATCCTGACCCGCAAGCTCGACCTGACCCTGGCGGTGTCTCACAAGCTGGTGTTCGGGCTGGAGCGCGTGGCCGTGATCTGGCTCGGGGCGCTGCTGGTGCTCGACCGCAGTTTTTCGGTGGGCATGCTGTTCGCCTTCTTTGCCTACAAGGAACAGTTCGCGGTTCGGGTCAGCGGGCTGATCGACAAGGTTGTCGAGTTGCGGATGCTGAAGCTGCAGGGCGAGCGGCTCGCCGACATCGTGCTGACCGCTCCCGAGGCCGAAGTGGCCGTGCCGATCGACCTCGGAAAGGTCGGCGGCCGGATCGAGCTCGGCAGCATCGGATTCCGCTATTCCGACGGGGAACCCCAGGTCATCGACGGCCTCGACCTGACGATCGAGCCCGGAGAATCGGTGGCGATCGTCGGACCATCGGGTTGCGGCAAGACGACGCTGCTGAAACTGATGCTCGGCACGCTCGAGCCCCAAACGGGCGAAATACGCATCGGCGGCCTTCCGCTGTCCCGTCTGGGCCTGCGCGCATGGCGCGACATGATCGGCACGGTGATGCAGGACGACCAGCTGTTCGCCGGCTCGATCACCGACAACATCAGCTTCTTCGATGCCTCACCCGACGCAGCGTGGGTCGAGGAATGCGCCCGGCTGGCCGCGGTGCACGACGAGATCGAAGCGATGCCGATGGGCTTTCACACGCTGATCGGCGACATGGGCACCAGCGTGTCCGGCGGGCAGAAGCAGCGCATCCTGCTGGCTCGCGCCCTTTACAAGCGGCCACGGATCCTGTTCCTCGACGAAGCCACCAGCGCGCTCGATGTGGACCGCGAGCGGCTGGTCAACCAGGCGATTCGGCAGCTCGACCTGACCCGCGTGATCGTGGCGCACCGCACCGAGACCATCGCCACCGCGGGCCGGGTGATCGTGCTTCATGAGGGCCGGGTGGCGCAGGACCTGCGCAGCGTCCCGGGAAGCTGGATGGCCGGGCGCTGACGGCCTGACCGGCGGCAAATCGATTCAGTCTGCGCGCTACAGGGCCGACTACGGTCCGGGCGCCGTGTCGCGCTCGAGCGCGGTGAGCCAGTCGATGGCCTGCTCCCGCGTCTCGCCGCACATTTCCGCGCTCGGGCGCAGCGACACGCACACCGCCGGCCGTTGCGGCAATCCGAACAGCGCGCAGCGCCCATCACCAGTCAACTGGATGCACCGCACGCCCGCCGCCTTGCCGACGCCATCGATGAACGGCATGCCGGGGATCGGACTGGAGATCGACGGCGCGATACAGCAGGCACCGCAGCCGGTGCGACAGGCTAGATCGGTCGGGGTCGATCGTCGCTGCATGGAAGGGTGGAGCGTGACATTGGGTGGCGTGGGCGGCAGGGGTTCAGGCGCCTTGGGGTGACTTCGCTGAGGTGCCTCCCTACAATCCCGGATTGCTCAAAAAACAGGCAGCGTCATGTGGTTCCCCCAAGTCTTCGATGTCATTGTGATCGGTGGCGGTCATGCCGGCACCGAGGCGGCACTCGCATCGGCACGCCTCGGCTGCGCGACCTTGCTGCTGACGCACAACATCGAGACGCTGGGGCAGATGAGCTGCAACCCGTCGATCGGCGGCATCGGCAAGGGCCATCTGGTCAAGGAGATCGATGCGCTGGGCGGTGCGATGGCCGCGGCCACCGACGAGGCAGGAATCCAGTTTCGCATCCTCAACGGCTCGAAGGGCCCGGCCGTGCGTGCAACGCGCGCTCAGGCCGACCGGGTGCTGTACCGCGCGGCCATCCGCCGGCGGCTGGAGAATCAGCCGAACCTGTGGCTGTTCCAGGGAGCTTGCGACGATCTGATCGTCGATGGTGATGCTGTAGCAGGGGTTGTGACGCAAGTGGGCGTTCGCTTCCGGTGTCGTGCCGTGGTGCTGACTGCCGGGACATTCCTCAACGGCAAGGTCCATGTCGGCCTGGACAACCACGCGGCCGGGCGGGCGGGGGATCCACCCGCCATCACGCTGTCATCTCGGCTGAAGGAGCTGAAGCTGCCTCAGGGCCGCCTGAAGACCGGGACACCACCGCGGCTCGATGGACGCAGCATCGATTTCAGCCGGTTGACGCCACAGTTCGGTGATGGGGTCCCGGGCACCGACGGCAGCCCGCCGGAGACACCGATGCCGGTGTTCAGCTACCTTGGCGAAGCTTCGCAGCATCCGGCGCAGGTCCCTTGCTGGATCACGCACACCAACGAGCGAACTCACGAGATCATCCGCTCGGGTTTCGACCGCAGCCCGATGTTCACCGGCGTGATCGAAGGGGTGGGGCCGCGCTACTGTCCGAGCATCGAGGACAAGGTCAATCGTTTTGCCGACAAGACGTCGCACCAGATCTACCTCGAGCCGGAAGGGCTGACCACACACGAGTTCTATCCGAACGGCATCTCGACCTCGCTGCCCTTTGACATTCAACTGGCCGCCGTTCACTCGATGCTTGGCCTCGAGCACGCGCACATCCTGCGACCGGGCTACGCGATCGAATACGACTACTTTGACCCGCGTGCGCTGAAGGCCAGCTTCGAGACCAAGTCGATCAGAGGCCTGTTCTTTGCCGGTCAGATCAACGGGACGACCGGATACGAGGAGGCGGCCGCACAGGGTCTGTTCGCAGGTCTGAATGCTGCGCTGCAGGCGCGCGACCAGCCCGCCTGGACGCCCGGTCGGGACGAGGCCTACCTGGGCGTGCTGGTGGACGACCTGATCACCAAGGGCGTCACCGAGCCGTATCGCATGTTCACCAGCCGGGCCGAGTTCCGGCTGCAACTGCGCGAGGACAACGCCGACCTCCGGCTCACCGAGCACGGCCGCCGCCTTGGCCTGGTCGATGACGCCCGATGGGAGTCGTTCAGCCGCAAGCGTGATGCAGTTTCACGTGAAACACAAAGGCTTCGGACAATCTGGGTCCGCCCGCAGACCCTGCCTGCCACCGACGCCGAGCGACTCCTGGGCAAGGCACTCGAACACGAGTACAGCTTGTCGGATTTGCTGCGAAGGCCGGAAGTGGATCACGACTTACTGAGCCAGATCGCGTCCATCGCCTGCACGGGGCCCATCGTTTCACGTGAAACACTGCGCATCGAACTGGGCGACACTTTGGCCGATGCGGTCATTGAGCAGGTCGAGATCAGCGCCAAGTACGCCGGCTACATCACCAAGCAGAACGACGAGATCGAGCGTGCTGCTCGTTACGAGCATCTGGTGCTGCCGGCCGAACTGGACTATTCACAGGTGTCCGCGCTGAGCTTCGAGGTCAGGCAGACGCTGAGCCGTCACCGCCCGCAGACGCTGGGGCAGGCTTCGCGGATGTCTGGCGTTACGCCAGCGGCGATTTCCCTGCTGCTCGTGCACCTGAAGAAGGCTCCCTTTGCCGGGTTC
>JAGNWJ010000083.1:8618-10443 GCA_017986065.1 Rhizobacter sp. | reverse complement strand
GTGTTCTGGTATGCCGCGTAGACGGTTGCCAGGCCAAAGTTGTAGTTCGCACCGACAGTCACGGCCTTGTTGTAGCTGCCCGAAACCACGCCACCCGAAAACTCCTCGTACGACACGGCCGCATTGAACGGCCCTTGTCCGAAGATCAATCCCAGGCCGTGGTACTCGGACGCCTTCGAAGTCACCGGCGGGGTAGCCGAGCTGGTGGACTTGAAATCCTCGTTCAGGCCTATGGTCAGGATGCCCTGAAATCCACCAAGGACTGGCGAACGATAGGAAACCCCGTTGTCGATCCGGGTGCCGAAGTTCTGGAACAACGGCCGGTTGGATGCGACCACCTCCTGGATGCCGATCTCGTTCTCGCCTGTGGCGTCGTTGATGCGAACGTTGGTTTCACGGCTGATCGTCTCGATTCGACCCAGGCGGATATCGCCCAAGGTTTTCGAGCCAATGGCGATGTAAGCCTGACGGTTGAAGAAGCTGGAGCCAGAAACCGTCGAGCCACCGCCTGCGCCCGTGTCGGCGGCAATAGACGACTCGAGGAGGAAGTAGGCACGCAGGCCGTCGCCCAGATCTTCACTGCCGCGCAAGCCCCAACGCGAATTACCAAAGCCGCTCACGCCACCATCGTTGACCTTGGTAACGCCTTTTCCTAGCCGCCCACCGGAGGAGGCGGCAGCGTTCTTGCCCGGATCCTGATAGGTGATGTTCTGGTCGATGCGCCCGTAAAGAGTGACCGAAGACTGCGCAACGGCGACGGAGGCAAATCCGCCCAGTACGGCGACGGCAACAAGTGACTTCTTCATTTGGTCATGCTCCTAAATGGACAGTTGAATCGAAAACCCCGCAACCAGCTCCAATCGACAGGAGAACTACGGCGATCGATGAATAGGCCTTGCAAGTGTTGCTGCCAAGCCAACACGGGCAGTTTCCCGACGGAGCAATCAAGGAAAAGCCGCCAATCGGCGGCTTTTCAGGCGCATCAGGTGCGCCGTCTTGCGAAACATCAGATCAGAAAGTGTGGGCAAGACCCACCAGATACTCGTTCTTGCGCGCGAACGACTCCTTGACGTCGCCACCACGTTCGGTGATCGCGGCGTAGACGGTGGTGCGCTTCGAAAGCGAATAGGCCACCGAGGCGCCGTACTTGTCCTGATCCAGATCGCTCAGCCCACCGGCGCGGTCGACCGTCGAAGAGGTGTACTGGGCCTTGAAGGTGAAGTTTCCGAACGGCACCTTCACACCCAGGTTGTATGCGTCGTGGTCGGTACCCTTCGCGAACGTCGTCGATGCCAGTTGCGCTCCGAAGTCAGTCGTGTCCTGGTAGGCGCCATAGACAGCGGCGACACCGAAGTCATAGTTCGCACCCAGTGTCACGACCTTGTTGTAGCTCCCGGAGGCCGAACCGCCGGAAAGTTCTTCATAGGTCAAAGAAGCATTGAGGGGGCCCTGCGAAAAAACCAGGCCCAGGCCGTGGTACTCGGCCGCCTTCGAGGTCACAGCGCCAGTCGTGGCGTTGATGCTCTTGAAATCTTCGCTCAAGCCGACCGTCAGGAGACCCTGGAATCCGCCGATGACGGGCGAACGATAGGAAATGCCGTTCTCGACCCGCGAACCGAAGTTCTGGAACAGCGGGCGACCAGAAGCGACCACTTCCGTGATGTTCAACTCGCCGTCAGCCGTCACGTCATTGACGCGAACAGCCATCTCGCGCGTCATCGTCTCGACACGACCCAGGCGAATGTCGCCAAGCGTCTTGGAACCGATAGCGACATAAGACTGCCGGTTGAAGAATCCGGAGCCCGACAGGGTGGCGCCACCGCCA
>JAGNWJ010000083.1:0-8518 GCA_017986065.1 Rhizobacter sp. | reverse complement strand
GGCGCTTCGAACCCTCTCGGGCGGAGTGACCGCTGCGCGCCCGATACCCAGGCACCTCGAATCCGGGCCGACAAGCATTGCAGAGGGCGACTCGGCTCTGTCCGAAGCCGAGAAATCACTGTCAGGCGCGCTGATGAGAGTCAACCATGTCGGGGAGGTTTGTGCACAGGCGCTGTACCAGGCCCAGGCGATCGGAACCAGCGACCCGGCGATGCGCCAGCTGCTCGAAACGGCGGCACGCGACGAAACCGACCACCTGGCCTGGACGCAGCAGCGTCTGGGAGAACTCGGCGCACGGGTCAGTATCCTCAATCCACTCTGGTACGCCGGTTCGTTCACGCTCGGCTGGCTGGCCGGCCGCATGGGCGACAAATGGAGCCTCGGTTTTCTAGTCGAGACGGAAAACCAGGTGGAGCAACACCTCGCGGGACACATGAACCGCCTTCCTGCCACCGACCAACGATCACGCGCCATCGTGCAGCAGATGAAACTCGATGAGGCTCGGCATGCCGGCGAGGCACAGCAGGCGGGTGCAGCCGAATTGCCGGTCGCCGCACGTTGGGGAATGCGCATCCTCGCCAAGGCCATGACCCGCACGGCCCATTACCTTTGACCTCGACAGGTCAGCTGGCCGCGATTTCGTAACTGGTGGTGATATCAGCGGTCTTGCCGAGCATGATGCTCGCCGAGCAATACTTGTCATGCGACATCTGGATGGCACGCTCTACGGCCGGAGCCGGGATGTCGATGCCCGACACCCTGAAATGCATGTGAATCTTGGTGAAGACCTTCGGGTCGGTGTCGGCGCGCTCCGAGGTGAGCCTGACCTGGCAGCCGCTGACCGCATGACGCCCTCGCTTCAATATCAGAACCACGTCGTAGGCGGTGCAGCCTGCGGTGCCGGCCAGAACGGTTTCCATCGGGCGCGGGGCCAGGTTGCGCCCACCGCCGTCGGCTGCACCGTCCATCACCAGCACATGCCCGCTGCCGGTCTCGGCGACGAAACCCATGCCCAGGCCGGGGACCCAGTTCACCGTGCATTCCATGACTATTCCTCCTGTTACATATAATTATTGCAGCGCAGCAAAACTGCCGCTAGACTTACAATAACTGTTGCGGATTCAAAGCCCGCAGGCTCCAGTTGTCTCCTCCACCTCCTCATGGTGGATTCAGCCCAAGGCATCGCTGCCTTGGGCTTTTTTATGCCTTCGCCAGATTCCCGAATGCCGGACCGCGATGCGACAAGGCCGCTGCACAAGCTGCATCGTATGATCCGCGCCCGACGGCCGGACCGGCCCGTGGTACCACTCGCTCCCGGAGATCGCCATGTCTGGCCGAAACAAATCTGAGGCCGTTCCCCAACCCACTGAAAGCCGGGCGCTGGGGGCATCGATCCGCACCGCGAGCAAGAAGAGCGGCAAGGGCACGAGTCGGGCGATCCCGCTCAGTGTCAGCGACTACCTGCAGAAGATTCTGACGGCGCGTGTCTACGACGTCGCCCTCGAGACGCCCCTCGAACTGGCTCGAAGCCTGAGCAAGCGCATCCAGAACCAGGTCTTCCTCAAGCGTGAGGACTGCCAGCAGGTGTTCAGCTTCAAGTTGCGCGGCGCGTACAACAAGATGGCTCACCTGTCGGCGGAGCAGTTGCAACGCGGCGTGATATGCGCCTCGGCAGGCAACCACGCGCAAGGGGTGGCGCTCGGTGCCAAGCGGCTGGGCTGCAAGGCGATGATCGTGATGCCGGTGACGACACCGCGCCTGAAGATCGACGCGGTGAAGTCGCTGGGCGGGTCGGTGGTGCTGCATGGCGAGAGCTATTCGGACGCCTACGCGCACGCCCTCGAGCTCGAGCAGAAGCATGACCTGACCTTCGTGCACCCCTTCGACGATCCCGACGTGATCGCCGGACAGGGAACGATCGGCATGGAAATCCTGCGCCAGCATCCCGACAAGATCGACGCGGTGTTCGTGGCGATCGGCGGCGGCGGCTTGATTTCCGGGGTGGCCGCATACATCAAGGCGGTGCGTCCCGAAATCAAGGTGATCGGCGTCCAGATGAATGACTCGGACGCGATGATCCGTTCGGTTCAGGCTGGCAAACGCGTCATCCTGTCCGACGTCGGCCTGTTCTCCGACGGCACCGCCGTGAAGCAGGTCGGCGTGGAGACCTTCCGCCTCACCCGTGAGCTGGTCGACGGGTTCATCACGGTGGACACCGACGCCGTCTGCGCAGCGATCAAGGACGTGTTCCAGGACACCCGCAGCATCCTGGAACCGGCCGGCGCGCTGGCGGTGGCAGCGGTCAAGCAGTACGTCGAAACACACCAGGTCAAAGGCCAGACGCTGGTTGCAATCGCCTGCGGCGCCAACATGAATTTCGACCGCCTGCGCTTCGTTGCAGAGCGCGCCGACGTCGGCGAGGAGCGCGAAGCTCTCCTCGCAGTCACGATTCCCGAGGAGCGAGGCAGTTTCAAGCGCTTCTGCCAGGTCATCGGCCCACGCTCGGTGACCGAGTTCAACTACCGCATCTCAGACGAGCGAAAAGCCCATGTTTTCGTCGGTCTTGCGACAACCCAGCGCGGAGACTCGGCCACTCTCGCCGCCAGCTTCAACAGCCAGGGCTTTCAGGCCATCGACCTGACACACGACGAGCTGGCCAAACTGCACCTGCGGCACATGGTCGGCGGACGCAGCGAACTGGCCAGCGACGAGCGGCTGTATCGTTTCGTCTTCCCCGAGCGGCCCGGGGCACTGATGAAATTCCTTTCGAGCCTGCACCCGGGGTGGAACATCAGCCTGTTCCACTATCGCAATCAGGGCTCGGATTCGGGCCGGATACTGGTCGGCATGCAGGTTCCGCACAAGGACAAGAAGGCGTTTCGCGATTTTCTCGGCACACTTGCGTATCCGTGTGTCGACGAAACGGACAATCCGGCGTATCGACTTTTCCTGCGCTGAACCTCGATAGTCCGGCCGCCTGACACCGTCGCTCCAGAGACCCCACCGAGATCTGCGCAGCCATGTCCAGCTACCACAACCTGATTTCGCCGACGGGCAACACGCAGCTCGAACTGGCTCTGCGCGAAAAGCTCTTGCGCCGCAGCCAGACCACGGGTGAGCTGGGCGAACTCGAACCTCTGGCGGTGCGTCTGGGATTGATCCAGCGAACTCTGAAGCCGCGCTTCCAGGCGCCTCAGATCGTCGTTTTCGCGGCTGATCACGGCATCGCGGTCGACGGCGTTGGCTCGGAGGATCGGAATTCGACTTCGGTGCTGGTCCAGGCACTGCTGACATCGAGGCTGCCGTTGTCTGTCTTCGCACGCATCCAGGGGCTGGAGTTGTCGGTGGTCGATGCCGGAGTTGCCGAACCAGTGAGCCCTCACCCGAGGCTGCTGGCACGCAAGATCGCGCACGGCACGCGCAACTCGCGTGTCACTTCGGCCATGTCACTCGAACAGGCTCATGCAGGCATTCGCGCAGGCATGGAGATCGGCAATTCGCTGCCCGGCAATGCCGTGGTGTGCGCCGGCATCGGTGTGGGTTCGGCTCAGGCATCGGCACTGGTGCTGTCGCGCCTGGCCAATGTGGGCGTGCGCGAGTTCGCGGTGTCGGGCCCGAGCATGAAACCCAAGGACCTTGCGAACATGCTGGCGGTGCTGCAGGGATCGCAGAACAGGCACAAGGAAGTCAGCGACCCGGTGGAGGTGCTGGCAGCCTTCGGCGGATTCGAGATGGCCATGATGGTCGGCCTGATGATGGTGGCCGCCGGAAAGCGGCACCTGATCGTCGTCGATGGCCTGGCTGCCTGTGCAGCACTGGTCGTCGGCTCACACATCGCGCCGACGGTGGTCGACTACTGCGTGTTCTCGCGCAGTCACGCGCATCTGGGACTCGACCGCGCGTTGGCGCTGTTCCAGGCCCGTGCGCTGCTTGAACTCGGCATGGACAGCACCGACGGCACCGGCGCCACGCTCGCATGGTCGCTGATACGCGGCGCCGCTGCCCTGCTGACAGAGGTCGGCGAAGGCGAGGAAGCGGGTCCGACGTTGCCAGGAGACATGCCCGAGGTGTCGAGGCCCCGGCCGAACTACTGAAACCTGCCTTGCATCAGCGCATGGTCACTGACCGGTGCGTCGGGCCCGGCATGACAGCGCCAGACGTCGGTTCGGTGAAAGGGAGCGCCGGAGGCAGCACACCCGGTACAGCGTTGGCCACCAGAGGAAGTTCCAGCACGAAGGCGGCAGCAGCGTCGCCCGCGTTGCGCGCCAGAGCCACGGTGGCCGTGCGCAGACTGACCTCGCGCAGGATCCATTCCCCTTCGATCACTGCCCCGACGCGATAGACCCGTGCCGGATTGCCATCGACAGAGATCACGGCCAGACCCTGTTCGCTCGGACGCTTGGGGGCTATCACTCCGGTCAACCTGAACCTGGCACTGATATCGGGGGCAGGAGCGTCGAGGACTTCGTCGGTTACCTCGACAGATGCCGCACCGAAGAGCCGGGTCAGGTCACCCTGAGCGCCCACCTGCTCGCTGCTGGCGAGTGCAAGCGCATCAGACGGTGCAGCCTGTCCGAGCAGCCGCAGCCCCCAGAACACGGCGCTTCCTGCGACCAGGGCCCATACGAGCAGTGCGGACAAGCGGGACACCATGCGGCGATTATGATCCGGCGACATCGCTGCGCACCCCGGCCGCGGCCCGGATTTCCCCATGTTCGACACCGATTCCGATCCTGCGTTGCAACGTCACCCCACTGGGCCCCATCGATCAACGCGCGGCGCACTGGCCTGCGGCTTCACCCTGATCGAGCTCATGGTGGTGCTGGTCATCATCGGTGTTCTCGCCGCGCTGATCGTCCCCAACGTGCTCAACCGAGCAGACGATGCGCGAGTCACTGCCGCTCGCACCGACGTCAACAACCTGATGCAGGCGATGAAGCTCTACAAGCTCGACAACCAGCGCTTCCCGAGTGCCGACCAGGGCCTGCAGGCGCTGGTCGCCAAGCCAACCGTTGGAGTGATCCCGCCCAACTGGAAGCCCTACCTCGACAAGCTGCCCAACGACCCGTGGGGCCATCCATACCAGTACGCCAATCCCGGCGTGAAGGGCAGCATCGACATCTACAGCCTGGGTGCCGATGGTGTCGTCGGTGGCGAAGGCAACGACGCTGAAGTTGGCTCTTGGCAGTGAGTGGAAGCGGCGGGTGAGATCCCGCTGCTCCGGTTTCACGCTGATCGAGCTGATGATCGTCGTCGCGCTGATCGCGCTGGCGGCCTCAGTGGTCAGCCTGGCGGTGCGCAACCCGGCTGACAACCAGCTCGAACAGGAGGGCGCCCGGCTCGCGGCGCTGCTCGAATCGGCTCGTGCCGAAGCCCGTGCCTCCGGGTTGGCCGTGCAGTGGGTGCCGCGCTCCTCCAGCGGCAACGCACCGGCAGCCAGTGGATTCACGTTCGTCGGCCTGCCTGCATCGGCAGGCCTGCCGCAAACTTGGCTGTTTGCGGGGGTCACCGCCGCAGTCATCGGAGCCCCGGCCGTGGTGCTCGGGCCTGAACCGATGATCGGCGCCCAGCGCATCACGCTCAGCCTCGAGGATCGACGGCTGACGTTGGCGACCGATGGGCTCGGCCCGTTCGTCGTCACCAGCGACGAATCCGTGGCGCCACGTTGATGCAGCTCATGAAGCCGGCCGGAGGACGCCTCCTGCATCGCAAGCAGGCGGAGCACGGATTCACGCTGATCGAAGTCCTGGTCGCGCTGGTCATCGTCGCCATCACCCTGGGAGCCGGCATCAAGGCTGCCGGTGCCCTGCTGAGCAATGCGCAACGACTCACCGAGGTCAGCGAAGCGCAATGGTGTGCAGACAACGAGCTGACCGAACTGAAACTGGCGAAGGCATACCCGGGCATCGGCGAGTCGACCTTCAACTGCGAGCAACTGGGCCGCAGCTACGTCGGGACATTCCAGATCAGTGCGACTCCGAACCCGAATTTCCGGCGGATCGAGGCGCGGATCGCCAACGAGTCAGGCGAGACGATGCTCACGCTGTCCACGATCCTTCCGCGCTATTGATGATGGATTGCCAAGCATCGCGCCAAAGCGGTTTCACCCTCGTCGAGGTGCTGGTCGCGCTGGTCGTCATGGCGACCCTGGCGCTGATGGCCTGGCAGGGCGTCGATGGCATCGTGCGCACCCGCGACGCCAGCCAGTCCCGTCTGGAGGCCACGCTGCGCCTGGGAACAGTCATAGCGCAATGGGAACAGGATCTGGCCTCGATCCAGGAGACCGATGTGGTGCCGGCGCTGACTTTCGATGGCTCCACACTGCGCCTGACGCGTCGCACCGATGACGGCATACAGCTCGTGGCCTGGTCGCTGCAGCCTTCGACCGGGCCCGAGGGGGTGCGCAACCAGTGGCTGCGCTGGGCCGGGCCGTCCGCGACCAGCAGCGGCCCCTTGCAGGAAAGCTGGTTGCGCAGCCAGTCCCTTCAAGGCAACCCGCAGGGCGCCTCGCGCACCTTGCCAGGCATCTCCCAATGGCAGGTCTACTGCTACCGAGGCAATGCCTGGACCAACTGCCAGTCGAGCGGTGACGTGGCCGCCACCGCCGGCGGAGCCGGACCTGCGAAGGTCGTGCTCCCGTCGGGTCTGCGCCTGGTGCTGACCTTTTCAGGCGGGGATGGCTTCGACGGGACCCTGACCCGAGACGTGGCCTTCGGCCCGCAGGCGCAATGAGATCGAAGACTTTCATCGGACGACCTCGCCGACGCCAGGCGCAGCAGGGGGCAGCCCTGCTGACCGCGATGCTGATCGTCGTGCTGGTGACGACACTGGCGTCCGCGATGGTCTGGCAGCAATGGCGAGCGGTGCAGGTCGAGGCGGCAGAGCGGGCGCGAACCCAGGCGGCCTGGATCCTTGCCGGGGCACTCGACTGGGCCCGGCTGATCCTGCGCGAGGACGCCCGCTCTGGAAGCGCCACCACACTCAATGACCCGTGGGCCACGCCGCTGGCGGAAGCCCGGCTGTCGAGTTTCCTGGCAGCGGACAAGGCCCACACCGACGATGGGCCCGAGGCCTTCCTTTCCGGCGCGATCGCCGACGCGCAATCACGCTACAACCTGCGGAACCTGGTCGACGACACCGGCAAGGTGATCCCCGCGGAAGCCGCCGGGCTGCAGCGCCTGTTCGAATCGGTGGGCGTCTCTCCGGATCTGGCGACACGCATCACCAGCGGCCTGCGCGGTGCACTGGCACCTGCGGGCAGCGAAGACCGCCCCGCGTCCCCGCCGTTGATGCCGCGCACCGTATCCCAGCTGGCATGGCTGGGCGTGGACGCCGCTTCGCTGCGCCGCCTGGCTCCGTATGTCGTGATCCTGCCTGTCCGCACCCCGGTCAACCTGAACACGGCGCCACGGGAGGTCATCGCAGCCAGCGTAGAAGGACTGGACGTCGGCGTCGCCGAGCGGCTGGTGCAGGCTCGCAAGCGCACGCCGTTCAAGACGGTGGCCGAAGCGCAGGCTGCGTTGCCGGACAACCTGACGCTCGACACCAACCGGGTGGGCGTGCTGTCGAACTTCTTCGAAGTGCGTGGTCGCGTCCGGCTCGGCGACCGCATGCTGGAGGATCTGTCGCTGGTCGAGCGGCGGGGACTCGACATCGTGCCACTGCAACGCCAGCGCCTGAGCCTGCGAGACACCGCAGGGTGAACCACGAGGCTCGCAGGCTCCCGGGAGCCCTTCGGCAGGCGCGGCAATGCGGTAAGTCACTGATTTCACGAGGCGCACGCGGCACCGACGCCTAAAATCGGGTCGTCCCGCGCTGTCCGCCTTTTTCCTTATCCCATGTCCATCCTCGTCATTTCGCTGGCGCCGCGTCAACGCATTCGAGCCCGCAGCGCCAGCCTCGACGAGGGGGGCGTCACGGGCCCATCGCACGCAGATGACGACATCGAACATGTGTTCAGTCGCGACGGGTTCTCGATCCAGGCCCAAGGACGATGCGCCGCAGCTTCACTGCCGAAGGCCGACAGCGTGGTCGCGGTGGTCGGCGAGGCCGACATTGCCTGGCACCGCATCACCCTGCCCAAGGCGCCGGCGGGCCGACTGCGCGCTGCGCTCTCTGGCGTCCTGGAAGAAGCGGTGCTTGCCGACACGGAGGCGACGCACTTCGCCCTTGCCCCGGGTTCCGCGGCAGGCCAACCCACCTGGGTCGCTGCAATCGACCGCGCTTGGCTGCAGGAGGAACTGGCTCGCCTTGAACGTCATCAGGTCTTCGTCGATCGGATCGTGCCGTTGGCCTGGCCTGACGATTCACCGAGTGGGCACTTCGCCGAGGCGAGCGACACCGCTGAGCGCGAGGAGGCCACCCTCACCTGGGCGCATTCAGGCGGTGTCGCGAAGCTGAGATTGCAGGGCAGCCTGGCGCGTTCGCTGGTGCCGCAGCCTGCCGAGGCCGGAACGCGCTGGACCGCCACGCCTGAAGTCGCCACCGTCGCCGAACGCTGGCTGGGTGCACCGGTGCT
>JAGNWJ010000018.1:35165-39324 GCA_017986065.1 Rhizobacter sp. | reverse complement strand
GTGATCGGCAACGGGTGGCACAGCGGGATCAGCTCGGCCGTGCGCTTGGCGCCGAGGATGGCGGCGATGCGCGCCACGCCGAGCACGTCGCCCTTCTTCGCCTGGCCGCCTTCGATCAGCGCGAGCGTGCCCGGCAGCATGCGGATCTCGCCACCCGCGCGCGCGATCCGGTGCGTTTCGGCCTTGCCGGCCACGTCGACCATGTGCGCCTGACCCGCCGCATCGAAATGCGTCAGTGGTGACGCTTCCTCGGGCGTGGGTGGCACGGGTTTGGCAGGTGCGGTCATGGTGCGAAACAAAGCAGCAAAGTCAGGCTGGCATCATAGTGAGCACACGCGCTGCAACGCGGAGACCGCCCGGCGGCAAGCGATCAACCTGAACTCGTCGCCGCGCCTGAGGTCTCAACGCTGCATCAGTTGCGAAAGCCCCCTTGACTCAGACACCTGCCCATCTCTGCGCCGCTCCTGCGCCCGCCCGCCCGGCATCCGACCGTCCACGTCTGTCGCAGTCACCGTCACGCCGGGTGCTGGCTGGCCTGCTCTGCGTGTCGTTGCTGGGCGGCACGATGTCGCCGCAGGCCCAGGCCCAGGTGAACCTCCCGGCGCTCGGCGACACCGCATCCGAGGACTTCAATCTCGGCACCGAGCGCCACCTGGGCGACGCGATCATGCGCGACATCCGGCGCGATCCCGATTACCTCGACGACCCGATCCTGCTCGAGTACCTGCAGTCGCTGTGGCAACCGCTGCTGGCTGCTGCACGCCTGCGCGGCGACCTCGGCGATGACCTGAACCAGCGCTTCTCGTACCAGCCGTTCCTGGTGCGTGACCGCAGCGTCAATGCGTTCGCGCTGCCCGGCGGTTACATGGGTGTGCACCTGGGCCTGATGGCGATCACGCAGACCCGCGACGAGCTGGCCTCGGTGCTGGCGCACGAGATGACGCACATCAACCAGCGTCACATCGCGCGCGGTTTTGCCAACAGCAAGAAGCAGTCGCTGATCAGCGCGGCGGCCATGATCATCGGCGTGCTCGCGGCCACCCGATCGGGAGGTGGCGATGCCGCCAACGCGATGATCGCCGGCGGACAGGCCGTGGGCATCCAGGGGCAATTGAACTTCTCTCGCGAGATGGAACGCGAGGCGGACCGCATCGGCTCGCAGATGATGGCGAGCGCCGGCTTCGAGCCTTCCGGCATGGCGTCGATGTTCGAGCGGCTGCAGCAGTCCTCGAGCCTCAACGACAGCGGCGGCTATCCGTACCTGCGCAGCCACCCGCTGACGACCGAGCGCATCGGCGAGGCCCGGGCCCGGCTCGGGACGGCGGGTCTCACCTCCGCACCGCCGCTGGTCAGTTCGCCGTCGACGGTGCTCGAACACCGGGCGGCGCTGGCCCGTGCCCGGGTGCTGATGGACACGCGGGTCGATGCTCTGCGGCGCTGGCAGGCCCTCGATGGCGAAGGCAGTGCGGCCAGCGCGACGCTGGGTGAGCGCTTTGCCGACGCGTACTCCAGCGCGCTGGCTTCCAGCCTGTTGCGCGACTGGGTGCGTGCCGATGCATCGATGTCCCGCGCGTCGGACATCGCTCGCGGCGGGTCGGCTGCCGTGGCGTCGATCTCCGACGTGGCGGCCACCGGCGCGCTGCCGCAGCGTGACGCGCGTGGCGAGCGTTCGGTGGCACTTCTCAAGGTGGAGTCTTTCCTGCATCGCGGCGAGCCCGCTCGGGCGCAGGCGATCCTGGCACCGCTGACCCGCAGCGTCGGGCCGGTCGCCGCGGAGGCCGCGACCACCTCGCGTCCGGTGATGGTGCTGGCAGCGCAGGTCGCGCTGGCCGAAGGACGCTCGAAGGAGAACGCGGCGCTGCGCGCGAGCGCGGATCAGCTGCAGACCTGGGTGGCACGCTACCCGGACGATGCCGAGGTCTGGTCGATGCTGGGCCGGGTGTCGGCACAGCTCGGATGGGCGCTGAGATCGGTGCGTGCCGAAGCCGAGTCGCGCTATGCATCGGGCGATCTGCCCGGGGCCATCGACCGCCTGAAGGCCGGCCAGCGCCTGGCTCGCAGCAGCACCACGGCGGTCGATTTCGTCGAGTCCTCGGTCATCGATTCACGGCTGCGTTCGATCGAGGCGCACCGCCGACAGCTTCTCACGGAACAATTGGGGTACCAGTAGACGAAGCCATCGAGGCGAGGTGCACGTGGTACGAGCTTGGATCCGGAGGTGGGGGCCTGCGCTGCTGGCGCTGGCGTCGTTGACGAGCATCCCGGCCGAAGCCGCGACGATCGTCACTGTCAGTCCGCAAGGCGAGGTGGCGCAGGTGCGGCAGCTGGCGGTCACGTTTTCGGAGGCGGTCGTCGCCTTCGGCGACCCGCGCCTGCCCGATCCGATGGCGGTGTCCTGCACGGGCGCCCTGGCCCGGGGGTCGGGGCTCTGGACCGGCGATCGCCACTGGGTCTTCAACTTCGAAGAGCCGCTGCCGCCCGGAGTGCGCTGCAGTGCGCAGGTGCGGGCCGACTGGAAGCCGCGCGTCGCGGGGGCAGCAGGCTCCGATGCTGCGTTGACCGGCACCAGCTCTTTCAGCTTCAGCACCGGCGGGCCGGCGGTGGAATCGATCGAGCCGTATGACGGCGCGACGATCGAGGAAGACCAGCACTTCCTGATCAACGTCAACGGTGCCGCCACCGACGGCAGCGTCGCGGCCCACGCCTGGTGCGAGGTCGAGGGACTCGGTGACCGGCTGCCGGTGCGGATCGTGACCGGTGCACTGCGCGAGCGCATCGTCGCGTCCGCCGGTCCGCGTGCGCTGAAGGATGCGAAGCGCGAGGCCGAGCGCCAGTCGCGCCTGATCGTGCTGACCTGCCCGCGGCCGCTGCCGACCGACACACCGATGCGCCTGGTGTGGGGGCGTGGCATCGCGGCGGCGGTGAACCCCGGCGTGGCGACACGCGTCGAGCAGCGTTTCGGCTACCGCGTGCGTCCGGCCTTCAAGGCCGAGTTCAGCTGCGAGCGTGAACGCGCCACCGCACCCTGCCTGCCGATCCGCCCGCTCGTGCTGCGGTTTTCCGCGCCGATCGATCGCAAGCTGGCCGAGCAGGTGCGGCTGGTTCTGGCCGGTGGCAAGCCGATCGCGCCGGTCTTCGACAAGGACGACAAGGACCCCGAGGTCAGTTCCATCACGCTCGCGATGCGGGTGGCCGAGAACGCGGCCTACACGGTCGAGCTGCCATCGAGCCTGAAGGATGCCGCAGGGCGCGTGCTCGCGAACGCCGGCGCGTTCCCGATGAAGGTGAGCACGGGCGACGCGCCGCCCATCGCCAAGTTCCCGGCCGCTCCGTTCGGGATCATCGAGCGCTTCGGCGATGCGGCGAATCCGGGCGCGGTATCGGCGCCGACGCCGATGCTGCCGCTCACCCTGCGCCATGTGCAGGGCGATCTGCGCTCTTCGGCTCCCGGCGGCGCGGTGCGCGTCAAGCGCCTGCAGACCGATGCGGAGATGCTGGCCTGGTACGACAAGCTGCACCGCTTCCACGAGTCCGATCTCAGTGCCCAGGAGGCCGGCCTGCCGAAGGCGCAGTGGTTCACCACCGAGTCGCTCGTCGACGAGCGCGGACGATCCACCCGGCAGCAGGTCGAGCGCCGTGTGCAGACGCGCACGCTGTCGCTGCTGAAGGCCGACACCAGCGCGAAGCGACTCGATCTGCCCCAGCTGAAGGGCGGCGACCCGCGTCCGTTCGAGGTGGTCGGCCTGCCGCTCGCGGAGCCGGGCTATCACGTGGTCGAGATCGAATCGGCGCGCCTCGGCCAGTCGCTGCTCGAGCCGCGCGCCCCGATGTACGTGCGCACCGGCGTGCTGGTCACCAATCTGGGCGTGCACGTGAAGCTGGGCCGCGAGAACAGTGCGGTGTGGGTCACCTCGCTCGACCGCGGGCGGCCGGTGGAAGGCGCCGACGTGGCGATCAACGACTGCTTCGGCAAGCGGCTGTGGGCCGGTCGAACCGATGCGCGCGGCCTGGCGATCGTCAAGCTCGCGCTCGACCTGCAGGTGGGCGAATGCCCGAATGAAGCGGGCTACTTCGTGACCGCCCGCAAGGCCGATGCCGACGCGCGCACCCCCCAGGTGATCGACACCGCGTTCGTGTTCACCAGCTGGCAGAAGGGCAT
>JAGNWJ010000018.1:0-35065 GCA_017986065.1 Rhizobacter sp. | reverse complement strand
CTGCGGGCGGCGATTCCGAAGACGAAGCTGCCGCGGCACAGGGCGCGGATCGGCTGGTCGCCGACAAGCTGCCGCTGACCACCGATGCGCAAGGCGCGGCCACGGTCTTGCTCAAGGACCTGCCGCCGCTGACCCGCGCCAGCGAGCTGCACAGTGAGCTGACCTACACCGACCCGAACGGCGAGATCCAGACGGTGTCGAGCCGCATCGACCTGTGGCCGAGTGCGGTGGTGCTCGGCATCAAGACGCGAGCGTGGGCCAGCCAGCGCGGCGGCAGTGTCCAGTTCAACGTGCTGGCGCTCGACACGCGCGGCCAGCCGATTCGCGGCCAGCGCGTCGAGGTGCGAGGCCGCCTCTCGCAGACACTGAGCAACCGGACCCGCATCGTCGGCGGTTTCTACGCCTACGACAACCGCACCGAACTGAAGGACCTCGGCGTGGTCTGCAGTGGCAGCACCGACGAACGAGGGGGCCTGGCGTGCGACGCCAAGCTGTCGGCGGCCGGGCAGGTGGAGCTGATCGCGCAGGCGAAGGACGCGGCGGGACGCACGGCACAGGCCGCCACCGGCGTGTGGATCACGAAGCAGGGCGAACTGTGGTTCGGGCAGGACAACGACGACCGCATCGACGTGCTGCCCGAGAAGCCGCGCTACGAGCCCGGCGAAACCGCGCGGCTTCAGGTGCGCATGCCCTACCGCGAGGCGACGGCGCTGGTCACCGTCGAGCGCGAGGGGCTGATCGACACCCGGGTCGTCACGCTGCGCGGCGACGACCCGACGCTGTCGATCAAGATCGAGAAATCGTGGGGGCCGAATGTGTATGTCGGCGTGCTGGCGCTGCGCGGCCGGCTGCGCGAGGTGCCCTGGTACTCGTTCTTCACCTGGGGCTGGAAGGAGCCGCTGAGCTGGGCGCGATCGTTCTGGTACGACGGACGCGAGTACCAGGCGCCTACGGCGATGGTCGACCTGGCCAAGCCCTCGTTCAAGTTCGGCGTCGCGGCGCTGCAGGTCGGCATCGCGGCCCATGAACTGAAGGTCAGCGTGACGACCGACCGTGCGCAGTACGCGGTGCGACAGAAGGTCCAGGCGCGCATCAAGGTGACGCAGTCGGCCAATGGCGAGAGGCCCGCTCCGGCCGGCACCGAGGTCGCGTTCGCGGCGGTCGACGAGAGCCTGCTCGAGCTGCGCCCGAACGAGTCGTGGGACCTGCTGAACGGCATGATCCGCAGCCGCGCCTGGGGCGTCGAGACCAGCACCGCGCAGGGCGAGATCATCGGCAGGCGCCACTACGGTCGCAAGGCGGTGGCGGCCGGCGGTGGCGGCGGTCGAGGCGGTACGCGAGAACTGTTCGACACGCTGCTGCTGTGGAAGGCGGTGGTCGTGCTCGATGCCCGGGGCGAGGCCACGGTCGAGGTGCCGCTGAACGACTCGCTGACGCGCTTCCGTCTGGTCGCCATCGCCGACGGGCCGCTCGACGCCGCCACGCCGACCTTCGGCACCGGCAGCACCACGGTGCGCGTGACGCAGGATCTGCAGTTGCTGGCCGGGCTGCCACCGCTGGTGCGCGGCGGGGATCGGTTTGGCGCGTTGCTGACGTTGCGCAACACGACCGCGCACGAAATGAAGGTTCGCGCGACGCTGGCCGGCACGGCCAACCGCGGCACGGCCGAGATCGTGCGGACGCCGCTGGCGTTCGCACCGCAGGACGTGGTGTTGCCGGCCGGGTCGGCGAAGGAACTCGCCTGGCCGGTCGAGGTGCCGATCGATGCGTTCAGCATCGTCTGGGATGCTGCGGTGGAGACCGTTGCCGCCGCGGGAGCTGCGCCGGCGAAGGACCGCATCAGGCTCACGCAGCTCGTCGCCGAAGCCGTGCCGGTGCGGGTGATGCAGGCCACGATCGCGCGGCTCGAAGGCCCGTACTCGCTGCCGGTCGCGGCACCGGCGGATGCGCTGCCCGAGAGCGGCGTCAAGCGCGGTGGCCTGCGAGTCTCGCTGCAGCCCCGGCTCGGCAGCGCGCTGCCCGGGCTGCGGCGCTACTTCGAGACCTACCCCTACTCCTGCCTCGAACAGAAGGCCGCCAAGGCGCTGGGGCTCGGTGATGCGGCTCTCTGGGGCACGCTGGTCGAGACGCTGCCGACCTACCTCGACGCGGACGGACTCGCCGGCTACTTCCCTCCGCGCGCGGGCGATGCGCCGGCCGGCAACGACCGGCTGACCGCGCAGCTGATCGCGACGTCGCACGAGGCCGGCTTCGCGCTCCCCGATGCGGCGCGCAATGCGATGCTGGAGGGCCTTTCGGCCTTTGTCGAAGGCCGCATCGAGCGCCGGCTGTGGGCGCCTGCGTCGGCGCAGGGCCTGAACCTCGCGGTGCGCAAGCTCGCGGCGCTGGATGCGCTCGCGCGCCACGGCCGTGTGCAGGCACGCATGCTGGGCTCGATCAACGCGACGCCTGCGTTGTGGCCGACCGCGGCGGTGATCGACTGGCTCAATCTGCTGCGGCGCCTGCGGGCGCAGGACATCGCCGTGCCCGATCACGCCAGGCGCATCGAGCAGGCGCAGCAGATCCTGCGCAGCCGCCTTGCGCTGGGGGGCACGACGCTGAAGTTCAGCGACGAGGTCGGCGACCACTGGTGGTGGTTGATGGACAGCGCCGATGCGAACGCGGCGCGGCTGATCCTGGCGGTGCTCGACGAGCCGGCCTGGCGCGACGAACTGCCGCGCCTGGTGGTCGGCGCGCTGGGCCGCCAGCGAGACGGTGCGTGGTCGACCACCACCGCCAACCTGTGGGGTGCGATCGCGCTCGACAAGTTCTCGGCGAAGTTCGAGTCGCAGGCGCCGACGGGATCGAGCACGGTGCGCGTCGATTCCAGGCCTTCAGGCGCGTCGGCTGCTGCTGTGCCGCCAGCGCTGGCATCGGGCATCGTCGACTGGGCGAAGCAGCCTGCGGGCGGTTCGGTGATGCTTCCATGGCCTGCCGAACCGGCCACGCTGTCGGTCCGTCAGCAGGGCAGCGGCACGCCGTGGCTGACGGTGCAGGGCCTCGCGGCAATCGCGCCGAAAGGACCGGTGCGCGCCGGCTACGGCCTCACGCGCCACATCACGGCGGTTTCGCGCAAGGACCCTTCGCGCTGGTCGCGCGGCGATGTGCTGCGCGTGCGACTGGAAATCGATGCGCAGACCGACATGAGCTGGGTCGTCGTCAGCGATCCGGTGCCAGGCGGCGCGACGCTGCTGGGCTCGGGGCTCGGTCGCGACAGCGCGATCGCGGCGCAGAGCCGATCGAGCGAGTCGGACACCGACGCCGGCAGCGCCTGGACGGCCTATGACGAGCGCAGCTTCGAGGCCTTTCGGCGCTACTACGGCCAGTTGCCGCGTGGTCGGCATGTCGTCGAGTACACCTTGCGCCTGAACGCTGCCGGCCGCTTTGCGCTGCCGCCGACACGCATCGAGGCGATGTACGCGCCCGAGACCTTCGGCGAGCTGCCGAACGGCGCCATCGACGTGGCACCGTGAAGCGCATCGTCTGTGCGGCTGCACTGCTGCTGGCCCTCGAAGCCGGCGCCGTCGTCCCGCGCTTCGAGGACGTGCGCGCGCGGCACTCGCCATCCGACACCACGCTGCTCGACCGCCAGGGCGTGCCGATCCAGACCCTGCGCACCGACAGCTCGGTGCGGCGCCTGCCGTGGTTGCCGCTGAGCGAGATGTCGCCGGCCCTGTTGCAGGCCATCGTGTTCAGCGAAGACCGCCATTTCCACGAACACAGCGGTGTCGATTGGGCCGCCTTGGCGAGCAGTGCCTGGGCCAACGCGTGGAACACCCGAACGCGCGGCGCATCGACGCTGACCATGCAACTGGCTGGCCTGCTCGACGCGCGGCTGGAGCGGCCGGTCGGTGGACGCAGCATGACGCAGAAGCTCGGCCAGATCGTGCGCGCGCGAGAGCTCGAAGCGCGCTGGAGCAAGGCGCAGATCCTCGAGGCCTACCTGAACAGCGTGGCCTGGCGCGGCGAGCTGGTGGGCATCAACGCGCTGTCGCAGACGCTGTTCGGCAAGCGCGCCAGCGGGCTCGACACGCACGAGGCCGCCGTGGCGGCAGCGCTGGTGCGCGGCCCGAACGCGAGCGCAGCGGTCGTGACGCAGCGCAGCTGTGGCGTGCTGCAGGCTCAGGGCATGAGCTGTGCAGGACTGTCCGCGCTCGTCGAGCTCGCGCTGGTGCGACGCGGTGGGCCGGTCCTCGGCGAGCAGCTGGCGCCGCATGCTGCGCGGTACGCGCTGGCGTCCGTCAGGAAGCCGCCGGCGACGCTGCGAACCACGCTCGACGCGTCCACCCAGCGGGTGGCGAACGCGGCGCTGCGCCAGCAGCTCGTGGAGCTGTCGGGACGACAGGTCGAGGACGGCGCGGTGCTGGTGCTCGACAACGCCAGCGGCGAGGTGCTGGCCTGGGTCGGCTCCAGCGGCGAGCTGTCCGACGCAGCCCAGGTCGACGGCGTGCTGGCGCGGCGCCAGCCGGGATCGACGCTGAAGCCCTTCGTCTACGGCCTCGCGTTCGAGCGGCGACTGATCACGCCGGCGAGCCTGCTCGACGACTCGCCCACGCAGCTCGCCACGGCCACCGGCCTGTACCTGCCGCAGAACTACGACCGCGCTTTCAAGGGCTGGGTCAGCGCGCGCACCGCGCTCGCGGCCAGCCTCAATGTTCCGGCAGTGCGCGTGGGCGCGATGCTGGGTGCCGATGGACTGTGGGCACGGCTCAACGCCTTCGGATTCGAGCTGCCGGAAAGCGGCGGCTACTACGGGGACTCGCTGGCGCTCGGCAGTGCCGACGTGACCTTGCTGGCACTCACGAATGCGTATCGCGCGCTGGCCAACGGCGGCATGCTGTCTCCGGTGATGTTGCGGCGGTCGTCGACCACCTCACCGGACGCATCCGTTGCGCCGCGCATCGCATCGAAGCGCGTGGCGAACGCGGCGGCCACGCACCTCGTCACCGACATCCTGTCCGACAACAACGCGCGCGCCCTGACCTTCGGGCTCGACAGCGCGCTCGCGTTGCGCGGTCCTGTTGCGGTGAAGACCGGCACCAGCAAGGACCTGCGCGACAACTGGTGCATCGGCTACTCCGATCGCTACACGGTCGGTGTGTGGGTTGGCAACGCGAGCGGTGCGCCGATGCACGACGTGAGCGGCGTCAGCGGTGCTGCGCCTGTCTGGCGCGCCGTGATGCAGCATCTGCACGAAGGCGTGCCGGCGAAGCAGAGAGCGGTGCCCGCAGGTGTCGTCATCGCTCGCACACGCTTCGAGGGTGTGGGTGAACCGGCGCGCGACGAGTTGTTCATGGCCGGGACCGAGGTGACCCGACCGAGGCCGGACATGCAGGGCGCAATCGGGATGACGAGGGCGGCGAGCGCCTTTGGCATCCGCTCACCGCGTGAGGGCAGTCTGTACGCGATCGATCCTGACATGCCGCCGCGTGCCCAGCGGATCACTTTCGAGGGCGAAGCGGGCACCTGGGTGCTGGACGGCCAGGTGGTGGGGCGGGGGCAGCGGCTGCACTGGACACCCTGGCCCGGCCGCCACCAGTTGACGCTGCGCGGGCGCGAGGGTCAAACGCTGCAGGCCGTGCGCTTCGAGGTGCGCGGCGCCGCCGTCAAGTCGGCATCGGCCGCGCGTTGAGCGAGGTCAGGACTTCGGGGAAAAGATCCGCTCCATCGCGACGTCGATCACCATCCCGCACAGGCTGTAGATCAGCGAGCCGATCAGTGCAGCCGTGAAGCCGGTGACGTTGAAGCCCGACAGCAGGTTCGCGGCGAAATAGAACATCAGCGCGTTGATCACGAACAGGAACAGCCCCAGCGTGACGAGCGTGACCGGCAGGGTCAGCAGCACCAGCACGGGCCGCAGCAGCGTGTTGAGCAGGCCGAGCACGAAGGCCGCAAGCATGGCCGAACCGAAGCTCTGGACGGAGACGCCGGGATACAGATAGGCCACCAGCAGCAAGGCGGCGGCGAGAAGGAGCCAGCGAACGATGATCTTCATGCGAGAAGAATAACCCCGCGCCAGGCCGCACGCGATGACCTTGCCGCGTGCTCGAGACCGCCGGCGAAGGGCCCGGCGATGCTGTCGGTGGTGTGTTCGCGACCTCGACGAACCGCAGTGCGGAGGTCGCGAATCCCGTCGATGGCACGCCCGAACGCGTTCCACTCCGTGACGCAGACACGACAAACCGCTCGCCAGGCCGCAAGAATGCGTGTTTCTCCTGTGAAACGCGCTTCTCAATGCCCGGGGCACGCAGTACGATCGGCAGCGCACGAAAGCTGTGATGACGAGGGCTCATGCGGTTCTCCACCAGCCCGGCACATCAACCACTTATTTGATGGAGAGAATTGAAATGGCAACTGCGAAGAAGGCTCCGGCCAAAACGGCTCCGGCGAAGAAGGCGGCTCCTGCAAAGAAGGCCGCCGCGAAGACGGTGACGGCCAAGTCGGCGGCCACCAAGACCGCAGCGCCCGCCAAGAAGCGCTCGCCTAACG
The DNA here is from genome assembly GCA_017986065.1 of Rhizobacter sp. Taxonomy (GTDB): domain Bacteria; phylum Pseudomonadota; class Gammaproteobacteria; order Burkholderiales; family Burkholderiaceae_C; genus PBB1. The sequence goes on along the minus strand of JAGNWJ010000018.1, from coordinate 28,537 downwards.
CCGCGTTCATGAAGGCGGTCACGCCGAGTCCGCAACTGGCAGCGATCATCGGTTCGACCCCGATGCCACGCACCGAAGTGACGAAGAAGCTCTGGGAGTACATCAAGGCGAACAAGCTTCAGGACGCGACCAAGAAGACCAACATCAACGCCGACGCCAAGCTGAAGGAAATCTTCAAGAAGGCCCAGGTCTCGATGTTCGAGATGACCAAGCTGGTCAGCGCTCACCTGAGCTGATCGCGGCGCGCAAGCGCCCCTCGATGAAGAAGCCGGCGCAACCCGCCGGCTTTTTTTTGCGTGCGTTGGAATGCCGGGCCGGCCGCGCTGCGCTGGCTGCCTAGCCCCGCGCGAGGCGGCGCTGCACGAAATCCAGCCGATCCTGGCCCCAGAAGATCTCGCCGTCGATCACGTAGCTGGGTGCACCGAACACGCCTGCTTCGATCGCCAGCGCCGAGTCGGCTTCATAGCGGGCATGCGCGGCCTGCGAGTACGCATCGTCCAGCCGCCGGGCCGGCAGGCCGAGCGTCGCGAGCATCGCGGCCAGCACGTTGGCATCGGCGGTGTTCACGTCGTCGACCCACACGCCGCGCAACACGGCTCCGGTCAGTGCCAGCGCAGCCTCGGTCCCGTCATGCATGTCGACCGCGACGATCAGCCGCGCCGCGTCGTCGCCGGACACCGGAAAGTACCTGGGCTGGAGATTGATCGGTTGCCCGAGCGCCTCGCTGAAACGCTTCAACTCGAGCAGCCGGTAGGCCTGACGCTGCGGTGCGCGCTTCGACAGCGGCACCCCGCCCGTCACCGGAAACACCTTGCCGCCGAGATCCACGGGCAGCACGCGCACGTTGGCCTTCGCGGCCCGGGCGATCTCGCAGAAGCGCTCGTGGCCCAGGTAGGTCCAGGGCGACTGCGGTGACAGGTAGTAGTCGATGGTCAGGCTCATGGCACCTCCGGCCTCAGGGAGGCGCAGTCTAGCCAGTCGGTGTGTCCGAGTCCTTGTGGCAGGTCAACCGTCGAGCTGCTTCTGGAACACCAGTCCCGCGTGCTCGCGCAAGGCATGGAACCTGATCTTCGGCCAGTTGGCCTCGATCGCGCGCAACTCGGGCGCGTATTCGACCAGCACCGTCGGTGCATCGACCGCGTCGTAGGCGACGCGGTGCGAGTTGCCGTCGATGAAGCGCTTGAGCTCGCGCTCGTCGGCGGCCGCGCCTTCACCCGTTTCGCAAGTGACCCAGCGGGCCACCTGGAAGCGGCTCGGCATGATGCGCGCCTTGACGCCGTACTCGTGCTCGAGCCGGTGCGCCACGACCTCGAACTGCAACTGCCCGACCGCGCCGAGCAGCAGCACCGTGCCGCCCACCGGCCGGAACACCTGGATCGCGCCCTCCTCGCCGAGTTGCGTCAGGCCGGCCCTGAGCTGCTTGGTCTTCAGAGGGTCGGCCACTTCGACCGACCGGAACATCTCCGGCGCGAAGAACGGCAGTCCGGTGAACTGCAGCGCCTCGCCCTCGGTGAGGGTGTCGCCGAGCTGCAGCACGCCGTGGTTCGGGATGCCGATGATGTCGCCGGCAAAGGCCTCGTCGAGCAGCTCCCGACGCTGGCTGAGGAAGCTCACCACGGTGTTCGGCCTCAATTCCTTGCCCGAGCGCACCACCTTCAGTCGCATGCCGCGCTCGAAGTGGCCCGAAGCCACGCGCAGGAACGCGATGCGGTCGCGATGCGCCGGGTCCATGTTCGCCTGGATCTTGAAGACCACACCGGTGAACTTGGGCTCGCCCGGTTCGACCACGCGCTGGATCGCGGCGCGCGGGCCGGGCGACGGCGCCAGGTCGACGAGTGCGTCGAGCACCTCGCGCACGCCGAAGTTGTTGACCGCCGAGCCGAAGAACATCGGCGTCTGCCGACCGGCGAGGAACTCAGCCCGGTCGAACGGCGGTGCGGCGTCGGTCAGCAGCTCGATCTCGCCCTGCGCCTGTTCGTACTGCATGCCGAAGCGCTGCGCATAGGCCGGGTTGTCGAGTCCGGCCAGGATCTCGTCGTTGCGGTGATCGCGATCCTCGCCGGGACTGAACACACGCATCTGCTTCTCCCGCAGGTCCATCACGCCGTGGAACTGCTTGCCCATGCCGACTGGCCAGGTGAACGGCACGACCTCCATGCCGAGCTCGCGCTCGATCTCGTCCATCAGGGCCAGCGGATCCTTGACCTCCCGGTCCATCTTGTTGACGAAGGTCAGGATCGGCGTGTTGCGCGCGCGGCAGACCTGCAGCAGCCGCCGCGTCTGCGGCTCGACACCGTTGGCCGCGTCGATCACCATCAGCGCCGCGTCGACCGCGGTCAGCACGCGGTAGGTGTCTTCGGAGAAGTCCTGGTGGCCTGGGGTGTCCAGAAGGTTGATGACGCAGTCGCGGTATTCCATCTGCATCACGCTGGATGCGACGGAGATGCCGCGCTGCTTCTCGATCTCCATCCAGTCGGACGTGGCATGGCGCGACGCCTTGCGGGCCTTCACGCTGCCGGCGATCTGGATCGCGCCGGAGAACAGCAGGAGCTTCTCGGTCAGCGTGGTCTTGCCGGCGTCGGGGTGCGAAATGATCGCGAAGGTACGGCGGCGCCGGACTTCCTTGTCGAGCGCGGTCGAGGGGGTATCGGTGGACATGGGGCGTCGCGCACCCGGTGGGCACGCGGCTCGTGGAAACCTCGAATTATCCGGTCGCCTCGGGCAGGAACGGGCGGATGACCGCGAGCACCCGCTCGACATAGGCATCCTTCTCGCCGACCGGCGCTGCGTAATGCAGCGCCTGAGCGGCCGCATCGAGGCCGGCGCCGCGCGCCATCATCCAGGCCGCCAGGTACTGCGAGGCCAGGCAGCCCCCCGCGGTGGCGAGCGAGCCGCGCGCGTGGAATGGCGAGTCCTCGACTCGAACACCGGCCTCGATGACCCAGGGCTTGGTGTTGGAGTCGGTGCAGGCCGGCATGTCGGCCAGCAGCCCCAGACGCGCCATCAGCAGGCTGCCCGAGCACTGTGCGGCGATCATCTGGCGCAACGGGTCCAGGTGCAGACGGTCGAGCAGCGCGCCGCGCCGGCCCACATCCTCGGCGATCGCGCGGGTGTAGATCCCGCTGCCGAAGACCACTGCGTCGGCCTCGTTGGCGAACTCGAGGGGCTGCTGCACCTCGACCGTCACCCCGTTCATCGACGTGACGTGCGATGTCGGGCCGGTGATCTCGGCCTTCCAGCCCCGCGCGGTCAGGCGGTTCAGCAGCCCCAGCGGCACGAACGCGTCGATCTCGTTGAACCCGTCGAAGGTGATGATGGCGATACGCATGTGGATACCCCGGCTGAAAGACTCACGTCTACTCGGTTTCGAGCAGGCTGCGCAGCATCCACGCCGTCTGTTCGTGCACCGTCAGGCGCTGCGTGAGCAGGTCAGCGGTCGGTTCGTCGCCGGCCTTGTCGGCCAGAGGAAAGATGCTGCGCGCGGTGCGGGCGACCGCTTCGTGGCCTTCGACCAGGATGCGCACCATCTCCAGGGCCTTCGGCGGCGTGGTCGGCGCATCCTTGATCGAAGCCAGTGCGCCGAACTGCGCATACGAGCCCGGCGCCGCGTGGCCCAGGGAGCGGATGCGTTCGGCGACCGGGTCGACCGCGTTCCACAACTCGGTGTACTGGACCATGAACATCTGGTGCAGCGTGTTGAACATCGGACCGGTGACGTTCCAGTGGAAGTTGTGCGTCGTCAGGTACAGCGTGTAGGTGTCGGCCAGCAGGTGGCTCAGGCCGGCTGCGATCGCCGCGCGATCCTTCTCGCTGATGCCGATGTTGATCCGGCCCGGGGCTGCGGTTCCGGTCACCGGGGTGCGGCTCGATTTGGATTTCTTGACCATCGAGGTCTCCTGGTTTGTGTGATGAAGGTGAGCGCGCCTTTCGGCGCTGCGTGACGTAAAAGAGTCTATACACGCAGGGCAGTCCGCGTTCGAACCGGGGCACTCAGGACAGTCGCGTCACTCCCGTCAGCGGGCAGGCGTAGATCGCGTTGCGCAAGGCGGCGATGGCCTCGTAGCGCGTGAAGGTCCGCCGCCAGGCAAGGACGACGCGGCGCGTGGGCACCGGGGGCGCGAACGCCACGTAGGTCACGTGCCTGTCCGGCTCGGCCGGCACGCTCAGTTGCGGAACCACCGTGACGCCCATCCCCGACGCCACCATGTACTTGATGGTTTCGAGCGACGAGCCTTCGAAGCTCTTGCGGATGCCTTCGGCGTCGCTCGAGAAGTGTGCGTACTCGGGACACACCTCGAGCACATGGTCGCGGAAGCAGTGCCCGGTTCCCAGCAGCAGCATCGTTTCCTTCTTCAGCTCCTCGGCGGTGATGCGCTTGCGCCGCGCGAGCGGGTGCTTCTTCGGCACCGCCACCATGAATGGCTCGTCGTAGAGGGGGGCGATGGCGAGGCCCGCGTCGGGGAATGGTTCGGCGAGGATCGCCGCGTCGAGTTCTCCGGTGCGCAGCATGTCGAGCAGCTTCACGGTGAAGTTCTCCTGCAGCATCAGCGGCATCCGCGGCACCAGTTCGATGGCCTGCCGCACCAGGTCGGGCAGCAGGTACGGCCCGATCGTGTAGATCACGCCCAGGCGCAGCGGGCCCGACACCGGGTCCTTGCCGCGGCGTGCGATCTCCTTGATGCCGGCGGCCTGCTCGATCACCGTCTGCGCCTGCCGCACGATCTCGCTGCCCAGCGGCGTGACGCTGACCTCGTTGCTGCCGCGCTCGAACAGCTTGACGTCGAGCTCTTCCTCGAGCTTCTTGATCGCCACGCTGAGCGTCGGCTGCGAGACGAAACACGCTTCGGCGGCGCGGCCGAAGTGCCGTTCGCGGGCCACCGCGACGATGTATCGGAGTTCGGTCAGGGTCATGGTGTCGAGGGGCTGGATCGCGGATAGCGCTGCGGGATCCCGTCAATGTAGCGAACCCGCGAGCCTTGCGCTTCATGCCTTCAGGTAATCGGCACGGCTGCCGAGCCACCGGATCACCTGTCGACGGGCGGCCTCCGGATGCCGCTCCAGCATCGCGGTGGCCGCCCTGCGTGCCGCATGCAGCAGGGACAGGTCCTCGTTCAGGTCGGCGAAGCGCAGCAGCGCCGCGCCCGACTGGCGCGCGCCGAGAAACTCGCCGGGACCGCGGATCTCGAGGTCGCGTCGGGCGATCTCGAAGCCGTCGGTCGTCTCGGCCATTGCCTTCAGGCGCGCCTTCCCGGTGAGCGACAGCGGTGCCGCGTACAGCAGCACGCAGACGCTCGCGACCGAGCCCCTGCCGATGCGGCCACGCAGCTGGTGAAGCTGGCTCAGTCCGAAGCGCTCGGCGTGCTCGATCACCATCAGGCTCGCGTTCGGAACGTCGACGCCGACCTCGATCACCGTGGTGGCGACCAGCACCGACAGCTCGCCGGAGGTGAACCGAGCCATCGTCGCGGACTTCTCGCTCGCCTTCATCCTGCCGTGCAGCAGGCCCACGCCGACGTCGGGCAGTGCATCGGTCAGCCGCTGGTGCGTGTCGATCACGTTCTGCAGATCGGGTCGTTCGCCGAAGGGCCGTTTCATTGAGCGGGCTTCGTCATGCACCGGCTCGGCATCGCTCTCTGGCATCTCCTCGATCAACGGACACACCCAGTAGATCTGCTTGCCCTGGGCTGCCTCGTCGCGGATGCGCGCGACCACCGCGTCTCGCTTGTCGTCGGCGAACACCTTGGTGACGATCGGCGTGCGGCCTGGCGGCAGCTCGTCGATCGTGCTGATGTCCAGGTCCGCGTACATCGTCATCGCCAGCGTGCGCGGGATCGGGGTGGCGCTCATCATCAGCAGGTGGGGCTCGAGCCGGCCCTGCTCGAGCTTGCTGCGCAGCGCCAGTCTTTGCGCCACGCCAAAGCGGTGCTGCTCGTCGACGATCGCCAGGCCGAGCTTCGCGAACTGCACGTCAGCCTGGATCACCGCGTGCGTGCCGACCACCAGGCCGGCCTCGCCCGATGCGATGCGCTCCAGCATCTCGCGACGCCCGCGCCCCTTGCGACTGCCCGTCAGCCAGGCGATGCCGATGCCCAGTGGTTCGAGCCAGCCCACCAGCTTGCGGAAATGCTGGTCGGCGAGGATCTCGGTCGGCGCCATCAGCGCGCACTGCCAGCCGTTGTGGATCGCGATCGCCGCCGCCAGCGCCGCCACCACGGTCTTGCCCGAGCCGACGTCGCCCTGCAACAGGCGATGCATCGGCACCGCGGTGGCGCCGGTGCGCGCATCGTCATCGCCGTGCGCACGCTGAAGGTCGGCCGCGATTTCCTCGACGACACGTCGCTGGGCCGCGGTCAGCGTGAACGGCAACGCCGCGAGCAACCTCTCGTGCAGGCCGCCGGCCTCGACGTCGAAGCGCGGCGCGCGTTGCCGGGCACGCTCCCGCTTGGCCTGCAGCTGCGACAGCTGCTGCGCCAGCAGTTCCTCGAATTTCAGCCGTTGCCAGGCGGGATGGGCACGGTCATCCAGCGCCGACAGCGACACGTCGGCAGGTGGGTGATGAAGCCATTGCAGCGCATCGCGCAACGTGGCCAGCCCGCGCGGCAACAGGTCGGCCGGCACCGTCTCGGCCAGATCGGCGCGCTGCAGCGCCGACGTCACGGCACGTCGCAGGTAGGCCTGCGGCAGTGCGGCGCTGGTCGGGTACACCGGCGTCAGGGCGGTCGCGAGCGGGCTGGCGCCCTCGACCACCTTGAACGTCGGGTGCACCATCTCCAGCCCGAAGAAGCCGCCGCGCGCTTCGCCGCGCGCGCGCACGCGCCGCCCCTCGGCCAGCGTCTTCTGGTGCGAAGGGTAGAAGTGCAGGAAGCGCAGCAGCAGCGTGTCGCCCGCATCGTCGGCCACGGTCACCAGCAACTGCCGTCGGTTTCGCAGCTGGATCTCGCAACGCTGAACCACACCTTCGACCTGCGCGGTGACGCCGTCATGCAGGTCGGCGATCGCGGTGAGCCGCGTCTCGTCCTCATAGCGCAGCGGCACGTGCAGCGCCAGGTCGATGTCGCGACGCAGGCCGAGCTTGTCCATCGCACGCAGCGGACCCGACTTCGCCGATGCGGGGTCGGGTCCTCGGGCGGCTTTCGATGTCGGCGCACGGGTGGACATCGATGAATTCTGACCGCTGGCCGGCCCATCGCATGGAACAATCCGGCCGCCCGGTTCGGTCTGCCCGACACGCCAGCCGACGCCCCCTTGCGCACTTCATGACCGCCGCCCGCATCGACTCCTACACGCTCGCCGATTTCGATTTCGAACTGCCGCCCGAACTGATCGCGCAGCATCCGGCGGCCGAGCGCAGTGGCTCGAGATTGCTCGACGGCACTGGCGCTGCCCCGGTGGACCGGATCTTCCGCGACCTGCCCTCGTTGCTCGACCCCGGCGACCTGCTGGTCTTCAACGACACCCGCGTGATCAAGGCGCGGTTGCTCGGAATCAAGGCGACGGGCGGGCACGTCGAGGCGCTGGTCGAACGGGTGCTGCCGGGAAACGAGGTGCTGATGCATCTGCGCGCCAGCAAGTCACCCAAGCGAGGCCAGCGTGTGCGCTTCGCGCGCAGCGTCGAGGCGGCGATGTCCGCTGATGCGCACAGCGGCTTCGATGCCGAGGTGCTGGGCCGTGCGGGGCCCGAGGAGTCGCTGTTTCACCTGCGATTCCCGAGCGACCCGCAGGCGCTGCTCGAGCGCCACGGCCACGTGCCGCTGCCGCCCTACATCACGCATGCCGACGACGCCGATGACGAGCGCCGCTACCAGACGGTGTTCGCGGCCAGGCCGGGAGCGGTGGCCGCGCCGACGGCAGCGCTGCACTTCGATCAGGCACTGCTCGACGCGCTGACCGCCCGCGGCGTCGAGCAGGCCCGCGTCACCTTGCATGTGGGCGCCGGTACCTTCCAGCCGGTGCGCGCCGAGAACCTGGCGGATCACCGGATGCACAGCGAATGGTTCGAGGTCGGGGCCGAGACGGTCGAGGCGGTGGCCCGCACGCGCCAGCGCGGCGGGCGCGTCGTCGCGGTCGGCACGACGAGCCTGCGCGCGCTCGAATCGGCGGCAATCGGTGGTGAGCTGCGCGCCGGTGTCGGTGACACCGACATCTTCATCACGCCGGGCTTTCGCTTCCGCGTCGTCGATGCGCTGGTCACCAATTTCCATCTGCCGTGCAGCACGCTGATGATGCTGGTCAGCGCGCTGGCGGGGCATGCGCATGTGATGGCGCTCTACCGCCACGCGATCGCCGAGCGTTACCGCTTCTTCAGCTACGGCGATGCCATGCTGCTGCACGCCACGCCCGAGGCCCGCGCCTCCCGCAGCTGACGCTCAGGGTTCTTCCTTCGCCTCGGGCTTCTGCGACGCGGGTGTGTCTGTCGCCGCGCAGCGCGTGTGGCCGCACAGCCGCTCGCAGAACGGGCAGGCGGCCAGCGGCAGGATCGCCGGAATGCGGTAGTAGCGTCGGTTGATCTCCGCCAGCACGCCGTCGCGGTAGGCCTCGTACTTGAAGCCCTTGCCCTCGACCGCGTAGAACTCGAGCTGGTTCTGCGTGTAGGTCAGCAACTCGACCGACCCGAAGTAGGGCCGGTAGTCCTCGAGCCTGGGCCGGGTGGTCAGGATCACCCGGATCGTCCGGTCCTGGTAGACGCTGTAGTCGACCAGCAGGTCGTCCTGCCGCGCATGGAAGTTGCCGCGGCCGAACACGGGCATGTACTGGCGCTGCGCGTAGCCGTAGGTTGACGCCGGTGTGTAGGCGTTCGACATCAGCACCACGCCGGGCGCCTCGACCTGCTTCAGCATCTCGGCCGTCTTCACGCTGCGCACGATGCCCTTGTAGATCGACAACGATTTCCAGCTTTCCATCGGCATCAGCGACACGCCGATGACCGCGACCACGTGCAGGCCGGTCAGCACCGCCAGCCCGACGGCGCAGGCCTTCAGCCGATGCGCAGGCAGCCCGATCGCGATGAAGGCGAAGCCGAACGGGTAGAACGACATCACCCAGTGCAGGCCGATGATCTTCTTCAGCGACAGCAGCGCGAAGAACAGCAGCGGCACCACGACCAGGCAGCCCAGCAGGCGGTGAGCCCGGAACGCGGCGCCCAGGTCGGCGCGGTGCTTCCAGCTCATCCAGGCCGCCACCGGCGACACCAGGTAGAACATCATCCCGACGTAGGTGGCCGGCTTCTTCCAGCTGAACACCTCTCCGGCGTTGCGGTTGATCAGGTTGAACATGATGTTCGACCAGCAGTGGTCGATGTTCCAGGCGATGTTGATCGCCGGCCCCGGCAGCGCACACAGCAGCAGCACGGCAGACGCCGCGAGCCGGTCGCGCCTGAACAGCACGAAATACATGAAGTACGCGAAGCCCAGCACCACCGCGAAATACTTCGACAGCAGCGCTGCGCCGAGCAGCCCGCCGGACAGCGCGTACAGGCCCCAGGTGCCGCCGTCGAGCCTCGGGCGTCGCTCGGCCACCAGCAGGCAGCAGGCCGATGCGACCGACCAGAAGATCAGCGGCGTATCGGTCGTGATCAGAACGTTGAGCCAGTTGATCGGCGCCAGCCAGAACAGCAGAACGGCCCACGCGGCGCGCGTGCGGTCGATGGCCGACAGCGCCCACCACAGCATGCCGCCCAGGGCGATCGGCAGCAGCAGCACCGGCAGCCGGATCGACCACAGCGTGTCGCCCAGCGTCGCGCGCATCGCGGCGATCAGCCAGCCGACCATCGGCGGGTGGTCGTAGTAACCCAGCTCGGGATAGACACCCCACCAGTAGAAGTACGCCTCGTCGCCGGTGATGGGCAGGGCCAGCGCCAGCCAGCCTCGCAGCAGCAGCGCGGAGATGCCCGCGAACAGCAGCCAGCGCGGCAGCGACATCGGCGACGACGCTTCAGGCGCGCCGGGAAGGGGCGAGACGTTCGTCATGCCGAAGCCACCAGCAGTGGCGCGATGAAGACCAGCAGCCAGGCCGCCAGCGCCCCGACGATCCACGGATCGCGCAACAGGTCGCGCGCCACGTCCTCGCCGCGTCCGCGGTGCACCTGGTATGCATAGCGCAGCATCCCGAAGATCACGATGGGCACGGTGTAGACCAGCCGTTCTCCGTGCTGCGCCTGCGATTCGGGGCTGGTCGCGAACAGGCTGTAGGTCATCAGCGTGGCCGTCATCGTCACCGAAACGAAGGTGTCGAGCAGCGCGGGCGGATAGTGCCCGAGCACCGACCGCTGGCTCGCCGCGGCTTGGAAGGTCTCGGCCCGGCGCTTCGAGAACCCCAGGAACAGCGCCGCGAAGATGCCGGTCAGGATCAGCCATCGCGACGGCGGGATGCCGACGCCGACCGTGCCCGCCAGCAGCCGCAGCATGAAGCCGAGCGCGATGCTGAACACGTCGACCACCGGCACGCGCTTGAGCCACCACGAGTACGCCACGTTGCTGGCCACGTAGAGCGCGATCAGGCCGAGCAGCGTGCGGTTGCCGTTGGCGAGCACGACACCACCCGCCGCCAGCAATGCAGCCAGCGCGAAGGCGACGCCGGGGCCGACCGCACCGCTGGCCAGCGGGCGCAGGCGCTTGGTCGGGTGCAGCGCATCGCTGGCGCGATCACGCCAGTCGTTGACGATGTAGACCGCGCTCGAGAACAGGCAGAACACGCCGAAGGCCGACAGCACCAGCGTCACGCGCCCGGTGTCGTGCCAAGACTGGCTGAACACCAGCCCGGCGAACACGAAGACATTCTTCAGCCACTGGTGAGGCCGCATCAAGGCGAGGAGCGGCGGCAGTTGCATGAGGCTGGGGGGCTGGCCGGTTGGGCGCGTTCAGGAGAAGAGAAACGCACGCGCGTTGCGCGAGCGCGGCGCCGAGGATAACGCCGCAACGTGCTGCAGTGGCCGTGGATCGGCCGGCGACACCGCACGCGACAATCGACCGATGCTGACCTTCGACGTGCTCACCACCCAGGGACTGGCCCGCCGCGGCCGCATGACGCTGAACCACGGCGTCGTCGAGACACCGATCTTCATGCCCGTGGGAACCTACGGCACCGTCAAGGGCGTGATGCCGGGCGCGCTCGAGGAGATGGGCGCGCAGATCATCCTCGGCAACACCTTCCACCTGTGGATGCGCCCCGGGCTCGACGTGCTGGAGCAGTTCGGCGGCCTGCACCGGTTCGAGCGGTGGAGCAAGCCCATCCTGACCGACAGCGGCGGCTTCCAGGTCTGGAGCCTGGGCGACACCCGCAAGATCAGCGAGGAAGGCGTCAGGTTCTCTTCCCCGGTCAACGGCGACAAGCTGTTCATGACGCCCGAGGTCAGCATGCAGATCCAGCGCACGCTGAACTCCGACATCGTGATGCAGTTCGACGAGTGCACGCCGTACGACACGGCCGGGCACATCACCACCGAGCCCGAGGCGCGCCGCTCGATGGAGCTGAGCGCACGCTGGGCGCGGCGCTGCGTCGATGAGTTCGCGCGCGGCGAGAACCCGAATGCGCTGTTCGGCATCGTGCAGGGCGGCATGTTCGAGGGTCTGCGCGACGAGTCGCTGGCCAGCCTGGTCGAGCTGAACCTGCCCGGCTACGCGATCGGCGGCCTGAGCGTCGGCGAGCCGAAGGAAGACATGCTGCGGGTGCTGCAGCACACCGCGCCAAGGCTGCCGGCGACCAAGCCGCGCTACCTGATGGGCGTCGGCACGCCGGAAGACCTGGTCGATGGCGTCGCCGCCGGCATCGACATGTTCGACTGCGTGATGCCGACACGCAACGCACGCAACGGTCACCTGTTCACCCGCTTCGGCGACCTGCGGCTGCGCAACTCGCGCTACAAGAACGACGAAAGCCCGATCGACCCGACCTGCAGCTGCCAGGCCTGCGCCGGCGGGTTCAGCCGTGCCTACCTGCACCACCTGGAACGCTGCGGCGAGATGCTGGCGCCGATGCTCGCCAGCATCCACAACCTGCACTACTACATGAACCTGATGCGCGAGATCCGCGACGCGCTGGACGCGGGTCGTTTCGACGCGTTCGTGGCGCAGTTCAAGGCGGACCGGGCGCGCGGCATCGGCTAGCGTGCTGCGGCGTTGCATCGAGCGATGATCTGGCTCAGGCGCCTGTTGGGCGCGCTGCTCGCGCTCGTCATCCTCTTCGAGGAGTGGGGCTGGGAACCGCTGCGGCGGCTGATGGCGCGCATCGCACGGCTGCCGTTGCTGGCCGCGCTGGAGCGTCGCATCGCCGCGCTGCCACCGCATGCCGCCCTGGTGGTCTTCTTCCTTCCGGCACTGGCGCTGCTGCCGGTCAAGCTGGGCGCGTTGTGGCTGATCGGGCAGGGGCACAAGCTGTTCGGCGTGCTGCTGATCCTGGGCGCCAAGGTCGTGGGCACCGCCGTGGTCGCGCACCTGTTTGCGCTGACCCAGCCTGCGCTGATGCGCCTGCCCTGGTTCGCGCGCTATTACACGCGGTGGTCAGGGTGGAAGGGCGCGCTGCTCGCACGGGTGCGCACTTCATGGGCCTGGCGTGCAGGGCGCGTCGTCAAGCGCCGCGTCGCTCGGCAGCTGCACCGGTTCACGGGCCCGCGCTGAGCGGGTCGATGGCACGGCGCGTCTAGACTCGCGGCTGTTCCGCGCAGCCCATGTTCGATTCAGCCGCACTCCAAGCCGACATCGCCCGCCTCGCGCTCGGCGAACGCGCAGCATTGCGGCGCGTCTATGAAGCCACCAGTGCGCATCTGTTTGGCATTGCGCTCCGTATCTTGAACCGACGCGACCTCGCCGAGGACGTGCTTCAGGAGGCTTTCGTGAACGTATGGCACCACGCCGGCAGCTACCAGGCCAGCCAGGCCCAGCCCATGACCTGGCTGATCTCGATCGTGCGCAACAAGGCGCTCGACCACCTGCGCAGCAACCAGCGCCACGTCGCCGATTCGATCGATGCCGACGACGACCCCGAGGCCCACCAGATCGCCGACGAGCGCCCGAACCCGATGCAGCTGATGATGCAGGCGGCCGAAACGATGGAGATACGCACCTGCATGGAATCGCTAGATGCGTCGCCACGGCAATGCCTGGCGCTGGCCTACTACCACGGCATGTCGCAGTCCGAGATCGCCGAGCACATCACCGCGCCGATCGGCAGCGTGAAGGCCTGGGTGCGGCGCGGACTCGAGCGCCTGAAGAAGTGCCTCGCGCACTAGCCGTGCCCTCGATGCCGCTGCGATCACCATGAACTACAACCATCCCGAACTGCTCGATCGCCTGGCTGCCAGGTTCGCGCTGGGCACGCTGGGCGGCCCGGCCCGCAGGCGGTTCGTGCGGCTGTTGCGCGAGCTGCCCGCCGCGCGCACGGCGCTGACGGGCTGGGAGGAACGGCTGGCCGGTCTGGCGAGTTCGGTGCCGCATGTGACGCCGCCGGACCGGGTCTGGGCAGCGATCGATGCGCGCACCGCGCCGCGTTCGGCGGCCGCTGCGTCGAAGTCCGGCTGGCTGGCGCGGTTGTTCAAGCCGGCGATGGGCTTTGCCTTCGGTGCCGCGATGACGGCCAGCGTGGTGATGACGAACCCGGCGCTCTTCGTGTCCCTTGACCGGCTGGCCCAGGAGGAACAGGGTCTGCCGCAGAGCTACGTCGGACTGCTCACCGATGCCGGCAACCAGCCGACGCTGCTGGTCAGTTCGACCCGCCAGGGCACGCGCGTCAGCGTCAAGTTCCTGCGGCCGGTCGCGGTCCCGGCGGGCCGGGTGATCCAGGTCTGGGCGCTGCCGAAGGACGGCGCGCCGTTCCCGCTGGGCGTGGCTGCACCGGCCGATCCGCCGAAGAGCACCACATTCGAGATCTCTGGCAGCTCCGAGAAGCTGTTGTCCACCGTGCCCAGGCTGGCGGTGTCGTTCGAGCCCGCGCCCGTCACCGGTGCGACGCCGCCGACCGGCGAGTTCGTGCTCTCGGGTTTCTGCGTCAAGCTCTGGTAGGCCCGGGCCGCGTCCGCGGCGACACCGGCTTTCCCGATCTGGCGGGTGTTTTGCCCCTCCGCGCGACCCTGCGCCACCTAACCAGGGTTTCCACTTAGAAAAAAGTTTTCGCCGAACTGCCTCCGATCGGCGCATCCGTTCCGTAAGTGGGTTCAGGCGGCCACGAGGCCACCGCAACCCAAGCAACCCAACCCTTACGGAGATCATCATGAAAGCAACCCAGATCACCCTCGCTCTCGTCGCCGCCTTCGCCGCTGTCGCCGTGCAGGCGCAGTCGCTGACCAAGCCGGGAGTCGAGGCCGGAAACATCGATGCCCGCGGCACCGTCAACGGCGCGATCAACCAAGTCGGCGGGGGAACGCTCGTTCTGCTGAACGGCCGCGGCGGCCGCGACCTCGCCCCTGGCGGCGGCAGCATCATCAGCGGCGGCCAGAATGTGCGGGTGGGTGGCGTGGCCGGCATCGTCCAAGCCAGTCGCATCAACGCAAGCGGCACGGTCAATGGCGCGATCACGCAGTTGCGTGCCGGCGCGCTGGAGGGCGGAAACGAGCAACTGGTCTCGATCGGCTCGGTGTCGAACACCACGGCCAACAACGTCACCGCGACAGGCACCGTGACCGGCATCGTGCTGCAGTCGGGCGGCTCTGCAGCCTCCGGGTTCAATCTGCAGGCGTTGCAGGTCGGTGGCGTGGACGACGTCAAGGCCAACAACGTCAACGCCACCGGCACCTTGACCGGCACCGCCTCGCAAGTGTCGCTGGGCGCGCTGGCTGGCAACACCGAGCAAGTCGCGGTGATCGGCGGCGCACGGCGCGTCGACGCAGACAACCTCACCTTGAATGGCACGCTGCGCGGAGCTCTGACTCAAGTCGGTGCCAATGTGGCCTCGGGGTTCAACACGCAGGTGATCAACATCGGCGGTGCCCACAACGCGCGAGCGCGCAACGTCAACGCCAATGGCACTGTCAATGGAGTGGTGAACCAGATCGGCGGCAACGTCGGCGTGGATGGCAGTGTTCAGAGCGCGGTGGTCGGCGGCGTGCAGGGCGCGACGGTCAGCGGCAACGACGAAGCCAAGTGATCGCGCCGCTCAGCCGCACGTGACGCCTGCATCGCACCGGAGCCCGACCATGATCCCCACCCACACCACCGTCCTGACGCTGCTGCTCGCAGCCGCTCTCGGCAGTGCTCACGCCCAGGACCGCGGCGTCGACGCCAGCAACATCACCACCCGCAGCACCATCACCGGCAGCCTCACGCAGACGGCGGCGGGGCTGCCGGGGCAGTCGACGCAGCAGACGATCGCGATCGGCGGGGTGTCGGGCAAGGTCAACGCCAACGACATCAGCGCAACGGCCAACGTCGTCGGCGCGATCACGCAGGCCACCACCGGAGCCAGCCGCCAGAACATCGGCATCGGTTCGGTCCAGGGCAACGTGGATGCGCGCAACGTCACGGTGAATGGCACCGCCATCGGCGCGATCACGCAGAGCGGGCTGGGTCGCATCGACCAGCGCATCGGCATCGGCTCGGTGCAGGGCACGGTCAACGCACGCAACATCACCGCCACCGGTGTCACCGGCGGGCTGATCGCGCAGACCGGATCGGGCACCAGCGTCACCGACAAGCAGCTGATCCTGGTCGGCGGCGTCAGCGATGTCGACGGACGCAACCTGACGGCCACCGGTGCCGTCGGTGGCGTGGTCACCCAGACCTCGATCGGCGCGATCGGAGGCACCAACGTGCAGCAGCTGCTGGTGGGCAGCATCAACGACTCGCAGGTGCACAACGTCACCACCAACGGCGCGGTGCTCGGCTTCGTCACACAGGTGGCCGGCAGCGGGCTGGCCGGGAAAAACCTCCAGGTCATCAACGTCGGCAGCGTCAACAATTCATCGATTCGCGATGCGACGACGTTCGTGGTGGTCACCGGCAACCTCACCCAGCTCGGCGCCTCGGCCGGCAACAACAATACGCAGAAGATGATCCTCGGCGGTATCGACGGCCGCTGAAACAATCGAAGGAGAACGACCATGTCCCTTGCACTGATCCCCTCGCGTCTCGGCCTGCTGGCCCTGCTCGGTGCCTTCCTGACCTGTCAGGTGCAGGCCGGCGTGCCGGAAGTCGGCGACGACATCAACGCCCGCATCGCCCGCGCCAAGATCCAGCGCGGCGGTGTCGACGGTGGCACCAAGGTCAAGCCGGTCGACGCCTCGCAGCCCGCGGGTCGCGGCGGCGACGTGCTCGGCGACGGCTGCAACATCGCCATCGGCAACGTGTTCGAGCAGGCCAAGCCCGGCTTCGGCACCTCGGCACGCGCCCAGACCACCGTGGTGGTTCAGGGCGACGTGATCATGGCCAACAACCGCTGCAAGTAATTCAGCCCCACCCCCAGACGTCGGAGCGCGAGCGATGAACCCCACCTTCAAGCAACACGGGCTGATCGCCGCGCTGACCCTGGCCCTGGTCGGCTGCGCCGCGCCACCGAGCCGCCAGCAGGATGTCGCCACCGCCGCCAGCAGCCGCATCTCGACCACGCCGCAGCGCAACGTCACCGACTTCACCGATGGCCTGCGCTGCATGGACGAGACCTTCCTGCGCTACGGCACGCGCGATGTCACCGTGATCATGGAAGACCTGTCCGACTCGACCAAGAAGGTCAGCGCCGGCACGCGCGACATGATGATCTCGGCGATCTCCGACATGACCCGGCGCAGCCGCGCGATCCAGCTGAACACCTTCGGCCAGGACGCCAACAACGTGGTCGCCTTCCTGGCCAACGCCAAGCAGCGCGGGCCGTTCGGCGCGGTGCCGCAGTACAACATCCGCGGATCGGTGTCGCAGCTCGACGAGAGCGTGCTGCGCCGGCAGAGCGATCTGGGCCTGGCGCTCGAACCGCTGCTGAGCGCCGGTGCCTCGCGCAGCCGGCAGTTCAACGTGCTCGGCTTCGACGTGAGCATGGTGCAGACGAGCAACCTCACGCTGCTGCCCGGCGTCTCGTCGAAGAACATCGTCGTCATCGCCAAGGAAGGCGATGCGCTCGACTCGCAGGCGACCATCAACAAGATCGGCATCAATTTCAGCACCAGCTTCCAGCGCACCGACGGCACCGCGCAGGCGCTGCGCAACATGGTCGAGATGTCGGCAATCGAGCTGTTCGGCCGGCTGCAGAAGCTGCCGTACTGGACCTGCCTGGGCGTGGGTCCCGACAACGCCGACATCAAGCGCGAGATGGAGGACTGGTTCATCGGCATGGAGCGCGGCGGCGAACTGGTGCCGTACTTCCAGGAGCAGTTGCGCAATCGCGGCTTCTATGACGGCCCGGTCGACGGCCAGATCTCGACCGGGCTGCGCGATGCCATCAAGGCCTACCGTCGTGCCTCCGGCTTCTCCGAGGTCGATTTCGTCGACCTGGCGTTCTTCAGCGATTTCCTGCATCGGCCGTTCCCGCCGCCACCAGCGAAGCCGTTCGTGGCTGACGTCGTGCCGCCCGTGCAGCAGGCCGAAGTGGCGTTGCCGCCTGTGCCGCCGGCAGCCCCTGCAAAGGTGGCGGCGACTGCGGCTGTCGCAGGCAAGAAGACAACGCCTGATCCCGTCGCGCCGCAGGTGGCATCCGGCGATCGTCGACTTCTTCTGCTTCCGATCAAGGAGACCTTCGCGGTGGGCGAGGCGGTGGGCTTCCATGTGATCCCGTCGACCAGCGGCTACCTCTACTGCTACCACCAGGACGCCGGCGGCGCGATCCGACGCATCTTCCCGAACCGCTTCACCCGTGATCCGCGGGTCACCGCGAACCGGGCGCTGACGTTGCCGGGCCGCGCCGCGATGGAGTTGCGCGCGTCTGGTGGCGGTCAGGAATCGGTGGCCTGCTTCACCACGCCCAACGAGATCTACAACTCGCTGCCTGCGGCGCTGCGCTGGGGCGATTTCGATCCGCTGAGGCTGCAGTCCTTCGACGAGGTGGCGGCGGTGTTCACGCCGATCACCAAGGGCAGGCTGGCGCGTGCGGAGTTCCGGATCGTCACGCGCTGAGCGCCCGGATCGCCCGGCTCACCAGAACGCCCAGTTGCCGGTCATCACCACCCAAATCCCGAGCAGGCCGTTGGTGACCGCGTGCGCGATCACCGGCACCCACAACTTGCCCGTGCGCCGGTACAGCCACGCGTAGGCGAGCCCCGCCACGATGGCGGCCAGCCACAGCGTGTGGGCGAGCATGAAGACGAAGGTCGACAGCACGATCGCGCGCAGGCCGACGAGCTGGGGCACGACGCCCTCGAAGATCTCGTTGTCGAACCAGCGCATCAGGAACGAGCGCCAGAACAGTTCCTCCATCACCGGCACGATCAGGGCCGCGCCGACCCACCGCACGATGATCAGCGGCCAGATCGGCTGACCCTGCGCATCCAGTGGCGTGAACGTCGCCGTCGGCTGGCCGAGCTGCATCCACGGCGCGGCCAGGTTGATCCACAGACCGAACACCACCAGGCCGACTCCGACGCCCAGCAGGCATTCGCGCAGCGAAGGCAGAACCTGCCGCGAGAGCTCCCCGTACTCGCGCCACCAGGCTGCCAGCAGCGAACCAACCGCGACCACGGTGATGCCGTAGATCCAGCGCGGGTCGATGCCCCACGAGCCGTCCGCGGGCACCCCGCCGCGCAGCGCCAGCAGCCCCATGAAGACGGCGAAGGGAATCACGCGCACGCGTGCGGCGCGGCTCAGCGGCAGGGCCATGTCGAAAGCTCCTCGGGCTCGGGGGGGTGTGGTCGGGCGGCACGTGCCGCGGCTCAGCGATGCGGCGGCGGGTTGATGCCGAGCGCGTGCAGCACCGCGTCGGTGTCCTGCCCCAGGGTCGGTGCGAGCCGGTCGATGCGGCCGGGTGTCGCGCTGAGCTTGGGCACCACGCCCGGCACGTCGAGAGACAGGCCGTCGGCGGTGGTGATGCGCTCGATCATCCCGCGCGCGCGGTAGTGCGGGTCTTCGGCTATGTCCTTCGCGGTGTAGACACGTCCCACCGGAACCTGCGCAGCCTGCAGCGTGTCGAGCGCCTCGGCGACGCTGTGCGTCTGCGCCCAGGCGCCGATCGCCGCGTCGATCTCGTCCACGCGCGCGACGCGCCCCGCATTGGTCGCGAGGCCCGGGTCGAGTCCGAGGTCGTCGCGGTCGATGGCGTGCATCAGGCGCCGATAGATCGAGTCGCCGTTGCCTGCCACCAGCACCCAGCCATCGGTGCACGCATAGGTGTTGCTCGGCGCGATGCCAGGCAGCGCCGAGCCGGCCGGCGCGCGCACCGCGCCGAAGGCGCTGTATTCGGGCAGCAGGCTTTCCATGCAGTTGAAGACCGATTCATACAGCGCCACGTCGACCACCTGGCCGATGCCCTTCGGCGCCTGCGGGCTCACCGTCGCATGCCGGTGCTGCAGCGCCATCAGGATGCCGATCACGCCGTGCAGCGCGGCCAGCGTGTCGCCTAGGCTGACGCCGCAACGCACCGGAACCCGACCGGGCTCGGCCGTCAGGTGGCGCAGGCCGCCCATCGCTTCGGCCACCGCCGCAAAGCCCGGCAGCTCGCGGTACGGGCCTGTCTGCCCGTAGCCGCTGATGCGGCACATGATCAGGCCCGGGTTGGTCTTCGACAGCTCGTCGTGACTCAGCCCCCACGCCTCCATCACGCCGGGCTTGAAGTTCTCGATCACGACATCGGCTTCGTCGATCAGTCGCCTGACGATCTCGCGCGAGTCCGGGTCCTTCAGGTCGAGTGCGACGCTCTGCTTGTTGCGCGACTGCACCTGCCACCACACGCTGGTGCCGTTGTGCAGCAGCCGCCACTGGCGCAGCGGGTCGCCGCCTGGCTTGCCGTCTGTGGCGGGCGGCTCGATCTTGATGACCTCGGCGCCGAAATCGGCCAGCGTCTTGGCGGCGAAGGGGCCGGCGATGAGTTGGCCGAGTTCGACGACCTTGAGCCCGGCCAGGGGTCCGAATGCAGAGGCAGCTTTCACGTTCAGGCGGCTTTCTGTTCCAGCAGGTAGTTGGCTCCGTCGTACTGGCCCAGCACCTCGGTCAGGTACGGCAGCACCGCGAGCAGCTCGTCGTGCAGCGTGTACGGCGGGTTGAGGATGAACATGCCGCTGCCCGCGAGCCCGAAGCCCTGCGAATCGGGCACCTGCACCGTCAGTCGCGCGTGCAGCCAGCCCTTCGGGGCCAGCCCTTCGAGGCGGCGCGGCAGCTGGGCGGCCTCGAGCTTGCTGACCTGCGGATACCAGACCATGTAGACGCCTTCCGGAAACCGCGTGATGGCCTCGCGCAACGACGCGATGACCTTCGAGTAGTCACCGTGGCCCTCGTAGCTCGGGTCCATCAGCACGACGGCGCGTCGTGAGGATGGCGGCACCTGGCTCTTCAGCCCGTCGAAGCCGTCGGTGTCCTTGACCTCCGCGCCCTTCACCTTGCCGAGGAAGGCCTCGAGGATGCGGTGATCGGTTGGGTGCAGCTCGTACAGGCGCAGCTGGTCCTGCGCGCGCAGCATCATCTGGGCAAACGCCGGCGAACCGGGGTACTGCTCGAGCCGGCCGTCGGGGTTGAACTGGCGCACCAGGGCCATGTAGTCGGCGACCGCCGGAGGCAGGTCGTCGCGGTCCCACAGGCGCGCGACGCCCTGCAGGTACTCGCCCTTCTTCTGCGCGTACTGGCCTTCGAGCGAATAGCCACCGGCACCGGCGTGCGTGTCGATCAATCGGTACGACTTGTCCTTCTGGTTCATGTAGCGCAGCACCAGGCACAGCGTGATGTGCTTGAGCACATCGGCGTGGTTGCCGGCGTGAAAGGCGTGACGGTAAGCGAGCATGCGGGAGTTTCCTGATCAATCGGGCAATGTAGCCGCTGCCCGGAAACGAGGTGTGCGCTGACCTCCCGCAGTTGACCGCTGTCAAGCGCGGGGGGGGCCTCGACCCCAGAATCCCGGTTTCACCTCGAAGGATTCGCATGACCAGCCTGTTCGAACCGATCCAGATCGGCGACATCGCCGCCGCCAACCGCATCGTGATGGCTCCGCTGACCCGCAATCGCGCGGCGGCCCACCAGGTACCGACGGACCTGATGGCCACCTACTACGCCCAGCGCGCCAGCGCCGGACTGATCATCGCCGAGGCAACACAGATCAGCGCCGAGGGCCAGGGCTACCTCGACACACCGGGGATCTACTCGCCCGAGCAGGTCGCCGGCTGGAAGAAGGTGACCGACGCGGTGCACGCCGCGGGCGGCAAGATCGTGCTGCAGCTGTGGCACGTCGGGCGCATCTCGCATGTTTCGCTGCTTCCTGGGGGCATGCCGCCGGTGTCTTCCACGGCGCGGGTCGCCCAGGCCAAGACGTTCACCAAGGAAGGCTTCGTCGACGTGTCGACGCCGCGCGCGCTGCGCAGCGACGAGCTGCCTCGGCTGGTGTCCGATTACCGCCATGCGGCGCGCTGCGCGGTGCAGGCCGGTTTCGACGGCGTCGAGGTCCACAGCGCCAACGGCTACCTGCTCGAGCAGTTCCTGCGCGACAGCATCAACGACCGGACCGATGCCTACGGCGGATCGATCGAGAACCGGGCCCGTCTGCTGATCGAGGTGATGCAGGCGGTCGTCGACGAGATCGGAGCCGCGCACACCGGAGTGCGGCTCAGCCCGGTGACCCCGTTCAACGATGCCGATCAGGACAGCAACGCGCAGGCCCTCTTCAATCATGTGCTGGAGCGCCTTGCGCCGCTGAAGCTGGCGTTCCTGCACGTGATCGAGGGCTCGACCGGCGGGCCGCGTGACAACGTGCCGTTCGACTACGAGGCCCTGCGTGCCCGCTACAAGCAGGGGCACCCGCAGGGTGCCTGGGTGCTCAACAACGGCTACAGCCGCCAGATGGCGCTCGATGCCGTGGCGCAGGGCCTGGCCGACGCGGTGGCCTTCGGTCGGCCGTTCATCAGCAATCCCGACCTGGTGCAGCGCCTGCGTGACGACGCGCCGCTGAACGCGATGAACCCGGACACGCTGTACGGTGGTGGCGCCGCGGGCTACACCGACTACCCGACGCTGGCGGCCTCGGCACGCTGATCTCGGTCGCGACGGGGCGGCACCGTGCCTGCGGTGCCGCCCTTGTTGTTTCGATCGCCGGGCTCAGTCCCGCTGCGCCGACCGGCGCGCCCGGAACAGTTCGGTGATGCCCACCTCGCGCGGGCCGTGGATGAGCTCGAACGACTCGCCGGCCGACACCGTGCCGGGCGTGCGCACGGCCAGGTAGTAGCCGCACCAGGCGTTCGCGACCATCAGCTTGGCCGCGTGCTTGAAACCCATCGTCGCGTTGAACTTGAAGCACGGGAAGCGGGGTTCGCTGACCGCCAATTCGCAGTTCGCGAAGCGCAGCACGTCGCCCACGCAGACCTGGTTTTCCAGCAGACCGTCGAGGGTCAGGTTCTCGCCCATGAAGCCGTGCGGCAGCGTGTCGTTCCAGCCCGCGACGCCAGCCTGCGCGCGCACCGTCTGCCAGAAGGCGTAGTGCTCGATCGGGTAGGCGTAGATGGCCTTGCTCAGGCCGCCGTGCACCGACTGATCGGCCTGTTCGTCGCCTTCCAGCCCCAGCGGGCGCGCTTCGACCGGTCCGCTGACGCCGCGCTTGCCGATCGCGGTCAGGACCTCCCGGCCGTCGATGGTGATCGACCGGGCGGTGGAAACGTTGACGCTGAGTAAGTGCATGGTGGGAGGAAGCGCAGTGGAGGACAGATGTGCAGATGGCCAAGGGGAAACGCGGGCCGGCTCAGGGCGATACCGGTCGGTAGGCCGGCAGGGCAGCGATCGCCTGGCGTCCCGTCCGGCTCGACAGCCACTTCATGAACAGCCGGCCCGCCGGATGGTCGGCACGAAACGACCGCATCGCGTGCACCGGGACCCGCAGCAGCGGGTCGCCCTCGACCAGCACGCCGAAGTCTTTCCCCGGGCGCACCGTCCTGGCGGTCGCATCCCAGACGCCGCGCTCGACCAATGCGCAGGCCAGACCGGCTCGCGCGGCGGCCAGCGCGCCCTGACCCGGCGACGATGGCCGGTACCACGGCGCTTGCGGGGCCACCTGGGCGGTGCGCCACAGCAGGGCCTCGAGCTCACGCGTACCGGAGCCCTCGGTTGCCCCGACAAACGGTGCGCCGGCCTGCGCCAGCCCGGACAGGGCCTGTGCAGCGAGCGCCCTGGCGTGCATCGCGTCGATTCCCGCGCGCAGCAGCGTGGGGCCGACGATCAGGAAGTCGGCCGTCGCGATCTGTCTTCGATCGCGCAGCAGGCCGAGCCGATCGAGCTCTTCCTCCGCACGGGGCGTGTTCAGCAGCGCCCCGTCATGCTCCCCGCGCTCGAGTGCGGCGAGCAGTTCGCGCGCCGGACCCGGCCACACACTGATGGCCACGCCGGTGTCACGACCGAAGCCGCGCTGCAGGCGGCCTGCCAGTCCCGAGTCGGCGAGTGCCAGATCGACCGCCAGCCGGAACGGATCGTCCAGCGACCGGCGCTGCACTGCAGGTGTCAGCGCCGGCGCGGCGATGCCGGCAGCGGCAGCCGACATTCGTATCAGGGCGCGACGGCGGTTGTGCATGCGTGAGGAGTCTAGGCGGGGTGCATCCACCGTTTTTGAACGGGTGCATCAAGTCCGGTGAAACCAATTCCGGAAACGCTCTTCTACAGTACATGCACTGTGATCAGCCACGGCGTGCTCCGCGCCGATGCCATGAACCGAGCCAACCCGACCCGATACACCACCACCGCGATCGTGCTGCACTGGCTGCTCGCGCTGGCCATCCTGGGTTCGTTCAGCCTGGGCCTGTACATGGCGGACCTGCCGTTCACGCCTGCGCGGGTCAAGCTTTACAACTGGCACAAGTGGGCCGGGGTCACGATCCTGGCGCTGTCGGCTTTCAGGCTGCTGTGGCGCCTGGCGCACCGTCCTCCGCCCGATGTGCCGATGCCGGCGTGGCAGCGACACGCCTCGCATCTGACGCACCGCGCGCTCTATGTGCTCTTCTTCGCGGTTCCTCTGGTCGGCTGGGCCTACAGCTCGGCGGCCGGGTTTCCCATCGTGTGGTTCGGCGTGCTCCCGCTGCCCGATTTCGTGCCGGTCGACAAGGCGCTGGCCGAAGCCATCAAGCCGTTTCACGGCGCGCTCGCCTGGGCGCTGGTCGCGGTCGTCGTGCTGCATGTTGCCGGCGCGCTGAAGCATCAGTTCGTCGATCGGGACGGGCTGATCTCGCGCATGCTGCCGGGCCCCGCGCGTGGCTGACGCTGCGCTGCCGAGTCTTCACCTCAACGGACCACCTGTCATGAATCTGTTTCCTGTCGCTACGCTGTCGATGCTGGCCGGGCTGATGGCCTCGCCCGTGCAGGCGCAGCAGAAGGTCGTTCCCGCGCAAAGCGAGATCGGCTTCGTCTCCCGCCAGATGGGCGTTCCGGTGGACGGCAAGTTCCGCAAGTTCGACGCCCAGGTGGCGTTCGATCCGAAGCAGCCCGCCGCCGCGAAGATCGGCTTCACGATCGACCTGGCCAGCGCGTCCATCGGCACCGCCGAGACCGAGGCCGAGTTGCTCAAGCCGGACTGGTTCGACACACGGAAGTTTCCGCAAGCCACCTTCACGTCGACCACCGTGAAGCCGGCCGGCGCAGGCAGATTCGACGTGTCCGGCACGCTGAGCATCAAGGGAAGCAGCCAGTCGGTCTTGGTTCCGGTGACGCTGGCGCAGGCCGGTGCCACGACGACCGCGACCGGTGCCTTCACCTTGAAGCGGCTCGACTTCAAGATCGGCGCGGGCGACTGGGGCGACACTTCGATCGTCGCCAACGACGTCCAGGTGAAGTTCAAGTTGACGCTGACCGGCGTCGCCGCGCTGTGAACCCGCACGCAGGTTTCCTTTCCCCCGTTTCTCCCCAACAGCCTCCAGACAGGAACCCCTTCATGAAGACCTCCACCGTCGCCGTACTCGCCGCTGCCCTGCTTGCCAGCGGACTGGCACAGGCCGAAAGCGTGACCTACAGCGTCGAGCCCACGCACACCTACGTGACCTTCGAGGTGCGCCATTTCGGCACCTCGACCAACCGAGGCCGCTTCGACAAGAAGGAAGGCTCGATCACCATCGACCGTGCGGCCAAGACCGGCCAGGCCGAGATCACCATCGACATGACCTCGATCAGCACGGGCCTGGCGCTTTTCGACAAGCACCTGCGGGGCGAGAACTTCTTCAAGGCCGCCGAATTCCCGACGGCCAGGTTCGTCGGTGACAAGTTCACCTTCGACGGCGACAAGGTCACGGCCGTGTCCGGAACGCTGACCCTGCTCGGCAAGACGCAGCCGGTCACGCTGGCGGCCACCCACTTCAACTGCTACGAGAACCCCTTCGTGAAGCGCGAGGTGTGCGGCGGCGACTTCGAGACCACGATCCAGCGCAGCACCTACGGCATGACCTACGGCCTGCCGGGCATCCCGGACAGCATCAAGCTGCTGATCCAGGTCGAAGGCGTCAAGCAGTAAGCGTTTGATGGCTCCCCCACCGGGCTCCCCGCCCGGTCCGGGTCGCCCCGTTCGCGGGCGACCCGTCGCAGCGGCTCTTCGCTGCAGTGACTCCTGCCTTCCATTTCCGCCCAGCCGACCGGCCTGTGTTGCCGACTGCGCTCTTCTGTCAGCAGATGTCAGTGAGGCCTCGGCCCGGCATCGCTCGTGCACCGGATGACTCCGTAGCCAAAGTGCCGGTTGCCGCCGTGAATTGCGTCACGATTCGTCCGTAACAGGTGTTGCGGGGTGACGTTTCAGGGCTTTCATGCTCCCGGACAGTGACGGACATCACACCTTTTGTAAGCAGATGGAGGAGTCGCGATGCGCGCTCGAAACGAAGTGAAACCGCGCCACCCGCTCGGCGGCCGGCAGGTTCGATGGGCCACCGCGCTCATGGCCAGCGGGGCCTTGATCACGGCTGCGGGCGCCGCGGCCGCTGCCACCACCGTCACTGCCGCACCCAAGCCGCAATGGGTGAAGGTGACCGACGAGGGGGGCGCCTTCAATCTGGCCGACCCCAAGAAGGTTCGTTTCGGCGTGTCCGGCCGGTGGGTGCAGAAATCGCTCGCCGGCACCGTCGCCTGTACCAGCACGTTCTTCGGGCGCGACCCGGCGAAGGGTGTGGCGAAGCAGTGCCAGGTCTACAAGGTGGCAGCCGCCCCTGCTCCTGCACCCGCCCCCGCACCGAGCCCGGCGCCGTCGGGGCCACCGGCGGTCGACGCCGCAGTCCGCGATGCAGTGCGCCTCGCCACGCAGGCCAGCTTCGGCAACACCGAGGCACTGGCTGCAGAGATCCGGACCCAGGGCGCGTCCAAATGGATCGCGTCGCAGATGGCGCTGGCCACCTCGCGCTACACCAGCGGTGGCAACGGCACCGTGCATCAGAACACCAGCAACACGGGCTTCTGTGACAAGCCCGCCAACGCCGGGCCCAACTGCTGGCGCGACAATTTCTCGACCATCCCGCTGGTCTGGGATTTCTATCGCAACGCGATCTCGAAACCCGACCAGCTGCGCCAGCGCGTCGCCTTCGCGTTGCAGCAGATCGTGGTCGTCAGCGGCACCGAAGCCGATGGCACCTATGGCTTCCGCAGCTACCACAACACCCTGCTCGACAACGCCTTCGGCAACTACCGCCAGGTGCTGAAGAAGGTCGCGCTGTCGCCAGTGATGGGCGACTTCCTGAACAACGTCAACAACGACAAGTCGGCACCGAACGAGAACTTCGCCCGCGAGTTGCTGCAGCTGTTCGCGGTGGGCACCTGCCAGCTGAACACCGACGGCAGCCTGCGCGGTGGTGCCTGCGCACCCACCTACGACAACGACATGGTGCGCTCGTATGCCTACGCGCTGACCGGCTGGACCTATCCGGCGGGAGGTGCCACGCCGTGGGGTTGCTGGCCCAAGGGCACCAACTGCCGCTACTACGGCGGCGACATGGTGCCGGTGGAGGCGCGGCACGACACGGTCGCCCGCACCCTGATGTCAGGGGTTTCTCTGGCGGATGGGCACAAGGCGCCGGCGGCACTCGAGGCCGTTCTCGACAGCCTGATCGCGCACCCGAACACCGCCCCGTTCATCGGCAAGCAGCTCATTCAGCAACTCGTCAGCAGCAACCCGTCTGCGGCCTACGTGGCGCGCGTTTCGGCGGCCTTCACCTCGGGCAAGTACGCGAGCTTCGGGACCGGACAGCGCGGCGATCTCGCGGCCACCGTGGCTGCCGTCCTGCTTGATCCCGAAGCGCGCAGTGCCACCGTCATCGCCAATGGCGGCAAGCTGCGCGACCCGGTGCTGATGTTCACCAGCGTGCTGCGCGGCCTGAACGGCCAGAGCGACGGCGATGCACTGAGCTGGTGGTGGGGCGAGGAACTGCGCGAGCATGTCTTCCGTCCGCCGTCGGTGTTCAGCTTCTATCCGCCGGACTACCCGGTGGCGGGCACGGCGCTGGTGGGCCCGAGCTTCGGCATCCACAACGCCAACGCGGCGCTGCAGCGGCTGAACTACCTGACCTACCTGCTCGACTGGGGCGGCTCCGCGGCCGCTGCCGGCGTGCCCAACGCGATCGGCACCAAGGTCAACCTGACGGCATTCACAGCCGACGCCGCCGATGCGGGCAAGCTGGTCGATCGGCTGTCGGTGATCGCCACCGGTCAGCCATTGCCAACCGCGACGCGCGCCGAGATCATCAAGGCCGTGTCGTGGTGGACCGTGTCCACCGACAAGACCAACTGGCAGATCAACCGCGCCAAGATGGCGGCCTACCTGGTCTTCGCGACGCCGAGCTACCAGGTTCAGCGCTGAGCGCCTCGAAAGGAAAACTCATGAACCACACGACCTCATTCGATGCGCGCCGACGCTGGCTGCTGCAATCGGGCGCCAGTTGCGCCAGTGCCCTCGGCGTCGGCAGCCTCGGCAATCTGCTGCTGGGCGCGCGGCCCGCGCACGCCGCCGACTACAAGGCGCTGGTGTGCATCTTCCTGTACGGAGGCAACGATGGCCTGAACACCATCGTCCCTTCGGATGCCGCCCGCCATGCCCAGTACAGCGGCGTGCGCGGCGCGCTGGCGATTCCGCGCGACAGGCTGGTGGCCTTGCCCGGCACCGAGTTCGGCCTGCATCCGTCGCTGGCTGCGTTGTCCGCAGCCGCGGCCGCGGGCCACATCGCGCCGGTGTTCAACGTCGGTCCGCTCTATGCGCCGCTGACCAAGGCCCAGTACCGTGCCACGCCCAGTGGCGCTGCGCTGAAGCCCGACGGCCTGTTCTCTCATTCCGACCAGCAGGTGCTGTGGGAGACCGCGACCACCCATTCGCAGGAGCGCACCGGCTGGGGCGGTCGCGCATCGGCGGTGCTGGGTACGGTGAACCCGGTGATCTCCGTCGGTGGCAGCGCCCGCTTCGGGCTCACCACGCTGCAGTCGCCGCTGGTGCTGCCGGGGCCGGGAAGCACGTTCGGGGCTTACGGACTGCAGCCCGATGACCTGAAGTGGGCGCCGATGGC
>JAGNWJ010000082.1 GCA_017986065.1 Rhizobacter sp. | reverse complement strand
CGCGTTGAAGAGGGTGGATTTGCCGACGTTGGGCAAACCGACGATGCCGCATTTCAGGCTCATGGTGCAGGTCTCACAGGAGGTGTTTCGGGCGTCGACGACGAGGCGGGGATTCTAGGAGGGTCGCTGGCAGGGGCAGATCGAGGGCGCATCGTGCCGCTGCGCTGCAGCATCAGCACGTTGCCAGCCAACGCCAGCAGCACGCCGAATCCGGTGATCATGTCGGGCCGGTAGCCCTCGAACCCGACCGACATCGACAGCGCCAGCAGCGGCGTCATCACGCCGATCGCGCCGGACGGCCCGGGGCCGAGGCGCTCCTGCAGCGTCAGGTAGCAGGCGAACGACAGCACCGAGCCGGCCATCGCCAGGTACACCAGCGAGATCCACCACGAGGCCAGAGCCGGCAGTGCAAAGCTGTGGCCCATCGCGATCGCGATCAGCGTTGTTGCCAGCGCGCCGTAGCCCATGCCGAAGCCGAGCGAGGGCCAGAATGGCAGGCCGCGACTGCGGTTGCGCGTCGCGGTCAGGCTGCCCGACGTGCTCAGCAGCACTGACGCGACGGTGAACGCCGCGCCTATGCCCACCGACGCTGCCGCGCCGAGCGATCCCGCGCCGTGCGCCTGCGATGCCATGCCGGCCGCGGCCTTGCCGAATTCGGGCCAGAACATCAGAGCCACCCCGGTCAGGCCCAGCAGCCCGCCCGCTATGAAGCGGCGCGAAACGCGCAGCCCGAACAGCGCCTGCGCACCCAGCCCGCTGATCAGCGGCGCCGCCGAGTAGCCGACCGCCACCAGGCCCGACGGCAAATGCCGTTCGGCGTGATACACGCAGACGTACGACACGCCGAACATCAGCGTGCCCTGGAGCGCCAGCAGCGCGTGGTCGCGCAGTGGGAACCGCAGGTTCATCCCGCGAGCCCGGCACATCCCGAGCACGATCAGCGATGCCAGCCCGAAGCGCAGGGCGACGCCGACCTCGGGCGTGTTGTGTCCCAGCTGGTAGGTGATCGCGTGCCACGTCGTGCCCCAGCTCAGCACGCAGACCGCAAACAGCTGCCAGGTCTTGAAACGGGTCATGAAAGGCGCGCGGCCCGCTTCAATCGAAGCGGTACGTCGCGCCGCCGAGCATGCCCGGCCGCAAGGTGCATTCGATGCCCTCGACGATGACTGCGTTCATTCCGAAGGTGATCGCTCCGTTGAGCCGTGCATCGGCCCGGTAGGCAGCGAGCGCGTCGGCCACCGCGTGGCCGGTCTCGGCGGTGATCGGGTCGACATCGGGGATGCTGCAGCGCGAGCAGGGCTTGACCAGCTTCAGCCGCACCGGTCCCTCGGGCGTGTCGAAGCGCACCTCGTCGAGGTGGTCCTCGCCGTGCGCATCGAGCCCGTCGAGGACCAGGTTCGGGCGGAAGCGCTGCATCGTCACCCGCGAGGCGCCCGTGGACGCGAGCCGTCGATTCAGCTCGTCGAGGCTGGCCTGCGAGGCGACCAGCAGCGGGTACTCGTCGGAGAACGCCGCCTCGGCAGCGATGGGCCCGGTCCACTGTGCGCTGGCGAGCCGCTTCTGGTCTGGGTCGAAGCGCACGACGCGCAAGGGCTGGCCGAGGAAGTCGCTGAACCATTGCGCGGCCAGGTCGCCCATGTCGAACGCGGCGACTTCGTCGCTCCACACGGTCACGCGCACCGCTTCACCGACCTCGCCCAGAGGCAGGTGCAGCGCCAGCATGCCCGGTGCGCGCAGCACCATGTCCAGCACCCTCAGCGTCGGCTGGATCAGCGCCATGCGTGGCACCTGGCGCTGGGTGACGAAGCGGCCCTGCGCATCGACGACCATCCAGGCCCGGTCGAACTCGAGCCCGGTCTCGATCAGCAGCGCGTCGTCGGGCGCGATGCCGCCGCAGCTCTTGATCGGGTGCACGTACAGCGCGGCGAGCCGCACCGACACGTCGGCGTCCGGCAGGCCGCTCACTTCAGCAGCCCTTTCAGCAGGCCCTTCAGGGCATCCCTGGGCTTGGCCGCCGGGGCCGAAGCGCCCTCCTCGGCGGGCTTCAGGCCGAGCTTTTCCTCCAGCCGGTTCTGCAACTCGTTCTTCAGCTGCTGCGTCACCGCTCCGGCGATCACCGACGACCACTCGATCTTCCAGTCCAGCGCCTCGAACGGCCCGCTCAGTCGCACCGGCACCTGCAGGCCCTTCAGCGCGGCCAGGTCGGCGCCGTCCTGACCCTTCGAGGTGCCGGTCACGGTGGCCCGCGCCAGGTAGTCGATGCGACCCTTGCCGATATCGACCGCGCCCTCGCCACCCAGGCGCAGGAACGGACTCTTCACGTCCAGATCCTTGCTGCGGGCGACGCCGTCCGCGATCTGGAAGCTCGCGCTCAGTTCGCTGAAATCGGTCTTCTCGGTCTCGCTGGCCTTCTGCACCGCGTCCTGCTTGAGTCCGATGGCCGCCTTGGCCTGGCGCAGGCTCTTCGCGAGGTTGATGCCCTTGATCGCGCCGTCTCGCAGTTGCAGCGCAAGCTGCCCTTGCAAGCGGGATTTCAGCTCGTTGACGCTGCGGCCGGTGGCTTCGATGTCCATCGTCACGCGGCCGGTGCCGTCCATCCAGTCCTTCGCCGCCACGTCCTTCAGCGCTCCGTTGATGTCGATGCCGGTGGCTGCGCCCTTGACGCCGAGGCGCCCGGTCGATGCTTCGGCCAGCGCCGATGCATCGACGCTGCCGCCCCAGATCTTTCCCTGCAGCGTGGACACGCGCAGCAGACCCCGATCCAGCGTGGCTTCGATGCGGGCTGCCGAAACACGGTACCGCTGCACAGCGAAGGTGCCCGCCTGCAGGCTGAACTGGCCGTTGATGCCGTTCAGTCCGCTCAGGTCGACCGGGGTGTCGGCCGCAGCCGCAGTCGCCTTGCCCCCGGGCGGCGGCGCGGGGACGGCCGGTGGAGGCGCATCGGCCAGCAGGCGGTTCAGGTCCAGCGTGTCGAAGCGCGCCTTGGCGATCACCTTCGGCACGGCACCGCCGAGCTGGGCCTGCCCGTCGGTGTTGAACGCGGCGCCGTTCATCTCCCCGGCCAGCGTCCAGCTGGCGCGCTGCACCGACGCGTTGGCCGTGCCGCGTGCGTCGATCTTCAGTTCTTGCAGCCCCGGGTTCTCGATCAGGCTCTGCAATGTCAGCGCATCGAGCGCGATCGATGCGGGTGTTGCGGCGGAGCTCTTCCCGGCTCCGGCGGCTTGCCCCTGTCGCAAGACAAGGTTTGTTGTCAGCTTGCCGCCGATCTTGCGCTGGGCGCCGCTGCTGGCGAAGGTGGCCTCGACGCCGGGGAGCCGCAGCAGGTCGAAACTGCCGGTCGGGGCCGCACTCCTGAAATTCACGTCGAGCGGTGCCGTGCCGCCTCGCTGCAGTCGCCCGGTGAAGGCGCTGCCCTTGAGCTGATCACCGGCCACGGCCAGTTCGGGCCAGTCCAGGTTGAAGGACAAGGACTGGGCTTCCTGGGCCCCCTTCATCTCGAATTTCAGCTGAGTGAGCTCCAACCCCTTGGCCGCCGGGTTGTAGGCGAAGCGCGCGATGCCCAGCGAGCTGCTGTCGATCTTCAGGCCGCCCGCGGTCGCGGCCACGCTGATCTGCAGCGCCGTTGCCTCGATCGCCGAGGTGGAGCCGTCCCAGCCCGCGCTGCCTTTCACGGTGGCGCGGATCCCGCTGATGTCCTTCGTGTCGCCCTTGAACGCGAGGTCGAGATGGCGTGCGCGCACCGAGCCGGTGTCCAGATCGAGCGTCAGTTGTGCATCTCCGCTCAGTTCGCCCCGCACGGCGGGCGCCTTCAGGTCGACCTGCAATTTCAGCTCGACCGGCGACTCGGCCTGGTTGCGCAGGCGACCGGTGGTGAGCGACTTCACCATCAGATCGCCCTCGACGCCGGCCACTTCGTCCTTGACGTGCAGGCGCACGTCTTCCAGTTCGATGCTGCTGATGTCGAGCCGGGGCGGCTTCTTGCTGCCGATGCTCCCGGGGTCCGAAGGGTCCTTCTCGGGGTGCAGCAGATCATCGATGTTGCGCACGCCGAGAGCGTTCTGCAGGTAGTTGGCGCGTACTCCGCGCGCCGAAATCCGTCCGATCACCAACTCGCGGTCTAGCAGGGGCAGCACATCGACGGCGAGCTCGGCGCGTTCGAGCCCGGCAAACTCGTCGGGCCGCCCGGCCTCGCTCAGGGACACGTCGGCCAGCGTGAGCTGCAGGCGCGGGAAAAGCGACAAGCCGATCGGCCCGTTGATCGTCAGCGTGCGGTTGTGGTGGGTCTGCATCCACTCGATGGCGATGCCCTTGTACCGGTTGGCGTCGAAGCCCATGACCAGCCAGGTGAGCACCGCTGCGAGCACCAGCAGCAGTCCCAACATCCCGAGTGCCACACGGCGAATCCACATCGACACGGCAAAGCCCCCGAAAACGGCGGATTGTGCCTGTCCCGTTCCGGCCCGCCAGACTCGGCTCCCTACAATCGTCCGCGATGAAACCCTATGACGTGCAGGTGCGTGGTACCGGCCTGGTCGGCCACGCGCTGGCCTTGTCGCTGGCGCGCATCGGACTGCGCGTGGCCCTGGTCGCTGACCCGTCGGCATCGAACCACGCGGCGCGCGGCCCCGACGTGCGCGCCTACGCGCTGAATGCAGGATCCGTCAGCCTGCTGCGTGGGCTCAAGGTGTGGGATGCGTTGCCGCCGCATGCGGCCACGGCCGTGCACGAGATGCGTGTGCAGGGAGACGCCGGCGCTGCTGTCGAGTTTTCCTCGTGGGAGCAGCAAGTCGGTGAACTCGCCTGGATCGCCGATGCGGCCGTTCTCGAACGCGAACTGGCTTCTGCGGTGCGGTTCTCGCCGCACATCACCGTGGTCGGGGCGGGCGATCCGGGGGCAGCGACTGCTGCGCTCACCGCCATCTGCGAAGGCAAGGCTTCCGCCAGCCGCGAGGCGCATCGCGTGCCGCTCGACCGGCGTCCCTACGGTCACCGCGCGATAGCGACGCGCCTGACCAGCTCGAAGCCGCATGCGGGCACCGCGCGCCAGTGGTTCCGCTCGCCGGATGTGCTCGCGCTGCTGCCTTTCGATGCGCCGCTGCCGGAGGCCTCGTATGCGCTGGTCTGGTCCGTGCCCGATGCGCGCGCCGACGAGTTGCTCGCGATGGATGCCGTCGATTTCATCGATGCCCTGATGCAGGCCACCGACGGCGCCGCCGGTCATCTGGAGCTGGCAGGCGAGCGTGCCGCCTGGCCGCTGATGCGTGCTCAGGCTGGCGCCTGGTGCGGGCCGGGTTGGGTGCTGGTCGGTGATGCTGCGCATGTCGTGCACCCGCTGGCGGGCCAGGGCCTGAACCTGGGACTGGCCGATGTGGCGGCGCTGACCGGGGTGCTCGCCGCGCGCGAGCCCTGGCGCGATCTGGGCGACGACAAGCTGCTGCGCCGCTATGCGCGGCAACGTTTGTCACCAACGCGCGCGATGATCGAGATCACCGATGGACTGCTGCATCTTTTTGCGCATCAGTCGCCGGCCGTGCGGGAACTCCGCAACCGCGGGCTGAGTCTGGTCAATCGGCTCACGCCCATCAAGCGCTGGTTGACTGCACGGGCGCTGGATTCGTGAAGCCCGCCCGGCGCTGCTCTGCCCTCTACGATCACCCGAAAGACCCACCCATGCTCACACGCTTGTCTTCCTTCCGTGCGCTGCATCGCAGCTTGGCGCACTCAGTTGCCGCAGGCGCGCTGTCGCTGCTGGTGTCGATGGGCCTCGTGCCCGCTGCACACGCCGGAGAGGCGGAGATACGCAAGGCGCTGGGCGAACGGCTGCCCGATCTCGGCAAGGTCGACGAGGTCACGAAGATCCCGGTCGCCGGTCTGTTCGAGGTCCGCATCGGCACCGACATCTACTACACCGACGAGAACGGCAGCTACCTGTTCGAAGGTCATCTGATCGACACCAGGAACCAGGTCAACCTGACCGAGGAGCGCATCTCCAAGCTGACCGCCATCGATTTTGCGACCCTGCCGCTGAAGGATGCGATCGTCTGGAAGCAGGGCGATGGCAGCCGCAAGATTGCGGTGTTCGCCGATCCGAACTGCGGATACTGCAAGAAGTTCGAGCGCGACATCCGCCAGATCAAGGACCTGACGATCTACACCTTCCTGTTCCCGATCCTCGGTGGCGATTCGCCCGAGAAGTCGCGCAACATCTGGTGCGCGAAGGACCGTGCGAAGACCTGGGTCGACTGGATGGTCGATGGCGCGACCCCGCCGCGCATGATGGGCGACTGCGATGCCTCTGCGCTGCAACGCAATGCGGCGCTCGGTCGCAAGCACAAGGTCACCGGCACGCCAGCGCTGGTGTTCGAGGACGGCAAGCGGGTGCCCGGTGCGATGAAGGCCGACCAGATCGAGAAGCAGTTGCTGGCCTCCGCGAAGAAGCCGGGTTGATTCCGCTGCTGCAGGACTTCCTCGCCTTCGAGCCGACCTACGCCGAGGCGCTGCGGCGTCTCGACGCGGTGCATCCGGGCGAGTACGCACGCACCCGCAACCTGCTCGACGGGGCCGTCACCGGCCTGTCTCCGTACCTGACGCACGGTGTGATCTCGCTGCGTGCGGCAGCGGCCCGGGTGCTGCAGAAGCACCGGCTCGGTTATGACGACAAGCTGATGTTCGAATTCGCGTGGCGCGAGTTCTTCCACCATGTCTGGAGCCGCTGCGGCGAGCAGGTGCTGGCCGACATGCGCCCTGCGGGGCTGTGGCCGGGCAGCTACGCCACGACGGTGCCGGCCGATCTGCGCGAGGGCCGCACCGGCGTGCCGACGATCGATGCGGCGGTGCGCCAGCTCTACGCCACCGGTTACCTCCACAACCACGCCCGCATGTGGCTGGCCAGCTATGCGGTGCACCTGCGCAAGGTGCACTGGCGTGCGGGTGCCGACTGGATGGTCGGCCACCTCCTGGACGGTGACGTGCCGAGCAACCACCTGAGCTGGCAGTGGGTGGCGGGCACCTTCTCGAACAAGCCCTACCTGTTCAACGCGGACAACGTGGCCCGGTACGCGACTGGCCCGGCCTTCGCAGGCTGGCAGGGCCGGGGAACCGTGATCGACCAGGACTACGAGGCGCTCGACCGCACCGCACGTCTGGACGGCGATGTCGGCCCCGAGCGCGGCGAGCATGCCGGCATCGTGGAGCCGCTGTTGTGGGCCGCGCCTCTGCCCGCATGGGTCGCCGACTCCACGAAGCCGCTGATCGCTGCTGCACTGCCGAAACGGCGCGAGATCGAACTGGTCACGCCGTGGTCCCTGAGCGAGCGTGAAGGCGGATCGGGCGCCGGTGCCGGTGGCCCTTGGCGCCTGGGCCTGATCCACCTGCCGGCGCATCAAGCGATGCCGTGGAGCGAGGCACGCTGGCGCTGGGTGCTGCGACGCATGGGGCAGGTCACCGATGCCGTCTTCGTCGGCGACGTGATGAAGAGGGCGGCGTCCACCCAGGGCGTGCCCGCCTGGCCCGGACGCGACGGGGTCTTTGCCTTTCGGGCGCCCATGCCCGGCTACGACGCGGCGCTCGGCACGCTCGCGACCTTGCGCCCCGCGTCGCGCCTGCTGCCGAATCCCGAGACGCCCTGCCGCTCGTTCAGCGTGTTCTATGAAGCGGTCAAGCGACAATCCAGGTCGTTGCAATCGCAGTTGAACGGAGAGCTTCCTTGAGTGGTCGGAGTCGGTTTCCGGACGCACCCGCGTCGACGAATCAGCCCGACGCGGTGACCTTGCGTCTGGGCTATGCGGGGCTGGTGCCGTTCATGCTGGGTGCACTGCTGCTGTGGCTTGTGCGGCCCGATGCCCACCCTTACGTGGCGGCCGCACTGTCGGCGTATGCCGCAGTCATCGTCTCGTTTCTCGGCGGCATCCACTGGGGCCTCGGATTCCGTGCGCAACCGGCCGATCCGTCTCGTTTCGTCTGGGGTGTCGTGCCCTCGCTGGTCGCCTGGGTCGCGGTGGTGATGCCCCCCTATGCCGGACTGGTCGTGCATGGCGTGATGCTGATCGTCTGCTACGGGGTCGACCGCCGCATCTACCCGGTGCAGGCTGCAGCAGCCTGGCTGACGCTGCGCTTTCGCCTGACCACGGTCGCCAGCCTGAGCTGCTTCATCGGCGCAGCCGGCAGCTGAAGCGGGTGTGACCACGACGTTCGACCATGTCTGAAGGTCCGGAAATCCGCGGCGTTGACCGGACAGTGCATCGCGGAATGGCCCGCGCTGCACGGGGGTCGCAGCAGGCGCATGCGCACCCCCGCCGGCTTTCCGGCCGTATTGCACCGATTCCTCGCCCGTAACGCCCATGATTTCCTACCGCATAGACGTCCACAACGCGCAAGCGCACCTGTTTCGCGTCACGCTGACCATCCCTGCACCCGGCTCGACGCAGCGGCTCAGCCTGCCCGTGTGGATACCCGGCAGTTACCTGGTTCGCGAGTTCGCGCGCCACCTGAGCGCCCTCGAGGCAAGGCAGGGCAGCCGGCCGGTGGCGCTGACGCAGCTCGACAAGACGACCTGGCAGGCCGAGTGCAGCGGACGCGCTGCGCTGGTCGTCACGTACCTGGTCTATGCCTTCGACACCTCGGTGCGTGCGGCGTTCCTGGATGGACAACGCGGCTTCTTCAACGGCACCAGCCTGTGCCTGCGCGTCGAGGGGCGCGAGTCCGGGCCGCACCGCATCGAGCTGAAGTCGCTGCCGCGCGGCTGGCAGATCGCGACGTCGATGGCAGCGCGCTCGGCTGCCGTGTTCGAGGCCGTCGACTACGACGATCTGGTCGATCATCCGTTCGAGCTCGGCACGTTCTGGAGGGGCCGCTTCAACGCGCACGGCGTGCCGCACGAACTGGTCGTGGCCGGCGCACTGCCCGACTTCGACGGCGAGCGCCTGCTGGCCGACACGAAGCGCATCTGCGAGGCCGAGATCTCGTTCTGGCATGGTGAAGCCGCGAAGCGCGCAGATATCCCGTTCGGGCGATACGTGTTCCTGCTGAACAGCGTCGACGACGGTTATGGCGGCCTCGAGCATCGTGCGAGCACCGCGCTGATCGCTGCGCGCCGCGACCTGCCGCGCCTGGCCGCTCCTCGCGCGTCCACAGGCGCCAAGCCGGAGGAGTCGACCGACGGATACGTGACGCTGCTCGGCCTGATCAGCCACGAGTATTTCCACACCTGGAATGTCAAGCGACTGAGGCCCCGTGACTTCGCACCCTATGACTACACCCGGGAGAACTACACCGAGCTGTTGTGGTTCTTCGAGGGGTTCACGTCCTACTACGACGATCTGTTCCTGCGGCGAGCCGGGCTCATCGACGGGCCGCGCTACCTGAAGGCGGTCGGCAAGACCATCGGCAGCGTGCTCGGCATGCCGGGGCGCCAGGTGCAGAGCGTCGCGCAGGCGAGCTTCGACGCCTGGGTCAAGTACTACCGCGGAGACGAGAACACTCCGAACGCGACGATCAGCTACTACACGAAGGGTTCGCTGGTCGCACTGGCGCTGGACCTCAGCCTGCGCTCGACAAAAGCGCGGCGCAAGGCCACGCTCGATGACGTGATGCGTGCCTTGTGGGTGCGCAGCGCAGGCGGGCCGATCGGCGAAGCCGACATCGTCGAGGTGCTGCGCGAGGTGGCCGGACCGGCACGCGCCGAGGCGCTGACGCGGCAACTGGGCGAGTGGGTGCATGGCACCAGCGACCTGCCGCTGCCGGAGCTGCTGAAGCGATTCGGCGTGCAATGGCAGTCGCAGCCAGCAACGCTGGCGCAGCGGCTCGGTGTGCGGGTCAGCGAAAGCGCGCTCGGCGGAGTCAAGGTCACGCACGTGCTGCGTGGCGGTGCCGCGGAGCGAGCCGGGCTGTCGGCCGGGGATGAGGTGCTGGCGCTCGGAGACTGGCGCTTGCGTCGGCTCGACGACGCGCTCAGGCTGCTGACTCCCGGCAAGCCGGCCTCACTGCTGGTGTCGCGCGACCAGCGACTGTTGACGCTGACGCTCGACGTGCCGTCGTCTGCGGACGCCGTCGGCGCTGTCTCGCTGGGGATCGACGCACGGGCCGCGCGCGACGCGATCGCGCTGCGTACCTCATGGATCCTCGCCTGATACAGCACACGCCAACGAAGCTGGCGACCAGCGGCGGTCGCTTGGTCACTGCCGGCCGTGTCGCGCTGGTGGCCAGCGTCGTCGCGATGCACGCCTGCGTGATGCACGGCATCAACCAGCAGATGCTCGACTTCGAGACCGCCTCGCAGATGCCTGTGCGTATCGAACTGGTCTACGGGCGTGACATGGAGTCGACCGTGCCACCGGCGCCGGTCGCCGCGCCCGCCGCAGTGCCAGTCGCCGCGCCGCCTCCGCGCCCCGAGCGGCAGGCCACCCCGGTGGCCGACGCCGCGTCCGCACCTGCCGAGCCACTCGAGGCACCGATGGCGGTGGCTGATGCTCCGCTGCCGGCCGCGTCCGACGCGGCCCCGGCGGTCCCCGACGCAACGGCTTCAATCCCCGCCCCCGCACCGGGGCTGGCCGCGGTCATCGGGCCGACATCTCCGGCGGCGCCGGCGGCCTCTTCGCCTGCCGATTCCGCGAGCGGTCTGGCGGCCGCTGCGCCCGCGGCTTCGGCCGCCGCCGAGACCTACTCCTGGCCGCCTTCCAC
>JAGNWJ010000081.1 GCA_017986065.1 Rhizobacter sp. | reverse complement strand
CCGGCGACCGCGATGCCGGCCGCCTCTGCGAACGCGCGCAGCGCGACGCTGACCGCGTCGAACGCGTGCCGGGGATCGGCGACCGCGTCGAGCTTGTTGACCGCGAACACGATGCTCGGCACGCGCAGCAGGTGAGCCAGCAGCGAGTGGCGACGCGTCTGCGGCAGCAGCACCAGAGGCGTCTGATGCGTATCCAGCTTGGTGATGTCGACCAGCACCACCGCGGCATCGCTGCCGGCGGCGGCCGTCACCATGTTGCGGGTGTACTGCTCGTGGCCCGGCGCGTCGGCGATGATGAACTTGCGATGCTTCGTCGCGAAATAGCGGTAGGCCACGTCGATCGTGATGCCTTGCTCTCGCTCTGCCTCGAGTCCGTCGGTCAGCAGCGACAGGTCGATCGGCGCGCCGGCCGCCTTCTTCTCCAGCGTGTCGAGCTGGTCGGCGAGGATCGCGCGGCTGTCGAACAGCAGCCTGCCGATCAGCGTGCTCTTGCCGTCGTCGACGCTGCCGGCGGTGAGGAAGCGCAGGGCGCGGTGGTCTTGGAGTACAGCGGTGCTCATCAGAAATAGCCTTCTTTCTTGCGCCGCTCCATCGAGGCGTCGGAGGTGCGGTCGTCCATGCGGGTCGCGCCGCGTTCGCTGACGGTCACCTGCAGCGTCTCGGCGACGATCTCGGTGGCGTTGGCGGCCGGGCTCTCGACCGGGCAGGTGCAGGTCATGTCGCCGACGGTCCGGAAACGCACCTGGGCGGTCTCGACTGTTTCGCCGGCTTCGGGCGGCGTCACCTCGGTCAGCGGCACCAGCAGGCCCTTGCGGCGGATCACCTGCCGGTCGTGGGCGAAGTACAGGCTCGGCAGAGGGATGTTCTCGCGGGCCAGGTACAGCCAGACGTCGAGCTCGGTCCAGTTGCTGATCGGGAACGCGCGCATGTGCTCGCCCGGCTTGATGCGGGTGTTGAAGAGCGTCCACAACTCGGGCCGCTGCTCCTTCGGCTGCCACTGGCCGAAGCTGTCGCGGTGGCTGAAGATGCGCTCCTTGGCCCGCGCCTTCTCCTCGTCTCGGCGGGCGCCGCCCATCAGCACATCGAAGCGGTGCTCCTCGATCGCTTCGAGCAGCGCCACCGTCTGATGTCCGTTGCGCGACTCGAGCGGATGGGCCAGTCGCACCGTGCCGCGCTTGATCGAATCCTCGAGGTGACCGACCACCAGCCGCTCGCCCATCTCGGCCACGCGGCGGTCGCGGAACTCGATCACTTCCGGGAAGTTGTGGCCGGTGTCGACGTGCAGCAGCGGGAAGGGCAGGCGGCCCTTGAACTCGTTGGGGTTGTTCGGGTCGACCTTCGTCTTGAAGGCCTTCTCGGCCAGTCGCAACACGACGCAGGAATCCTTGCCGCCGGAGAACAGCAGCGCCGGGCGCTCGAAGGCGGCCACGGTTTCACGCAGTATGAAGATGGCTTCTTCCTCGAGCCAGTCGAGGTGGGTCTGGTCCAGTTCGGGGAGCAACTGCTCCACGCTGACGGCGGCATTCATGGTCTGTCTCCGATCATCGATACGGCGCCCTCGGGCGCTTCTTCCTTGACGTGCAAGCCGCACTCCTTGGCCTTCTCGTCCTCCCACCACCAGCGGCCGGCGCGGAAATCCTCACCGACGGCGATCGCGCGGGTGCACGGCGCGCAGCCGATGCTGGGCATGAATTCATCGTGCAGCGGGTTGTAGGGCACGTCATTCGTCGCAACGTGGTGCCAGACGTCGTTCCAGGTCCAGTCGGCCAGCGGGTTGAACTTGGTGCGGCCCTGGCCATCGTCCTCGCTGAAAGGCACCACCGCGCGGGTGTTCGACTGCTCGCGGCGCAGCCCGGTGACCCAGGCGCTGCGGCCGGCCATCATTCGCGCCAGCGGCTCCATCTTGCGGATGCCGCAGCAGGCCTTGCGCAGGTCCAGACTCTGGTACATCGCGTCCTTGCCGTTCGCGGCGATGAAGTGGATCACCGATTCATTCACCGGCTTGAACACCTCGACGGGCAGGCCGTAGTGCTGCTCGATGCGCGCGAGCAGCGCCAGCGTCTCGGCGTGCAGCATGCCGGTGTCCAGCGTCGCGATCGCGATGCCCTGTGCGCCGCCCAGCCCGTGGCGCGAGATCAGGTCGGTCACGACCATGTCCTCGACGCCCAGGCTGGTCGATTGCACGATGCGGCCGCCATGCGCCGCAGCGGCTTCCTTCAGCATCGCGACGGTGTGTGCGAGGCGCTCCTCGAAGCCTGCTGTCTTGCGGGCGTAGAGGTCGATCGCGCTCATATGGCAGCTCCTCCGTCCGCGAACTCAGCAGCCGATTCGGGCCCGGCGTCTGCACGCGCAAACCTGGGGCGATGCTCCAGAACATCGCCCTGGTAGAAGCCGGGGAAGAAGGTCAGAGCGCGTTCGGCCGCTTCGCGTGACTGATCGGCGCGCAGCACCACCGCATCGAAGCCGGTGCGATGCAGCAGCGGCAGCATGTCGACCAGCACTTCGCCGATGGCGCGGATCTCGCCCGGGAAACCGTAGCGCGATCGCAGCAGATGTGCCTGGCTGTAGGCCCGGCCGTCCACCCATTTCGGAAACTGCAGCGCGATCAGGCCGAAGCGCGGCAGGTCGGCTTCAAGTTCGCGCACGTTCAGGTCGTTGCCGACGATCACGCCGACCGGCATGCCAGCCGGCCAGTGGTGGCACACGCTGTGCCATTGCAGCCAGGTCAGAAGCAGGTGGGGCTTGGGTGTGATGGTGACCATCGGGCCGTCGTCGCCGTGGACGGTGTGCCAGGGGTCCTGTGCGTACTGGATGAATTTCATGGGTTACGTCCTCAGTCCGCGCGCGCGGCATCGGTCGCCGAATCGCGGGCTGTTGATCTGCGCACCGCATTGGTCGCGGCCTTGAACGGGTCGAGCCCGATGCGCCTGACGGTGTCGATGAATCGCTCGCCGGCCTGACGCTGCGCCTGATAGGTGTCGATGACCGCTTCGACCGCGTCGGCCGCTTCATCGGCGGCGAACGACGGGCCGATCACCTTGCCGGCGATCGGGCCGCCGCTGATGGCCGAGCCGTCGGAGCCGCCCAGCGTGACCTGGTACCACTCGGCTCCATCCTTGTCGACGCCGAGGATGCCGATGTGGCCGCTGTGGTGGTGACCGCAGGAGTTGATGCAACCGCTGATGTGCAGGTCGATGTCGCCGATGTCCCAGAGCTCGTCGAGGTCCTGGTAGCGCTCGGTGATCTCGGCGGCCAGCGGAATCGAGCGCGCGTTGGCCAGCGCGCAGAAATCGCCGCCGGGACAGGCGATCATGTCGGTGAGCAGGCCGATGTTGGGTGTTGCGAAGCTGGCGCTGCGCGCGGCTTCCCACAGCGCGGGCAGGTCGGTTTCGAGCACCCACGGCAGCACCAGGTTCTGGTCGTGCGAGACGCGCAGTTCGCCGTGGCTGTAGCGGTCGGCCAGATCGGCGGCCAGCTCCATCTGCGCGTCGGTG
This sequence comes from Rhizobacter sp., assembly GCA_017986065.1. GTDB lineage: Bacteria > Pseudomonadota > Gammaproteobacteria > Burkholderiales > Burkholderiaceae_C > PBB1. The sequence goes on along the minus strand of JAGNWJ010000081.1, from coordinate 7,186 downwards.
ATGTCGCCGGGTGCCTGGCCGGTGCGCTTCAGCGACAGCGTGACCGCACGGTAGCCGCTGAGCCTGTGCCCGTGCACGTTGCGCTCGATCCAGCGGGTGTAGCCGGCGGGCGCGCCTGCAGGCAACGGAATGCCGGTCGACGGCCGCGCCGCGACTCCCGCGGGGACCACGAAGCTCGCATTGACACGGTCGAACTCCGACTGCGGAATGACGTGCGCGCTGCCGTCCGCATCGCGTTCGAGGATGTTGCGGAACTCCTCGTTGACATCGTCGACGAAGCGCTGGCCCTCGGCCTTGACCAGGATCTTGATGCGCGCCTTGTAGATGTTGTCGCGCCGGCCGTAGCGGTTGTAGACGCGCACCACGGCCTCGATGTAGACGAGGATCTGCTGCCACGGCAGGAATTCCCGGAATACCGTGCCGATCACCGGCGTGCGCCCCATGCCCCCTCCGACCAGCACCTTGAAGCCGACTTCACCGGCCGCGTTCTTCAACAGGTGCAGGCCGATGTCGTGCCAGCCGATCGCGGCGCGGTCTTCACCGGCACCCGTGACGGCGATCTTGAACTTGCGCGGCAGGAAGGCGAACTCCGGGTGCAGCGTGCTCCACTGCCGCATGATCTCGCCGTAGGGGCGCGGGTCGACCGATTCATCGGGCGCGATGCCGGCGAAGCAGTCGCTGGTGATGTTGCGGATGCAGTTGCCGCTGGTCTGGATGCCGTGCATGTGCACAGCAGCCAGCTGATCCATCACCTCGGCGCTCTTGTCCAGCGGGATCCAGTTGTATTGAAGGTTCTGGCGCGTCGTGAAGTGCGCGTAGCCGCGGTCGTAGTCGCGCGCGATGCGCGCCAGGCCTCGCAATTGCGCCGAGCTCAGTTCGCCGTAGGGCACGGCCACGCGCAGCATCGGCGCGTGGCGCTGTACGTACCAGCCGTTCTGCAGCCGAAGGGCTCGGAACTCATCGTCCGGCAGCCGCCCGCCGAGGTGGCGATCGAGCTGGTCACGGTATTGCGCGGCTCGCTGCCGCACGAATTGCTTGTCGAATTCGGTGTAGGTGTACATCTTGAATTAGCGCGTCGGTTCGATGACCAGTGATTAATGAATGACCTTGATCCCGGCGGTCACCAGCGACACGCAGAGCAGCGTGCGCACCAGCCGCTCGGGCATCTTGCGGGTCAGCTGGGCGCCGAGCCAGATTCCGGGGATCGAGCCGACCAACAGGGCCCCAAGCAGCGACCAGTCGACGTTGCCGAGCGTGGCGTGGCCGATGCCCGCCACCAGCGTCAACGGTACGGCGTGTGCGATGTCGGTGCCGACGATCCGGTGCGACGCCAGTTTCGGGTACAGCAGCAGGATCAGCGTCGCGCCGATCGCACCGGCGCCGATCGAGCTGAGCGACACCAGCACGCCGAGGATGAATCCGCACAGCACCGTGAGGGCCGGCCGATTGCCGTCGTTGATCCAGCGTTCGAGCCAACGACCGACCTTCACCCAGATCTGCTTGAACGCCACGGTGACCGCCGTCAGCAGCAGGGCGATGCCCAAGGAGAAGGTCAATGCGCTGGCCCAGCCCTTGGTCAGCCCGGTGAAATGCATCAGCGCGATGGTCGCCAGCGCGGCCGGGATGCTGCCCGCCAGCAGCAAACGGGTGATGCGCCACTCGACATGCCCGGCCTGGTGATGCGACGCAGATCCAGCGATCTTCGTGATCGCGGCGAACCACAGGTCGGTGCCGATGGCCACTGCAGGACTCAACTTGAACACCGACAGCAGCAACGGCGTCATCAGCGAGCCCCCGCCCACGCCCGTCATGCCGACGATGGCACCGACGCCGAAGCCACTGAATATCGCGATAGGGTCCATCAAGAGTCCGGAAAGCGGTCCGTGGCGACGTGCCCGGCCGAAAGCAGCCCGCGACTTTAACGAGGACCTTTAGCTCGAAGAACTATATTTTTTGACGACCACCATGCTGAATGCATATAAAGAAATGCGATTCATGGTCGGTCTGATCCCACCCGACCGTCATGCGAGGGTCAGGTGGGGATTCCATTCCACCTTACTTGGTGGGCCGAACCTGTTCGGGGACAGCTGGCACCCGGCGGGCGAGTGCCTGGAAATCGATGGCCTGCATCGTGATGGCATCGGCGGGGCAGCGCCCCGGGGCGTCTTCGCCCACGGTCCAGTCCTTGGCTTCCTCGCTCAGGCTGGCGGGGCGAGCGATGCCCAGTTGCGCCGTCAGCTGGCTCATGCCGGCGTGCGTGCGTGCGAACGCCAGCGCCCGGTCGTACTCGGCATTGGCGTAGGCGCGGCGCGCGGTGTAGAGCTCGTTCTCCGAGTTCAGCAGATCGAGCAGGCTGCGCTGGCCGATGTCGAACTGCTGGCGATAGGCGTCGCGGGCCTTTTCGATCGCCAGCGTGTTGCGGTCGAGAAGCACCAGCTGCTCGGTCAGCTTGCGGGTGTCGTTGAACGCGATCGCGGCGGTCTGGCGCACGTCTCGGCACGCCTTGTCGCGCAGGTCTTCAGCCTGGCCGACCAGATTGACCTGCTGGCGCACGCGGGCCTGATCGCTGCCACCGCTGTACAGGTTCCAGTTCAGCACCAGCTCGGCGGAACTGTCGTGCTTCTGGTCTCGCACACCTTCGAAGTTGTTGCCGAAGCCGCTGCGCACCCGGGCCTCGATCCGCGGCTGGAACGCTGACTCGCGCGCCTGCGCCGAGGTGCGGGCCGCCCGCACTGCTTCGACGCTGGCGCTGATGGCCGGGCTCTGCAGCACGGCGCGATTCAGCACTTCGGTGCTGCTGGCGGGCAGGTCGGTGGTGAGCACGGTCGGGGCACCACCCGCCGGCGCGGCCTTCGGGGGCGCCTCGCCGATCACGCGCAGGTAGCGCGCCATCACGTCGTGCAGGTTGGCGACCTCGGTGGTCAGGTTCGACTCCGCCAGGGCCAGTCGTGCGTTGGCTTGTTCAAGGTCGACGCCCCGACCCACGCCCGCGCGAAAGCGCGACTGGATCTGCTGCGATGCGTAGCGATGCTGCACGTAGTTGTCCTCTGCCAGCGCGACGAGACGCTGGAAGCGCAGCACGTCGTAGTGGGCGCGGGTGGCTTCGAGCGTGGTCTGCTCGGTGGCCTCCAGCAGGTCGAAGTAGCGGCTGAGCCGGTCGTGGCTGACGCGATCGATCTCGCGCTGCGTGCCCAGCCCGTCCCACAGCAGTTGCGTGAGGCTCAAGCCCAGGCCGGTGCGGCGCAGCGATTCGGATTCGGGCTGGCGCGAGGTGATCTTGTCCTTGTCGATGCCGACGCTGGCGTTCAGGTCCACACGCGGCCGCAGGGCTCCGCGTGCGACGTCCACGGCGTCGCCCGCTGCCCGGTAGGCATTGAAGCGCGAGGCCACCTCAGGGTTCGACAGCAGGGCCTTCTCGACTGCGCTGCGCAGCGGGTCGGATGCAGCTCCCGAGCTTTGGGCCTGCACCTGACAGGTGTTGCTCAACAAGGCGATGGCAGTGACGATCAGCGTGCGTGATAGGCGCATGGTTTCTGGTTGCTAGATGGAGGGCGGGGGCCGTGGACGCGCGACATGTCCAGCGGCGTCAAGAGGGGCAGGTGCCCGAGCGGTGGGAGTCTATGCGTTGATATCTGTGCTTCAGGCACGTGCTTGACTGATTTGTAACATCTGGTCTCGGCCTGCGTGCAGCACGTCACGGCACGCGGCTGCCTGGCCGATCGTCGTCGGCGCAGCCCTTCCCATTCAAGTTGCCACGGTGCGTGACGACAACGATGGGTGCTCCTGCGATTGCCCGCTACGCGAATTCCACTCTTCATGCCGACTGTTCCTCGACGCTCGCGATACGCGGCTGCGTGCTGGGTGCTGCTGGGCTGTCTGTTGTCGTTCGCATCGGTCCCGTGGGCCTGGGATGCCGAGCGGTTGTCCCGTGCCGCGGCGGGGCATGGCGCGAGGGCCTCGGCCGCGCTGCGCGCGTTGCAGCCCTTGCTGGCGGCTTCGCCCGATCCGGACGAACGCCATCGCCTGCAGGCGATCAACGAGTTCTTCAACCGCCGAGTCCAGTTTCGAGACGATCTCGAAGTGTGGGGACAGGTCGACTTCTGGGCCAGTCCGTTCGAGATGCTGGAGAAGGGGGCCGGGGACTGCGAGGACTTCGCGGTGGCGAAGTACTTCAGCCTGATCTCTGCCGGCATGGCGGCGCAGAAGCTGCGTCTCGTCTACGTGCGTGCACAGATGGGGGGGCCTGGCGGGGCACTTCAGGCGCACATGGTGCTGGCCTACTACGCCACGCCGAGCGCCGAACCGCTGATCCTCGACAACCTGATCACCGAAGTTCGGCCCGCGTCACGCCGGCCCGACCTGACACCGGTTTTCAGTTTCAATGCCGACGGGCTCTGGCAGGGTGTCGGAGCGCAGGCGGCCGGCGATCCGGTGGCACGGCTGTCGCGCTGGCGGGACGTGATGGCCAAGGCCCGCGCCGAAGGATTTGAGCCGTGACGCCGAAGCGCCACCACATCGATTACAAGGAGCGAACATGTCGCTGATTCGTCAAGTCTGGCTGCTGCTGCTGGCCACGGTACTGCTGGCCTTTGCCGGCAGCGTGGGAGTGGTCACCACGTCGACGCGTGATCTTCTTCAGACGCAGCTGCGGCTCAAGAACAGCGACAACGCCGCCACGCTGGCTCTGGCGCTTTCCCAGCAGAAGGGTGATGCGGAGCTGATGTCGCTGCTGATGACTGCGCAGTTCGACACCGGTTACTACCGGCAGGTGCGCCTGCTGTCGCCCGAGGGCAAGGTGGTGTTCAGCCGCGATGCCGCCTCGAAAGCTGCGCAGGCTCCGGCGTGGTTTGTTTCTGCGGTGCCTATCGCATCACAGCCGGGTGTGGCGCAGGTGAGCGATGGCTGGCGTGCGCTCGGTCAGGTGCAGGTTGAAAGCCAGGTGTCTTACGCGCACGACGCGCTCTGGACCAGCACCCTGCGTTCTGCGCTCGCCATGGCCGTCGTGGGCTTGCTGGCCGCGGCGCTCGGCATGTGGGTGGTGCGTCGCATCAGCCGCCCGCTCGATGCCGCCGTGGCCCAGGCCAAGGCGCTGGAGCACGGCGAGTTCGTGACCGTGCCCGAACCCCGCATGCCCGAGGTCCGCCGGCTCACCCGGGCGATGAATTCCCTGGTCGCCCGACTTCGCCTGTCATCGGGTGCGCAGGCCGAGCAGATTGCCGCGCTGCACCGACAGGCCACCGGCGATGCACTGACGGGCCTGTCCAACCGCACCCACTTCCTGGTCCAGCTCACCGCCGCCTTGCAGCGTGAGGACGGTCCGGCGGACAGCGGGCTGGTGCTGCTGCGCGTGATGGACCTGGGTACGCTGAACCGCCAGTTCGGCCATGCCGTCGGGGATCGCATACTGGTGACGATCGCGCAGTCGCTGAAGCCCTACGCCGATGGGGTCAAGGGCTGCTTCCTGGGGCGATTGAACGGGTCCGATTTCGCGTTGTGCCTGCCTGCCCCCGGGGTGGCACTCGAGACTGCGCAGGCGGTGGCGGAAGCCCTGCGGCTCGTGCTGCCAACCCTGGGCAGCGGCGCAGCGGTGTGTCTGGGGGCAGTCGAAATGCACCGTGACTTGTCGCCCGGCCGGCTGATGAGCGCGGCCGACGAGGCGCTGGCGCGCGCCGAGTTGCGAGGCGCGTTCGCGGTGGAGCTGGGCAGTGAACCGCCCGGCGCGATTGCATTCCTCGGCGAGGGTGCGTGGCGCCAGCGCATCGTGCAGGCGCTCGAGCAGCAGCGCGTTCGCCTGATGGAGTTTCCCGTTCTCAATGCCCGTCGGCAGCTGGTGCACCTCGAATGTCCGCTGCGGTTGCAGCTCGATAGCGGGGGAGCCTTCGAGCCGGCGGCGCGCTGGCTGCCCCTGGCTGCGCGCAGCCGTCTCACCGTCGACATAGACGAGCGTGCGCTGACGCTGGCGCTGCAGGCGGCGCTGCATGACGGGCAGCCGAGATGCGTCAACCTGTCGCCCGCCTCCCTCGGCGACAGCGGATTCGCTGCACGCCTGCGTGCACGCCTGTGGGCCGTGCCTCAGGCTGCCAAACTCGTCTGGCTCGAGATCGATGAAAGTGCTGCGGTCGAGCAGTTCGACCTGCTGCGCGAGCTGGCAAGGCAACTCCGGTCGACCGGGGTGCGCTTCGGCATCCAGCATGCCGGCGAACGGCTGGGCCAGATTCCTCGCCTGTTCGAGGCCGGTCTCGACTTCGTCAAGCTCGATGCGTCGGCGACGATCGGTGTCGGCCGCGACGATCACCGTGCGCTTTTCGTGCGCGGCACCGTCACGTTGCTGCATGGCATGGCGATCCAGGTGTACGCCGAGGGTGTCAGCGATTCCCGCGACGCCTCGCGCCTGTGGGACTGCGGCATCGACGGGGCCACCGGTCCCTGGATCAGCACGCTCGACGTCGCCGCAGGCTGATGCCAGCGGCCGCGGCCCGCGGATCGCCTGCGCGGCAGGCGACCCGGCCTTGCTCGCTCAATCGGTGACGAGTTTGCCGCGCTGCAGCAGGTCGTTGATGACCTGATGGTCGTTGCTGAAGCCGCCGACGAGGTTCATGCCGCTCAGCGTGATCACCTGATCCACCGCTGCCGGGTTGTAGGTGCCACCCGCGAAGCCGCCGGTCGAACTGATCTCGACGACGGTGTCACCGCCGCTCACCGAGAAGTGCAGGAAGTTGGCCAGGTTGCCTTCGTTCGGGGTCACCGTGATCGCGTTGTTCAGCCCGATGCTGGCCGGAAGCGCTACACCGTTTGCCGCGTGCGACTCGCCCACCAGCAGGTCACGCAGGTCGAGCACGTCTCCGGCGTGGTTCCTGTTGTCGAAGTCCGTAATGACATCGTGCGCCGGCGTCGTGGTGGAACCGCCATCGCCCAGGGACCAACGGAAGACGTCATCGCCGGCGCCGCCGGTCATCTGGTCGTCGCCCTGGCCGCCAATGATCAGATCGGCGCCGCCGCCTCCGTTCATCGTGTCGTCGCCCAGCCCGCCGATCAGGCGATCGCGGCCGGCGCTGCCGGTCAGGTCGTCATTCCCGCCGCCACCGTCGAGGACTGAACCGGTGCGGATGTTGTAGGTGCCGGGGGCTGCGCCGGCAACGATGTCCTGCAGGTCCGTCAGAGCGGGGGCATGTGCATCGCTGAACAG
>JAGNWJ010000017.1:20450-39824 GCA_017986065.1 Rhizobacter sp. | reverse complement strand
CTGTCGTCCGAATGCCGCCTTGGCAAGGTGCCGCTGGGTGCCACGTCGACCGCACTGCACGATGCGGTGGATCAGGCGGCGGTCACGTTCAGCGATTCGTTCCCGTACTTCACGAAGCCGCTGCCTGGCGCCGGCTCGAACTGAGGGGAGCATCATGACCAAGCAATCGATGTTCATGGGCGGCTGCGTGGCCCTGCTGCTGTCGGCTTGCGGCGGTGGAGGTGGCGGCGACAGCACGCCGCCCGTCACCGAAGCGGTACCCTCCGCGGCCGCGACCGACAGCGAGGCCGCCACGCGGTACCTGGTCCAGCTGACGGCGGTGACGCCGGGCAGCAGCGACACGCTCGCAGCAGTCGCCGAGTTGCCCGACAACCTCGCCGCCGACGACACTGCAGAGCCCAGGTCGGTCCCGTAACGCCATCCGTTGGCGAGACCGTCGACGAGGCGGCGCCCTGGCCGACATTGCAGGGCGCCGGTTTCGTCGACAACTCAGGTGGAGCACGAATGATGAGCGGTAGGTCGGCAGTTCAGGCCGCGTGTTGGTTTGCCATCGGTGTGGCGGCGTGGGCATCGCCTGTTGGCGGGTGGGCCGAAGTGGTGAGCCCGACGCGCGACAGCGAAGTCGTCGAGGTGCTGCCGTCCGGTGGTGCCGGTGCCGAAGAGCGGCGATTGCGGCGGCTGTGGGTGAACCAGCCCACCGACGCGGTGACCGCGGTCTCACTGGCCCGACGCTACCTGTCGCGGGCGCGCGAGCAGGGCGATCCGCGCCATGCCGGTCAGGCGCTGGCGGTGCTGCAGCACTGGCCCGACGCGCGAACGGCGCCCGACGAGGTGCTGCTGCTGCAGGCCACGCTGCAGCAGTACCTGCACGAGTTCGATGTCTCGGCTGGGCACCTGGAACTGCTGGTCGCGCGCCGCCCCGAACACGCGCAAGCCTGGCTGACGCTGGCGACGGTGCGGCGTGTCCAGGGCCGCTACGCCGACTCCGACGCTGCGTGCAGGGGCTTGCAGGCCGCAGGCGTGCGACTCGAAAGCCAGGCCTGCCTGGCCGAGAACCAGAGCTTGCGCGGGGACTTCGATGCCGCACGCAACAGCCTGCGGCAACTGCTGGCCGCGCCGCGGCTGCCGGCCTCGACCCGCTCGTGGCTGCTGACGACGCTGGCCGAAGTCGAGCAGCGTGCCGGTCGGCCGGACATCGCCGAGTCGACGTTCAAGCAGGCCTTGGCGGTGGAGTCGGGCGGCTACACGCTGCTGACCTACACCGACTTCCTCATGGACCTGCAGCGCGATGCCGAGGCGCTGGCACTGCTGACGCCGCAGCCGCGCACGGATGCCGTGCTGCTGCGCCTGGCGATTGCCGGCATGCGCCTGAAATCGCCCGGTGCCGCCGCGGACGCGCGCCAGGTGCGCGACACGATCGCTCAGGCCAACCTGAGACCCGATGCGCGGGGAACACACGCTCGTGAACAGGCGATGTTCGCGCTGGAGGTCGAGGCCATGCCCGCTGCCGCGCTGGCACTGGCCCGCGAGAACGTGCGCAGGCAGCGGGAACCGCTGGATCTGCTGGTGCTGGCGCGTTCAGCTCGCGCTGCCGGCGACGAGAACGCGATCCGCGAAGTCGATCAGCTTCGCAGGGAAATGGGTCTTCGTGATCGGCGCCTCGATGCATTGCTCTGACTTCATGCGTGCAGCCCGCCACGGGATGCTGCTGTGTTGCGTCTGGCTGGCCGCCCCGGCACTCGCTCACAAGGGCAGCGACGGCTACATCCAGCTGAAGCTCGATGCCACGGTCTCGGTGTTGCGTGTCGATCTCGCGCTGCGCGATCTCGATGCGGTACTCGACATCGATGCGGATGCGGACGGCAAACTGACTTGGGGCGAGATCCGCGCGGCGTGGCCTGCCATCGACCGCTACGTCGCAACCCGCGTGCAGGTCGATGGCTGTCGCTGGACGTCGGCCACGCGAGCGCTCGAACGTCGCGCCGACGGGGTCTATGCGGCATTGACCTGGTCGGGGTCCTGCACATCTGCTGCCGTGCCGCCGGTGATCCGCTATGTCGCGCTGCGCGAGATCGACCCGACGCACCGCGCCATCGCGAAGATCGAGCGACCGGGTTCTGAAGCTGAGGTGCGGGTGCTCGACCCGACGCGATCGATCGCTCCGATATCCGCGGTCCAATCTTCGGCTGACCGCTCGGGGGCGATCGACTCGATCCTCTCGCCGGTAGCCGCGGGCAACCCGGTGGCTGCAAGCGCAGGGGTTGCCTCTGCCGTGGCAGGAGTGTCCGAATCGCCCCAGGTCCCCGGTCCTGCAACGGCGGGGTTCGTCGAGGAGGGCGTGCGTCACATCCTGACCGGCTACGACCACATGCTGTTCCTGCTGTGCCTGCTGCTGCCTGCGGTGATGCGACGCACGCCGTCGGGCTGGCAGCCGGTCGAACGACTGAGCCAGGCCGTCGTGCCGGTGGCCGTGGTCGTCACCGCGTTCACGGTGGCGCACTCCGTGACGCTGACCCTGGCGGGTCTGAAGCTCGTGTCGCTGCCATCGTCGTTCATCGAGCCGGCGATCGCGGTGACGATCATCCTGGCTGCCATCGACAATGTTCGGCCCATCTTTCGTGGACGCCGGGCCCTCGTGACCTTCTGCTTCGGGCTGATACACGGGTTCGGCTTTGCCGGTGTGCTCGGCGAACTGGACCTGCCGGCCGGGCAGTTTGCCTGGGCGCTGTTCCAGTTCAACCTGGGCATCGAGATGGGCCAGTTGTTCGTGGTCTCGATCGCCGTGAGCTGCCTGTTCCTGTTCCGCCGGAACGGGCTGTACCCGCGCTGGATCATCCAGGGCGGATCGGCGGCGGCGATCTGCGTCGGGGCGCTGTGGCTGATCGAACGCAGCGCTGACGTGTCGATACCGGGCTTTTGAGCCGATTCGATCTCTATGAATCATGCCCGGAACCTCGGGCACAGCCAGTCGCCGTGGCCTAAAATGCAGGGTTGACTTCGACACCAAAGCGCGGTTCGGCACCGCGCTTTTTTGTTTCGAGTGCCGCCGTCGATCGGGTCGGTTTCGGCCCGTCCGAGCCGACGGCGTCCTGCGTTTCCCTGGAGCTTTCATGATCTCGATTCAATTGCCCGACGGTTCCAAGCGCGAATTTCCCGGCCCGGTGACGGTGGCCGAGGTCGCCGCGTCGATCGGCGCCGGCCTTGCCAAGGCCGCGCTTGCGGGGCGTGTCGGCAGCGGTACTGAGTCTCGTGTGGTCGACACCAGTCACCTGATCGATCACGACACGGTGCTCGCGATCGTCACCGACAAGGATGCCGATGGCCTCGAGGTGATTCGTCATTCGACGGCGCACTTGCTGGCCTACGCGGTGAAGGAACTGTTTCCGGACGCGCAGGTGACCATCGGCCCGGTGATCGAGAACGGTTTCTTCTACGATTTCTCGTACAAGCGCCCATTCACGCCCGAGGACCTGGCGGCGATCGAGTCCAGGATGACCGAACTCGCGAAGAAGGACGAGAAGGTCGAGCGCCGCGTGCTGCCGCGTGACGAGGCCGTGGCGTACTTCAAGGGGATCGGCGAGGCCTACAAGGCCGAGATCATCGCGAGCATTCCGGCCGATCAGGATGTGTCGCTGTACCGCGAGGGCAAGTTCGAGGACCTGTGCCGCGGTCCCCATGTGCCCAGCACCGGCAAGCTCAGGCACTTCAAGCTGATGAAGGTGGCCGGAGCCTACTGGCGCGGCGACCACCGCAACGAGATGCTCCAGCGCATCTACGGCACGGCCTGGGCGACCAAGGACGAACTGCAGCAGCACCTGCACATGCTCGAAGAGGCAGAGAAGCGCGACCACCGCAAGCTCGGACGCGAACTCGATCTGTTCCACATCGACGAGCACGCACCGGGTCTGGTGTTCTGGCACCCGAAGGGCTGGACGATCTGGCAGCAGGTCGAGCAGTACATGCGCTCGGTCTATCGCAACAACGGCTACCAGGAGGTCAAGGGGCCGCAGGTGCTCGACCAGGGCTTGTGGGAGAAGACCGGCCACTGGGACAAGTACCGCGAGAACATGTTCACCACCGAGAGCGAGAAGCGCGAGTACGCGCTCAAGCCGATGAACTGCCCGGGGCACATCCTGATCTTCCGGCAGGGCATCAAGAGCTACCGCGACCTGCCGCTGCGCCTTGGCGAATTCGGTCAATGCCACCGCAACGAACCCAGCGGGTCGCTGCACGGGATCATGCGGGTGCGCGGCTTCACGCAGGACGACGGCCACATCTTCTGCACCGAGGACCAGATCCTCGACGAATGCACCGCGTTCACCACGCTGCTGCAGAAGGTCTATGCCGACTTCGGCTTCACGGACATCATCTACAAGGTGGCGACCCGGCCCGAGAAGCGGATCGGATCGGATGCGCTCTGGGACAAGGCCGAATTCGCGCTGATGGAAAGCCTGCGCCGTTCAGGCTGCGAGTTCGTCGTCACCCCGGGCGAAGGTGCGTTCTACGGGCCGAAGATCGAGTACACGCTGAAGGACGCGATCGGCCGTCAGTGGCAGTGCGGCACGATCCAGGTCGACCCCAACATGCCCGAGCGCCTCGGTGCCGAATACGTCACCGAGTCAGGTGAACGCGCCACCCCGATGGTGCTGCACCGGGCCATCGTCGGCAGCCTCGAACGCTTCATCGGCATCCTGCTCGAGCAGCACGCCGGTGCGCTGCCGGCCTGGCTGGCTCCGGTGCAGGTCGTGGTCACCCCGATCAGTGACGGGCAGGCCGATTACGCACGCGATGCGGCGAAAGCGCTTCAAAAACAAGGAGTTAGAGTAGTCACTGATTTGCGGAACGAGAAAATAACCTATAAAATCCGCGAGCATTCAATGCAGAAGGTTCCGTACATCCTCGTCGTTGGTGACAAGGAAAAGGCAAACGGAGCCGTTGCGGTGCGCGCCCGGGGAAATCAAGACCTCGGTGTCATGTCGCTGGAAGACTTCTCCTCGAAGTTGGCTGGCGACATCGCTCAAAAAGCGTGATCTCTCCTGCCATCGGCTGGAGCGCCAAGCCCTTTGACCGACCGGTGCGTGCAATTCTTGTGTTTGGATTTCTGTGCCTTGGAATCCCTTGAAAGGTTTTGACCATCGCTACTTTTGCTGACCGCCGTACCCCCAATGCCGAGCGCAAGCACCGGCTGAACCGGGAGATCATGGCAACCGAAGTCCGGTTGAACGGTGTGGAAAACGAGCCGCTGGGCATCGTGAGTACCCTTGAGGCGCTGCGCATGGCAGGCGAGCTGGACGTCGATCTCGTCGAGATCGCTGCCACCGCCGAGCCTCCGGTCTGCCGCTTGATGGACTACGGCAAGTTCAAGTACCAGGAACAGAAGCGGGCGGCCGAAGCCAAGTCGAAGCAGAAGGTGATCGAGGTCAAGGAAGTCAAGTTCCGGCCGGGCACCGACGAGGGTGACTACCAGATCAAGATGCGCAACCTGCGCCGCTTCATCGAGGAGGACGGCGACAAGGGCAAGGTCACATTGCGTTATCGCGGTCGGGAAATCACCCACCAGGACATCGGCATGCGACTGCTCGAGCGCATCCGAGATGAGTTGGCCGATGTGTCGGTGGTCGAGAACATGCCCAAGCTCGAAGGGCGGCAGATGATCATGGTTTTGGGGCCGAAGCGTAAGAGCTGAGGTCCCGCAGTCGCCTCGGCGACTGAAGGAATGCAATGCTGCGGTCTGGTCGCCGTGGTGTTGTCAGAAGCGACTGCAGGCCTACAAGACGGTACGTGTCGTGCCGGCGCCTGCAGCAGCAACTTAAAAGGAGCAGTCATGCCCAAAATGAAGACCAAGAGCAGCGCGAAGAAGCGGTTTCGCGTTCGCCCGGGTGGCACCGTCAAGCGGGGCCAGGCGTTCAAGCGCCACATCCTCACCAAGAAGTCCACGAAAGTGAAGCGCCACCTGCGTGGTGCGACTGGCGTGCACGAGACCGACACGGGGCGCATCAAGCAGATGATGCCCTTCGCCGGCCTTTAATTGACTGAAGGAGAAATCGCATGCCTCGCGTCAAACGTGGTGTAACAGCCCGTGCCCGTCACAAGAAGATCATCGCCCTCGCCAAGGGTTACCGCGGCCGCCGCAAGAACGTGTTTCGCATTGCCAAGCAAGCAGTCATGCGCGCTGGGCAATACGCGTACCGTGATCGCCGCACCAAGAAGCGCGTGTTCCGCAATCTGTGGATCGCCCGAATCAACGCCGGCAGCCGCAGCCATGGCGTCACCTACAGCAAGTTCATGGCCGGCCTGAAGAAGTTGTCGATCGAGATCGACCGCAAGGTGCTCGCCGACATGGCTGTGCACGATCCTGTCGCATTCGGCAGCATCGTCGCGAAGGTGAAGGCCCAGCTCGCTTGACCGCCTCGACCTGTCCTCGGGCTTCGGCCTGAGGCAGCGCGGCACCCCGGCGGCGGCTTCGTTGTCGGGGGCAAGTCCCTCAAGGCCGACCTCGTGTTCGGCCTTTTTTGTTGCGGTTCCGTTTGAACCCAGACCTCCACCCGATGAACGACCTCGAACCCCTGGTGCAAGAAGCGCAGCGCGACTTTGCGCAAGCCGCCACGCCGGCCGATCTGGAGAATGCGAAGGCGCGCTATCTGGGCAAGTCCGGTCGCCTCACCGATCAACTGAAGGCCCTCGCTGCACTGTCTGCCGATGACAAGAAGGCCCGCGGCGCGCTGATCAATGCCGCCAAGCAGCAGGTCGAGGCGGCGCTGAATGCGCGCCGCCAGGCACTGGCCGATGCCGAACTCGACGCCCAGCTCCAGTCCGAAGCGCTGGACGTCACATTGCCGGGGCGCCATCGCGGCACCGGCGGTCTGCACCCCGTGTCGCGCACCATGGAGCGCATCGAGGCGATCTTCGGGTCGATGGGTTTCGATGTGGCCGAAGGCCCCGAGATCGAGACGGACTGGTACAGCTTCACTGCGCTGAACAACCCCGAGAACCATCCTGCGCGTTCGATGCAGGACACCTTCTACGTCGACATGAAGGATGCTGAAGGCCGCTGGCTCAACCTGCGTCCGCACACGTCCCCGATGCAGGTTCGCTACGCGCGGGCTCATGCGGAGAAGCATCGCGGCCAGGACCCGATGCCCGAGATCCGCGTCATCGCGCCGGGGCGGACCTATCGCGTCGACAGCGATGCGACGCATTCGCCGATGTTTCACCAGTGCGAGGGGCTTTGGATCGGCGAGAACGTCAGCTTCAAGGACCTGAAGGTTGTCTTCACCGACTTCTTCCGCACGTTCTTCGAGACCGACGACCTGCAACTGCGTTTCCGGCCGTCGTTCTTTCCGTTCACCGAACCATCGGCCGAGGTCGACATCGCTTTTGCCAGCGGACCGCTGAAGGGTCGTTGGCTCGAGGTGGCTGGCTCGGGCCAGGTGCATCCGAACGTCGTGCGCAACTACGGCCTCGACCCCGAGCGGCACCTCGGCTTCGCCTTCGGCATGGGCCCTGATCGACTCACCATGCTGCGCTACGGTGTGAGCGACCTGCGTCTGTTCTTCGATGGCGATCTGCGCTTCCTTTCGCAGTTCAAGTAAGACCTCACCAGAAGATCCCACCCGAAGGTTCACGCGATGCAATTTCCCGAGTCGTGGTTGCGCGAGTTCTGCAACCCGCCCCTGAACACCGCCGAGTTGGCCGATCTGCTGACGATGGCCGGCATGGAGGTCGAAGACCTGCGCCTGGCCGCGCCGCCGTTCACGGGCGTGGTCGTCGGCGAGGTGCTGTCTGTCGAACGCCATCCTGATGCCGATCGCCTCAACGTCTGTCAGGTCGACGTCGGTGCAGCTTCGCCGCTGAACATCGTCTGCGGAGCGCCGAACGTGCGTGCGGGCATCAAGGTGCCGTGCGCGATGGTCGGCGCCGAACTGCCTCCCGCTGACGACAAGATCAGCGTCGAACCTTTCCGCATCAAGCTCGGAAAGCTGCGCGGAGTCGAGAGCCAGGGAATGCTGTGCTCGGCGCGTGAGCTGAAGCTGTCCGACGAGGCCAGCGGCCTGCTGGTCCTGGCGCCCGACGCGGTGGTCGGCCGCAGCATCCGCGAGCATCTGCTGCTCGACGACACGCTGTTCACACTGAAGCTGACCCCGAATCTCGGTCATGTGCTGAGCGTCTACGGCGTCGCCCGCGAAGTGGCTGCGCTGACCGGTTCGCCGCTGCTGCCGCCGAAGTTCCCGAAGGCCCGCGTCGAGTCGCCGGACGTGCTGAAGGTGAGCATCGATGCCCCTGACCTGTGTGGGCGCTTCTCCGGCCGCATCGTGCGGCAGGTCAATCCGAAGGCCACCACGCCGGCGTGGATGGTTGATCGCCTGGCTCGCTGCGGCCAGCGTTCGGTGAGCCCGCTGGTCGACATCTCCAACTACGTGATGTTCGAGTTCGGCCGGCCCTCGCACATCTTCGATCTGGACAAGATCCATGGCGGCCTGCAGGTTCGCTGGGGCCGGGCGGGCGAAGCCTTGAAGCTGCTCAACGGCAATACCATCGAGGTCGACGAGAAGGTCGGCGTGATTGCCGATGAGCAAGCCGTCGAATCGCTGGCCGGCATCATGGGTGGCGACGCGACGGCCGTGTCAGACGACACGCGGAACATCTATGTCGAAGCGGCGTTCTGGTGGCCCGAGGCGGTTGCGGGTCGCTCGCGCCGCTACAACTTCTCCACCGATGCCGGTCACCGCTTCGAGCGTGGCGTCGATCCTGCGACCACCGTCGAGCACATCGAACGCCTGACGCAGCTGATCACCGACATCTGCGGCACGCCCGGGACCGTTTGCGGCCCGATCGACGATCAGGTGCTTTCGCTGCCGGCCGCCACGCCGGTGGCCCTGCGCATCGAGCGCGCAGCCAAGGTGATTGGCATGCCGCTGACGCAGGCGCAGTGCGCAGGCGTGATGCAGCGACTGGGCCTGGCCTGCACCGAAACGCCCGGGGTGCTCACGGTGACTCCACCGAGCTGGCGATTCGACCTGCAGATCGAGGAAGACCTGATCGAGGAAGTGATCCGCGTCATCGGCTTCAACACCTTGCCCGACACCGCGCCGCGCGCGCCCGTGACGGCCCGTGTGCGGCCCGAAGCGCAGCGCTCAGCGCATGCGGTGCGTCGCCAGCTCGCTGCGCTCGACTACTTCGAGACGATCAATTTCAGCTTCGTCGAGGAGCGATGGGAACGCGAGCTGTCCGGCAACGCCGACCCGATCCGCGTGCTGAACCCGATCGCAAGCCCGCTGTCGGTGATGCGCTCCAGTCTGATCGGTAGCCTCGTCAATACGCTTCGCTACAACCTCGCGCGCAAGGCGCCGCGCGTGCGCCTGTTCGAGGTGGGTCGCGTCTTCCGCCGTGATGCAGCTGCCGTTGATGCACCGCTGGGCGTGGCCGGCGTGACGCAGCCGATGCGCGTGGCCGGGCTGGCCTATGGCCCGGTCGATGCCGCGCAATGGGGCAGCAAGGATCGAACGGTCGACTTCTTCGACGTCAAGGGCGACGTGCAAGCCTTGTTCGCTCCGCGCATGGTGCACTTTGCATCGTGCGAGCATCCGGCGCTGCACCCCGGGCGCAGTGCACGCATCGAGGTCGATGGGGCAGCGATCGGCCACATCGGCGAACTGCATCCGCGCTGGCGGCAGGCCTATGAGCTGCCTGGCGCGCCTGTTGTATTCGAAATCGACCTCGCGGCGCTCTTGCGCACCACGGTGCCTGCGTTCGCTCCGTTGCCCAAACAGCAATCGGTGTGGCGCGACATCGCCGTCATGGCGGACGAGTCCGTGACGCATGAAGCGCTGATGCAATCCATTCTCGAGGTACCGGGCGGATTGATCCGTTCGGCCAACCTGTTCGACGTGTTTCGGCCGCCATCGGCAAGTGCGGCGGCCTCCGAGCGCAGTCTGGCGGTGCGACTCGAACTGCTGGACGATGATGCGACCCTCACCGACGAACGCATCGACGCGGCGGTGGCCCGGGTGCTTGAGACACTGCGCACCCGGCTCGGCGTGCGCCTGCGGGGTTGATGATGATGAACGACGATTCCAAACCTGTCCCGCTGATGCTCTCCAGCCTAGATACGCCCACGCTCACCAAGGCCGAGCTGGCCGACCTGCTGTTCGAGCGACTGGGCCTCAACAAGCGTGAATCGAAGGACATGGTCGAGGCCTTCTTCGACATCATTCATGACGCGCTCATCACCGGTCGTGACGTGAAGATGTCGGGCTTCGGCAACTTCAACATCCGCCGCAAGGCGCCGCGACCCGGGCGCAACCCGCGCACCGGTGAAGAGATCCCCATCAAGGCGCGCAACGTGGTGACTTTCCATGCCAGTCACAAACTGAAGGATGTCGTGCAGGGAGACACGCCTGCGCCGGACGACTTCGAGTAGAGTGTTGGGTCCTCTCCTCATGTCGTTGATTTAAATGGAGAATTCCCTTCCTGCCATTCCTGCCAAACGCTACTTCACCATCGGTGAAGTGAGCGATTTGTGCGGCGTGAAGCCTTACGTTTTGCGCTATTGGGAGCAGGAGTTCACCCAGCTCAAGCCGATGAAGCGGCGCGGCAACCGACGTTATTACCAGCACCACGAGGTGCTGTTGATTCGACGGATACGCGAGTTGCTGTATGAGCAGGGATTCACCATCAGCGGTGCCCGAAACCGCTTGATCGAGCCTGCGTCGGGGGCCTTCACCGCAGCTTCTGCAGCAGGGCTGGCTGACGAAGAGTCGAATGTCGCGATGAATGCGTCTGGCGAGGCTGCGGAGGCAGTGCAGTCTGTTCTCGATCGCGTCGACCTGTCTCCCACCGTCGCCTCGACAACCAGGCCGATGGCTATCGGCAGTGCCATGTCGAACGCGCAGATGCGTTCGGAGTTGTTGTCGATCCGCACGCTTCTCACGCCCTGAACGGACCCCGTTCCAACCTATACTTGAGGCTTGTCGGGGCGTAGCGCAGCCTGGTAGCGCACTTGCATGGGGTGCAAGGGGTCGCGAGTTCGAATCCCGCCGTCCCGACCAATCAAATCAATGGGTTAGCTCTCACAAGGAGCTAGCCCATTTTTTCGTACCGCAGGCAAGTGCTTGCGACCACACAGTGACCGGGTTCCGCTGGCTGCGAACTGTCCGGAAGTCCGTGAAAGCAATCTGTCTTGAGGCAGGCCACCATGGTGCTGTGCTTGTCCGGCAAGCATGCGACTGCGTTGGGTAGCAGCGCGTTCAGGCGGCCAGCGGTGACCTCGAGCGCTGCGCATGGGCGGCGAGCGCAGCGATGATCTGGGTGATGTCGTCATCGCTGTGCGCGGCACTGAGGCTGATGCGCACGAGGCAGAGGCCGGAAGGCGTCGCCGGCGGAATCATCAGGTTGGTGTAGATGCCAGCGTCGATCAGCGCTTGCCACAAGGCCAGTGCAGCATCGCGCGTTTCAAACACCAACGCGGCAACCGGACCGGGTGCCGTGGTGCCCAGCCGGTAACCAAGGCGGGCGGCCTCAGCGTAGAGGCGCTCCGCGTGGCTGAACAGTCGTGCGCGCAGGTCCTGTCCCTGCAGAACTCGGCGCAGCGCCTGGTGGGTTGCTGCAATCACCGGTGGTGCTGGCGAGGCCGTGAAAATGTAGGGTCGGCTGACCATGCGTATCAGTTCTGTTTCGGGGTGCCGGCCCAGGCAGAAGCCGCCGATGCTGCCCAGGCTCTTCGAGAAGGTTCCAACGATGAAATCCACCTCGTCGAGCAGGCCCAATTCTTCACAGATGCCCAATCCGCGTGGACCGAACACGCCAAACGAATGTGCTTCGTCGACCAGCAGCCAGGCGCCGTGGCGCCGCTTGATCTCGACGATCTCGCGCAGCGGCGCGCGGTCACCGAGCGTGCTGTAGAGGCTTTCAACGACGATCAGGGTGCGGCTTGCGTCTTCGCCCAGTCGTTCGAGGCGCCGATCCAGGTTTTCCGGGTCGTTGTGCCTGAAACGGATCGTCGTGGCGCTGCTCAGCCGGCAGCCATCGTGGATGCTGGCGTGACTGTCGGCGTCCACCAGCAGGAAATCACCTTCGCTGGCAAGTGCCGAGATCGCGCCCAGGTTGGCCTGGTAACCGGTCGAGAAGACGATGCAGGCAGGCCAGCCAAAGGCACTGGCCAACGCCTGCTCGAGCGCGCGGTGGCCGGCGTAGTTGCCGCTGGCCATGCGAGAACCGGTGGTGCCCGTGCCGAGGGACTCGATGGCCTCGACCGCGGCTGCACGGCATTCCGGGTCGTAAGTTAACCCCAGGTAGTTGTTGGTGCCGGCCAGGATGACGGGGCGATTGTTGATGGTGGCCGATGTCGCCGAGTGGACGGCGTCCATCGGCGTGGCGATCGGTGGCACCGTGCTGCTCGCAGCCAGGGTGGCCTGAAGTGCTCGCTGGGCAGCAAACTTGTCGAGGAGACTCACGTGACGTTGCGCATCAACCGCGCGATACCGGCGCAGAGTTCGTTGATGGTGCGAGCCTGAGCCATTGTCTCGACGGGTATCGAGATGTCCAGGCTGTCCTCGATCTCCATGACCAGATCCATGACGTCGGCCGAGTCGAGATCGGCTGCCTGGGCGAGATCAGCGTCCCCGGGTAGACCTGCCGCCTCGGGTCGGATTGCGGCAAGCGCCTCGCGGATCGTGGATTCGATCGAAGCAGAGGCATCGCTCATGGACACGCTCTCGGCTGTGGATCCTGTCACCGAACTCACGAGGCTGCGCTCTGAGCTTCGACCCGAGCGCGCCTGCTGTCGCCGACAAAGCGGCGGCGGGATTCCTGTGGCGCTGCGGCGCTGCGGCGCTCGAGGAATTCCTTGCGCGCCGTGCTCCGCGAGAGCTTGCCCGACGAAGTGCGAGGCAGCGTGTGCAATGGCACCAGTTCGATCAGGCAATGAATCCCGAACTCCAAGTGGATCGCCTGCTGCAGCCGCTCAGCCAGGCCGGCCAGCTTGCGCGGGTCGGCTTCCCGACACTGCACGACCAGCACGGCCATTTCACCTTCGCTTGCGTCCGGAATCGAGAACGCCGATGCGTCTGTGTGCCGCACCTCCGGCTGCTGCTCAGCCAGGTGCTCAAGATCCTGCGGCCAGATGTTGCGCCCCATGATGATCATCAGGTCCTTGGCGCGTCCGGTGATGTGCAGCGTGCCGTCTGCCTGGTAGCCGAGGTCACCAGTGTCCAGCCAACCGTCGGCCGACAGCACTTCGCGTGTGGCCTCGGCGTTGCCGAAATAGCCCGACATGACGCTCGGACCGCGAAGATGGATCCGGCCGCAGCGCCGCTCGGGCAGCGGCCGGCCCTGCTCATCGCGGATCTCCATTTCGTAGCCGGGCAGCGGGGGACCGCAGTCGATGAATGCCTTGCCCTTTGGCACGACCCCATCGGCCACCACGGGAATGGCTTCTCCGTCATGCGCCAATCGGTCCATGTCGACGACGTCGGAGCGAGCCCCACCTTCGAGTGGCGCAAAGCTGACCGCCAGCGAGCATTCCGCCATTCCATAGCAAGGCAGGAAGGCGCGCCGGTCGAATCCGGCCGATTCAAGTGAATCGGCGAATTCGACGAGCGATTCGGGATGGATCATCTCGGCACCGATACCTGCGACGCGCCAGGCCGACAAGTCGAGTTCTTGCGTATCCGACGCGCGCAGTCGTCGGGCGCACAGCGAATATCCGAACGGCGGGCTGAACGAGATCGTCGAGCGGTTCTGCGACATCAGTTTGAGCCACAGCCTTGGGCGCATGGCGAAATCTCGCGTCGGCAGGTAGTCGACTGAGCGCTGTGTGGCCACGCATCCCAGAACGATGCCAACCAGACCCATGTCGTGGTAGTACGGCAGCCACGAGCAGAATCTGTCTCCGGGTGTCAGGCGGAAGCCATGGTTGAAGATGGCTTTCAGATTTGCCATGACCGCAGACTGCGTGATCATGGTGCCGCGCGGAAAACGGGTGCTGCCCGACGTGTATTGCAGGTAGGCGAGTTCCGAAGGCGTGGGCGGCGGTGGCGGCGTGTCCAGGGCTGGCAGATCGGAGAATTCCTCCAGGGTGCCTGCGAGAGCCATGGGCAGACCCTCGCTGGCTTCTCTCAGAAAGCCGATGAATTCTGGCGGCGCGAATGCTGCAACGGCCTTGCAGTCACGCAGCAACTGGCGCAGGTGGCGGATGTAAGCCTCGCGGCCGCCCAGATGCACTGCAGCGGGCAAGGGCACAGGGACCAGTCCTGCGTACTGGCAGGCGTAGAACATGACCGCGAAATCGACGTGTGTGTGCGCGACCAAGGCCATCCGCTGGCCGCGCCCCAGAGGAGCGAGGTGTCGCGCCATTTCGAGCGCAAGCGAACGGATCTCACGGTAAGACAGCGTGGCAACCAGCTTGCCACGCCCATCGTAATAGTTGAAGCCGGATTCGCCTTGCGCGGCGTAATCCAGCGCTTCCGCCAGGGTCGCGAAATCCGCGCTGCGCAGTTCGATGCCGCTAGCGGTCGGTGTGGGGCTGTAGAGAGAAGGTGTCGCCCCGTTCACTGGACGCACCCCTGTCGGCCGAACTGGCCTCGCAAGTGAGCTATCAACCCCCCCCCCTTTTTTATTCTGCAAAACTTCAGCAAAACTTGAACTGCCCGGAAATGTAATTTGTGCGCCGCCGCGTTGCAATGGAACTGTCACGATTGCAGCAACATGTCTTGGCAAACGGCGACCGGAGAAGCCACAAGTCTGTATTTTGACAGGCTCGAGACCGGTCCGCCTGCCATGACCTCAACTAGAAGTGCTGTCCAGGAAGTCTGCAAGCTGGTGCAGTGTCGGGTAGTCGAACAGGTCGGTGACCTCGATCCGCTGGGGAAACTCTCGCTCGATCGCTTCGTGGATGCGCGCCAGGGTCAAGGAGTTGAGGTTGATCTCGAGCAGGTTGGTCTGGGGCGACAGCGTCCGGTCCGGGATGAACCCAGCGCAGATCGCCAGCAGGCGCCTGACGGTCGGCGATGTGTCGTACTCCCGTGGATCCGCAGCGCTGCTCGCAGCCAGCAGCGGGGCCAATTCGGTCAGAACGCTGTCGAATTCCCCTCGCTCGAGAGCTTCAGCCAGCGCATAACGCTGCAGCTTTCCACTGCTTGTCTTCGGGATCTGTCGGACGGGCACGACATGCGTGGCTTCGAGGCCTGACTGCTGCAGGATCGCCTTTCGCAATGCAAGTGCCTTCAATGGAAAGTCGGCGATGTCGCCACGATGAAGCACGAAGATGGCCAGTTCCTCAGTTTCCGCTCCCGTTCGGCGCACTCCGGCTGCAGCCACGCGATTGGGTTCGATCCCCTCGACCTGTTCGGCGATACGCTCCAGATCCTGCGGGTAGTGGTTCAGGCCGTTGATGATGATCAGATCCTTGGCTCGGCCGGTGATCACGAGTTGTCCGTCCCACAGCAACCCGAGATCGCCGGTGTCCAGCCATCCGTCGGCCGAGCGCACTTCGGCCGTTCGCTTCTCGTTCCGGTAATAGCCCTGTGTCACGTTGTCGCCGCGCATTTGCACATGTCCCAGCATGCGCTCTTCGAGCGTTACCCCGTCATCGTCGACGATTCGAACTTCGTTGCCCGGCAGCGGTGGACCGACCTTCACGAACTCGATCAACCGCCCTGTGTCTGCCGACAGGGTGTCCACCTGCTCCCCCACGCGCAGAATTGCCGGGCTCAGCTTGACAGTTTCAAGCGGTGCTCCGGGGCGTGAGAAGCTCACTGCGAGGGTGGCCTCGGCCAGTCCGTAAACAGGGAAAAGAGTGTTGGGCTTCAGTCCATGCGGCGCCATGGTTCGCATGAACCGGCGGCACAAATCAGCTGAAATGGGTTCGGCACCATTGAAGATCAGCCGGATAGAGGAGAGGTCGAGGCCTTGCGGCGACTTGATGTCGTATTGCCGCAGGTAGTGCTGAAAGCCGAAATTCGGTGAGCACAACACAGTCGATCGTTGCTGGCTCGCCAGTTCCATCCACAGCAGCGGCCGCCGCGCGAACAGATCCGTACGCATGATGGTGTGGCTGATACCGCCGGCCAGAAAGGTCAGGTGAAAACCTATCAGACCCATGTCGTGCGAAAGAGGCATCCAGCTGAGAACCAAATCGCGGTCTGTGTACGCGGCGCCCTCGATGATCGAAGCAGCGTTGGCCGTGAGATTGCGGTGTGTCAGCAGGACACCCTTCGGTTCGCCTGTCGAACCTGATGAGTACTGGATGAAAGCGATGTCATCCGGCTGGGCCTGGAATGGAAGCCCGGGTTCTCCGGCAATGTCGAGACTGCCGACCATGACGGTGCGCGATCTCAGGAGATCCCCTTCTGCCTTCAGGTCGTGCCGGCAGACAAAGGCATCGAAGCGCTCAAGCGCGGGCGCGTCCAGGCACACCGAAACGCGATCGAGCTGAGCAAACACGCGCAGCAGCTTGCGCCAGTGTTCGTCGTTGCCGCCAGGCGCCAACGGCACCGGCACGATGCCACCCAGCAAGCAGGCCCAGAACATTTCGACGAAGCGCTCGTTGTCGCCGAGGTACAGGATCAGCATGTCCCCGCGGGAGAACCCGCGTCGCTGCAGGCTGCCCAGCGCGCCAATGGCTCGCTGCCGCAATCTTCTGAACGTCAGCGTGCGCTGATCGTGTTCTCCTTCGATGAAGGTGATCTGACGATCCTCTCGCGCGTCGGCGGGAAGAAACGCATCTAGTGTTTCGAATTGCGGCATCGGGGGTTC
This sequence comes from Rhizobacter sp., assembly GCA_017986065.1. GTDB lineage: Bacteria > Pseudomonadota > Gammaproteobacteria > Burkholderiales > Burkholderiaceae_C > PBB1. The sequence continues at coordinate 23,072 of JAGNWJ010000017.1, read as the reverse complement.
TTCAGCGCGCCACGACATGCATGTAGACGTCTTGACGTGTGCGCAAGTTGATCTGGAATTCGGCCTGCGGTGGTTTGCTGGCAGCGTATCGAAGCCGGAATCGCTGCGCGACCATGCTCAGGTGCATCGTCATTTCCGTCATCGCGAAGCTGGCACCGATGCAGTAGCGGGGTCCCGCGGAAAACGGCAGGAAGGCAAAGCGATGCCGCGATTCTGCCGCGTCGGTCAAAAAGCGATCCGGATCGAAATCATCAGGGTGCTCCCAGTGCCTGGCGTCCCGGTGGAGCAGGTACGGGCAGATGAAGATGTCGGTGCCTGCGGGCACCTGATAGCCCGCGAGCCTGTCATCCCTCAGTGCGCGGCGGGTGAGCAGCCAGCCCGATGGGTACAGGCGCATGGATTCCTGCAGCACCCGTTCCACGTACGAGCGGGCTTGCGGAGGCTCATCGCCAGCCGACTGCGCAGGCGCAGGCAGCGGATTTGCGTCCGCGATGGACTCGTGCAGGCGAGATTCGACATCGGCGTGCTGGGACAGCAGGTACCAGGTCCAGTTGAGCGTGCTGGCGGTGGTCTCGTGGCCCGCGACGATCAAGGTCATGATCTCGTCGAGGATCGCGCGATCGGGCATGGCCTCTCCGCTGTCCCTGTCCCGTGCCTCCATCAGCATCGACAGCAGGTCCATCTCGATGCGCCGTTCCTTGCGGCGCGCATCGATCATGGCGATAACGTGCCGGGTCAAGGCGCGGAATTTCGCTGCAAAGGGCAGGTCGCGACGTGTCTCCCGGGTCAGCAAATCAAACGGGCTGGATCCCTCGGAAGCGATCAGCCGGTCGAGATCGGATCCGAACAGGGCGCGCAGCACGATGCCAAGGGTCACTTCACTGAGGTCGCGCGTCAGGTTGATCGGTTCACAGCGAGCGGCGTGGCCGGCCCAGCGCTCGATCAGGTCCAGGTTGAGCCGCTCCATGAATATCGAAAAACCGCGTATCACCTGGCTGTGGAACATCGGCTGCATCATCCTGCGCTGCCTTGTCCATGACTCGCCGTCGTTCGCGATCAGGCCTTTGCCCAGGAGCACCCGCACACGTTCCAGGCCGACGCCCTTGACGTAATTGCCTCGGTTGACCAGCAGCACATGCCGGATGTCATCCGGAGAGTGAATCACCAGGCTGTCACTGGCACGGCTGCACGCCGTCACACGGCATATGTCCCCGAACCTCGGCTTCAATTCCTGCAGCAGGAGCAGGCTTTCGTCGTCGGCGTCGAGGTCGTGGCGTTCTTGCGGGCCCGGGGCCAGCAGTTCCTGAACCATAATCGCTATTCTGTTTTGGCCTGCAAATTGTGTCACGTGCGGGCGCGCCAACTGCCGCCTCCATGTCCGTAACGGTTTTCATCACCTCCGAATTTTCGCCAACGCCGGCGATCGAGGCCGAATGGCTGGCGCAATTGCCGCTGCGACGCCGGTCGGAGATTGCTGGCTGGTCGGACCAGCGTGCGAGATGGCAATCGCTGCTCGGCAGCCGATTGCTTTCAGCCGGGCTCACGCGGCTGGGGTTCGAAGCTGAAGGACTGGATTCACTGAGCTACGGCCCTCGGTCCCGGCCGACACTTGATCTGCCGGTTGAATTCAGCCTGTCGCATTGCGAAGGGCGTGTGGTCTGTGCGCTGTCGACTTGCGGGCCCGTCGGCATCGACGTCGAGGCGCTGGGCGATCTGACGGCCGAGGATTTCCGGATCTACCTGAGTCCAGCCGAGCGATCCTGGGCTGCTCGAAGCGCGCGACGCTTCTACTCGGTGTGGACCCGCAAGGAGGCGGTGGCCAAGGCTGCCGGTCATCGGGGTCTGCGCGACGTGGCACGGGTCGACACGGGGGCAGCGGAACAGCGCGCTGCCCTGGACGGATGCCTGTGGCGCACCTGGCCGATCCCGGCGGGCCGTCGCCACATGGCCCACCTGGCGATGGCGGACCAGCCGTGCAAGGTGACGGTCCGGCGCCTCGCCAGGGGCGAGATCGAGCACGGTCTGCGACCAGCGGCGCGCGTCAGGCCTGTCGCTCCATATCAAGCCGTCTTGTAAGCTCGCGCGGTTTTTCCATCCACTCTTGAAAGTCGGCAACGTGTCCCAACCCCAACGCGCGGTGATTCTCAGTGCGGGCCAAGGCAGCCGTCTGCTGCCTCTGACGGCGCAAATGCCCAAGTGCCTTCTCGATCTGTGCGGGCGCAGCATGCTCGAATGGCAGCTTCGGGGCCTGTCCCAGATGGGCGTGCCCGAAGCGGTGGTGGTAACGGGCTTTCACCCGGAGCTGGTCGAAGCCGAACTCAAGCGCGTTGCACCGCAGAACATGCGGGTGCGCACGCTCTACAACCCCTTCTACAAGCTGGCCGACAACCTCGCGAGTTGCTGGATGGCGCGCGCCGAACTGACCGGGACCTGCCTGATCCTGAACGGTGACACGTTGTTCGAACCTGATATCGCCGGCCGGCTGATAGCTGCGGCATCAGCCCCCATCACCGTCACGATCGATCGCAAGCCGAACTACGACTCTGATGACATGAAGGTCGAGACCGACGGAGTTCACCTGCGCGCCATTGGCAAGACCTTGTCGGCAGAGCGCGTCAACGG
>JAGNWJ010000017.1:13268-20350 GCA_017986065.1 Rhizobacter sp. | reverse complement strand
TCGGCGGGGCAGGCTGCCAGGAACTCCTGCACCCACGCTGCCTCCAGCAGGGCGTGATCGGCGGTCGTGACCAGCAGAGGCGTACCTTCGCAGACCAGGGCGGCAGCGACGGTGGCACTGGGTCCGGATCCGGTCGGCATCGTGCTGACCGGCTTGCAGCACAAGGGGGGCTGCAGGCCGGGCAGGCCGATCAGCAGATCCGGCCGCTCGATGGCCACGATGATTCGTGCGACATCGGGTGCGGCGGCCAGGGTGCTCACGACCCGTTCGATCATCGTGGTGCCACCGACCTCGATCAGCGCCTTGTGGCTGACGCCGGCATAGGCGGCCAGGGGATCGCCTCCGGCCCGCGTACCCGCCAGCACCAGTGCGGTGAGCTGTCTCACATCAGGAGTCCGGCGAGCGCGGCCGATTGCAGCCGGTTCGTGGTCACTGAGCCAGCGTCTTCTCGTAGACCCGGTACGTCTTGTACGGGTTGGCGCCCAGCGCTTCGATGACGTGCCGCATGGGCCGGTTGTCCTCGAGGATCCAGGAGAGTTCGACCTGCTTCACGCCCTTGGCCCGCAGTCCCTTGCGCAGCGCATCGATGACGAGGAAAGGCGCCAGCCCGCCAGCAAAACTGGTGCTGCAACTGCGACGGATGCCCATCAGCGGAACGCGCGCGGTCCGCGCGCCACGCCGAAGCCGGTACATCAGCTTGATCCAGTTGAACGGAAGCAGGTTACCACCGAAGTCGGCGATCAGTTCGTTGAGGTTGGGCAGTGCGATGCCGAAACCGATGGCTTCGCCGTTCATCTCGACGATGGCCACGCAGTTCGGGTCGATCAGCATCTTGAGGCTCTTGGCCATGTGCGCGATCTCGGCTTTGGTGAAGGCGATGAATCCCCAGTTCTGCGACCAGGCGTCGTTGAAGATCGCCGTGACCGTGTCGAACTCTTCGCGATAGCGCTGCATGTCGAGCCGGCGTACCGTCAGCGCCGTGGCCTTGCGGGAGTCGATCTTGCGGCGAGCTGCTGCCGGCAGCTCGTGATCGATGTCGTACATGTAGGCGATCAGGTCCTTCGCCTTCGCGTAGCCGAGCGCCTCGATTCGCGGCCCGGCGTAACGCGGATCGTGCCCCATCAGCATCACGGGCGGCGCGTCGAAACCGTCGATCAACAGGCCGGTTTCCTCGTTGATCGAGAGGTTGAAGGGGCCCATGATGCGTCGCTTTCCGCGCGCCCGCAGCCAGCCCTCTGCAGCCGCGAACAGGGCCGCGAACACTTCGGCGTCGTCCTCGGCGACGATCATTCCGAAGTGACCGACGTCGGGGTCCGTGACGAGCCGGTCGATCTGGGCGCTGATGCGCCCGACGTCGCGTCCGTCGCGCCGTGCGAGCCAGAACTGAGTCTCGGCGTGCGCGAAGTACGGATTCTTCGAGGGTGAAAGGGCCTCGCGGCGCTCCATCATCAGCGGCGCCACAAAAGCCGGGTCACCTGCGTACAGCCTCGCAGGCAGCTTGATGAACCTGTCCAGCTCTGCCGGTGAACCCACCGGGAGGATCTCGATGCCGCCCATCACGCAGCCGGGCGCGCCTGCGCACGCGATAGAAATCCATGCCAGACGGTTCGCGCGGCGTGCCAGGCGAAGGTCAGGCCCTGCCAGGCGGTGATGACGTAGAAGGCGGCCGGGCCGACGCCCAGCAGCACGCCGAACGCCATGATGGTCATCGTGATGTTGCGACGGGCGATGAAGCTGCGCACGAATCCGTCGAGTCGCGAGGCTGCATGCAGCGCGAAGCCGATTCGGCGTTTCGCAATGCTCAGCACGACGCGGTCCGCGACATAGAAGACGATCATCCAGATTGCTGCCTGGTACAGCGGGTCTCCGGGGTTGTGACCGCCGAGGCCCCACGCGAATGCGAAGTACCAGAAAGGCGGATGCACGATGTCGGTCCCGTGGTCGAGCAGATTGCCTATCTTCGAGTCGGTCAAGGTCAGTCGCGCCAGCTTGCCGTCGACGCTGTCCAGCACGCTCATGCCGTAGGCACAGACGAAGCCGGCCAGGAAATCGCCTCGTGCGAACAAGGGCACCGCGGCGATGGTCAGCACGATCGACAGCAGCGTCACGGTATTCGGATGGAGTCCCAGGCGCACGCACAGGCGCACCAGGGGCCAGACCAGCGGCGGATAGACGTAGCGAGTCAGCAGGTCCGTCGAACCCTTGTAGTTGTCCCAGAACATCTGCCGCTCGAGACGCTGGCGAGTGACGGTGTCGGTCACGGCATGAATCCAGTACGGCAGCGAACGCCGGAGCTTGTCCATGTAAGCCGGGAATTCCTTCTCGTCGAACGGCGCGATCAGTCCGGCCGCCATCAGCGTTTCGGCCACCGTGCGCAGGTCCTCGGCCTGCTCGGGGATGGCATCGGCGAGTTCCGGCACCAGCCGCAGCGCCACTGCCCGTTGATCGCCCTCACCCCGTGAGGCTGCGCAGGAACCGTCGCGGCGCACCAGAAACGCGATGAGTCGCGGGTCGATCACGTTGGCACCATCGAGAGCCACCAGCGGCCCTTGCGACAAGGCCTTGCGCAGGCGAGCGCCGAGTTTCGTCGCGTCCGCTTCGATCGTTGCGCCGGCCCAGGTCTGCTCCGTGGCATCGGGCCCCGACAGGACGACCGGCGTTCCGGCGACGAGCTTCGCCGCACTGCGACGCAGTCGCTCGATGGGCGGAACCCCGAACAGCGTCTGGGCGCGCTGAGTGGCGCCCGTGTCGATCCAGATCTTCATAGGCTTTCGCAGGCCCGCAGGCGCCAGAGGCCGATAGAGGCGAACAGCAGCGGTGCGGTGAGGGCCGTGGCGAGCGGCGGAAATTTGCCACTGGAGCCGAGCGCCGCCACGATGCCGTCGAACAGCAGGAATCCGAGACCCAGCGTCAGTGCCAGCAGCATCGCGCCACCGCCTGTCGCGCGTGCAGGCGTGATGGCCGTCGGCAGTGCCAGCAGCAGCATGATGAACACGCCGAGCGGCGCCGCGAACGAACGGTACAAGGCGGTCTGGTAGTAGCTGAGTGGTTGTGATCCGACGCGGGAACCGGCTATCACGTCGGCAAGCATCATAGTGGATAGGTAGGGTCGCGGCAGGCCCAGGCGCAGCACTTCCTCGGGATGCAGGTTCGACTGCCACTCGCGCATCTTTTCATGGATGACACGCACCCCCGAGGCCTCGATGCGCAGCTCCGTCACATCCTCGAGCTGCCAGGCTCGCCCGTCCCAGCTTGCCGTGGCTGCACGAATGCGCGAAGTGAGCTGGCCGGCACGCTGCGAATAAAGGCGAACGTCTCGCAGTTGCCGGCCATCGGGACTGAAGGTGTCTATCGATACCGCACCGTCGCGGGTATGCGCCCACAGCGGCGGCGTCTCTTTTTCGGGCGCAGTTGCCGGCTCGGGGGGTGTGGTTGCATTCCACCACTGCTTCAATTCAATTTCGACCCGGGGCAGCACCGCCTGCAGCAGCACGACCTGGACGGCAGCCACGGCGAGCAGTACCGGCAAGAGGTCGCGCAGCAGTCGCATCAGGCTCATGCCGCTGATGCGCATCGCAGTGATCTCCATGCCGCGAGACATGGCGTTCAGTGCGGTCATCGTTCCGAGCAGGACCGCCAGCGGCAAGGCCAGCGCGAGCTCAGCCGGCGTGCGCAGGGCGGCGTAGTAGAGCAGGCCGCTCACCCCCTGACCGCGTTCGAGTATGTCGGTAGTCACGTCGAGCAACTCGAGCACCTGCATCATGGCGGTGAGCACGGCCAGCAACGCGAGGATCTGCATGCCGACGCGGCGGCGCAGGTACGAAGCCAGGCGCCCGTTCATGCGACGGTCTTCGGCCGGGTTCGCGTCCGCGCGCGATCGAACCAGGCCTCGATGGCCATCACGGCGCGCAGCACCGGGTTGTCACCCGGCCAGGCCAGGCTGCTGCGAAAGATCCACAGGCTCAGGGCCGCGAAGACGGCGAATGGCGTCCACACGGCGGCCGCGGCAGGCAGGCGGCCCGATTCGGCCAGGCTTTCTCCGAGTTGCAGCGCATGGTGGATGGCCAGCAGCGCCAGCACCGCGAAGATGACGCCGGGTGTGCGTCGGCCGCGCTTGGAGGCCATGCCCAACGGCAGCGCCAGCAGCGGCAGGAGCGGAAACGTCATCGCCCGAGCCAGGCGGCCATGGAACTCGGCCGCCGCCTTGGCACGGTCGACCGCTTCCTTCTCAGGCTGCATGTCGCGCCAGAGTTCGTGCAGGGTCCGTTCGCGTACCGAGCCACCGCGATCGGCCAGGGGCTCCACTTCAGGTGCGAAATCGCGCCCGGAGAAGCCGTGCGCGAAACGCGATACCGATATCGCCGTCCCGCTCGGGCCGGGCACGTCGCGCTGGCGCACGATCTGTCCCTCCTCGAGTTGCAGTTGCAGACCGTCGGGTGTGTGCACGAGGTGCCCTCGTGCAGCCGTCAGGATCTCGTCGTTGCCGGCGCTCCGGCGCTCCATCAGCACGCCGCGAAGATCCCGCCCGTCGCCTTCGATCACGTCCGCACTGAAGGTGATGCCGTGTCCGATGTCGATGAACCGGTTTTCTTCTACGCGGGCATCCCATCCGGTCTGCAGCACCCGGTTCACGGCGACGTGATAGCCATAGCGCGCCAGCGGTTGCAGCTGCCCGTAGAGGTACAGGCTGAAGACGCACAGGAACATCGCGAGCAGGAAGTAGGGCGCTGCAATGCGGGCGATCGAACGGCCGGCGACCAGCATCACGTCCAGCTCGTTGTCATCGCACATGTGCGCCGCAGCCATGAAGATGGCCGCAGTGAAGGCCATCGGCAGTGCCAGACCGAGGTAGTGCGGCACGAGGGTGGCGGCCATCACCAGCACGCTTGAAGGAGGTGCACCGGCAGAGGCTGCCAGGTCGAACAGTCTGAGCAGGCGCTCCAGCAGTTGTGCCAGCAGCAGCGCCACCAGCGCCATCGCGAACGGACCTGTGATCAGTCGCAGTGAGTAGCGGTCGAGTCGATCGAGAGTGAACCAGGAAATCAAGGCGCTCGGTCCTGGCCTGCGCTGCGCAGCCATGCCTCGCGCAGCTGATTCAGCAACGCGACGCTTGTGGCCGGCTCCAGCGCCACGGCCGCATCGAGTGCCGGCGGGCCTGGCCAGCCGGCATCGCGAAATTCGATGTCGCCGAATTGGCGCGATCCCGCGTAGCGTGGGATCACATGGAAATGCACATCCGGATCGACCATCATCAGCATCAGGTAGTTGATCCGTTCATAGGCGACCACGTCTTGCAGCGTGGCCTCGATGCGGCGCACGACATCGCGCAATTCGATGTAGCCCGGAGCGCTGACTTCGGCGAACGAACGCACCGGTTCCCGGCAGATCAGGACCAGCGATCCGAATGTGGGTTGTCTGGGCCGAAGCAGCACGGTCCAGTGATCCGTCTGCGCGAGGCGCGTCGTGGGATCTCCGAACTTGGTCTCTGTCGCATTGGCCATGGTCGGACCCGTCTGTCTCAGGGTGCCGGATTATCGCCTGCAGCGAGTGGGCTCTGCTTCGGCAGACACAGCTCATAGACGATGTCGGTGACGAACGACCCTGCGTCGATCGACCAGCGCCGCACCGTCACCTCGACGCGGCGATCACTGTCGCATTCGATGATGCGCAATGCATGCCAGCGCGCGCCCTGGTCCTTCGGATTCGGAAGGGCCGACGACGAGGGCACGCACAGGCAGGGGATCGGCTCGCGTGGCCCGGAAATCGCATCCAGGCGTGCATCGCGGGCGTGTCCGTGCAGCACGAGCTCCGCGCCCGTGCGAGCCAGCACAGCACGCAGCGCATCGCCATCGGCCAGCGCCTTGCGCCAGCCTATGGCGCCCCGCGCTGCCGGGTGGTGGAGCATCACGATGCGCACCCGCCCGGCAGCCCCTTCGTCGGTGAGCATGCGTTCAAGCTGCTCGAGCTGGTGCGGGCCGAGCCTGCCTCGCGCCAGCAGCGGCGCGGTCGGCAGTGCCGAATTGAGGCCGATCAGCGTCACGTTGCGCACCCGATGCGCGAACGGCCAGCCTCGATCCAACCGTGTCCATGCGTCCCACTGGCCGATGCCCTCGGTTGCAGGCACCGGCACCAGCGCATCGTGATTGCCGGGGACCAGGCTGATGCGATCGGCCGGTGCAAGTGCCGAGAGCCAGCCCGCCGCGTGCCTGAACTCTCCCGGCAGAGAGAAGTTGGTGATGTCGCCAGTCAGCAGCACATGGTCTATCGCGTGGTCGTGAAGATCCCTCTTGAGGGCCGCGAGGATGTGGTCGCTTTGCACTTCGCCTCGCCGACGCCACGACCACACGCTGAGCTGCCGCTTCGAGAAATGCTGCCGCAGCGAAAGCCGGGGCTCGAAGGGCAGGTGCAGGTCCGAGATGTGCGCGAACGCGAAATCGCTCATCGATAATGCGCTGCTGCGGTTCCGACTTTCACGCCTTGGGTGTTCACCCGTTGATGATGCCAAAAGAATTCTCGCCGTCAGGCGATGGGTGGGGCCGATGAGCGCCTCAGCAGTTCCCGCCCGCCGCACGGCTGGCGTGGTGGTTGGCGACTCGCCTCTGCGAGTCTGGAGCCTGAGCTCCGAGTTGCGGCTGCGCCGGCAATTGGAACGAGCCGGTGCGGTCGATGACGCGTCCCATGCGCCGCGAACCGTCCTGTTGCGCGCGGACTGGGTGTACGACGACGCGCTGGTGCGCGGTCTGTGCGGTGCCGACGACGATGTGGCTTTGGTTGCGTCCGATGGTGCGGTCGTTGCGCTGGGTTTGTCCGCTCCTGAAGCAGGCGTCGAGCAAATGCTGGCGGCAGGGCGTGCGCCCGCTGCGGCGCGCAAGGTCACGCCCGCCCAGATCGCCGATGGCTACAACGATGCCTTGAGAAAGCGGGAACCGCCCTATCTGTTGCCGCTGGTCGCTGCCGATCTGCCCGCGATCGAGCGTCGGATCTTCGCCGGCTCCTACAAGGGCGTGACCGACCTCGTCACGCTGTACGCGTGGCCGCGCCCGGCCCGCTGGGTCACGCGCCAGTGCGCGAACGCCGGCATC
>JAGNWJ010000017.1:0-13168 GCA_017986065.1 Rhizobacter sp. | reverse complement strand
CTGCGTCGTCCCGTGCCGCCGCCGGTGACGGCGCTGGCCCGACAGCTCGCCGGGCGCGCCGGTGCGGGCACGGCCGCGGTGCTGTTCTACGGCTCGGCGCTGCGCGACGACGCGCTCGACGGCGTCCTGGACTTCTACGTGCTGATCGACCGATGCCGCGACTGGCCCGGCCCGCGCTGGGTGGCGTTCGCCAACTGGCTGCTGCCGCCTAACGTCGGGTACGTGGAGGCTGACGCCATCGTTCCCGGTTTGCGCGCCAAGTACGCGGTGATGACGCTGGCGCAGTTTCGGCGCGGCGTATCGATGCGGTCCGTCGACACGACGCTGTGGGCGCGTTTCTCGCAGCCCTGCGCTTGCGTGCATGTCCGCAGCGAGACCGACTGGCTGGCTGTGCGCGATGCGGTGGCCGAGGCCGCCTCCACGGCTGCGCGGTGGGCGGCGCTGCTGGGGCCCTCCGAGGGCGAGCCGGCAGCCTACTGGCGCGGGCTTTACAAGCGCACGTATGCGGCCGAGTTGCGCGTGGAGCGCAGCAGCCGCGGAGCCGATCTGCTGACCGGCGTCGCGGCCCGCTACGAGAGGCTGCTGTCTGCAGCCTGGTGCGCCGCCGGACTGGCCTTTGCGGTGCGCGCTGACGGCAATCTGGCCCCGTTGCTCGATCCTGGTGAACGTGCCCGCGGCGAGCGACGGTGGCGCCTGCGGCAACGGCTCGGTCAACCGCTCAATCTGCTGCGCCTGCTCAAGGCGGCATTGACCTTCGACAACGCGATCGACTATGTCGCCTGGAAGGTCGAACGGCACAGTGGTTACCGCATCGAGCCGAGCCCATTCCAGCGGCGCCATCCGTTGCTGGCCGCACCGCTGCTTTACTGGCAGCTGCGGCGCCGGGGTGTGTTGCGCTAGCCGGTGAGGTCCTGACGAGGCAGCCAGCCGGCAGTCCGGTACCACGCCACGGCATCGGCGAACCCATCGTCTATGTCGAAGCGGGCGGTCCAGCCCGGCGCTTGTGCCAGCTCTGCTGGCGACACCGACCAGTCCAGATGACGCAGTTCGCGCAGCTTCTGCGAATTGAGCATGCTGGCCGAACCCAGTGCGCGCGCGAGATCGCCGACCAGTGCGACCGCGCCGAGCACGCCTTGCGGCGCCCGCACGAAGCGCGGCTCGGTATTGCCTACTGCGCGCGCGGCGGCGCCGAGCAATTCGTCCCAGCGGTAGCCCCCGGGTCTGCCGTCTGCGGCCGTCAGCAACTCACCGCGCGGCGGGCTGGCTGCGAGCGTCGCGATGAGCCGTGACAGGTCTCCCACATGAATCAGGGCCGCACGGGCATCCGGCCCACCCAGCAAGGGCACGCGGCGCATGCGGGCCAGCTGGAAGAAGAGCAGGGTTTCACGGTCCCCCGGGCCGTAGACCGCCGGCGGACGCAGCACCGTCGCGCACGACCCCAGCACATCCAGCACCGCGGCCTCACCGGCACGCTTGCTCGCGGCGTAGTCCGACAGCAGCGGTTCGCGCGCTGCGAGGCTGGACACCATCACGAAGTGCGCCCGCGGTGCGCATCGCCGCACGACGCGAGCCAGTCTGGCCGCAGATTCGCAATTGACATCGAAGAAGTCGGCTCGTCTCGCCGCCTTGATGAGACCGGCCAGGTGGATCACCGCATCCGCGCCATCGACCAGCCTTGCCAACGCTGCTTCATCGCCCAGCGAGCCGGCCACCACCTGCGGACGCACGGTGCGCCATTGCGGCTCGTCCGGTTCGCGCCGCAACAGCAGGCGGGTGCGCCAACCAGCCTCGGCCAGCGTGGCGACGAGGTGCCGACCGATGAAGCCGGTGGCGCCGGTCACTGCGGCCAGCGGGGCAGGGGTCGTTGGTCGGTCGGAAATGTGCTGCTCGACGTTCATTTGTGTGCGGGAAAGTATGCCGAGGTCTGCACCCTGCGGCGCGGGCAGCCTTCATGGAGTATCTTTCGAGTGCACTTGGCGACCCTGGCGACCTGATGAAAGTCTGCTTTCTGTACAACGCGCAGCTCCATCAGATCCCGCATTCGCTGCCGATCGCGCTGGAGCTGGCTGCCAGGCATCCCGATTTCGACGTCGACGTGGCGGGGGCGAGCGAGCGACATCTGGACTTTGCGCGGCGCCTTGCCGATCAATACGGGTTTCGCTCCCGACTCGGGTATCGCCTGCTCGATCGTCCCTGGATTGCGCGCCTGAGGTCGGGTCTCACGGGCGAGCTGGCGCCGAAGAAGAAACGGACGCTGACGCTCAATGCGAACTACCTGGCTGCATGCGATGCCCTGGTAACGCCGGAGCGAACGTCACTGGATCTGCGCCGCAGCGGGCTGCTGCCGCAGCGCACGCGGATGATCTACACGGGACACGGTGCCGGAGACCGAGCCATGGCCGTGGCGCCCGAGATCCATGAGTTCGATTTCGTCTTCACTTTCGGGGAGAAGCTCGAGAAACGCAGGCTCGAGGCCGGGCTGATCCGACCCGGCGCCTACGCGACAGGTGTCTACGCCAAGTTCGATTGGGTGCTTGCCGCTGGCGGGCGCCAACCGCGTCTCTTCGACAACGATCGACCCACCGTGCTTTACAGCCCGCATTTCGATCCCGATCTGTCATCGTGGCCGGCCGTCGGCTGGCAGGTGCTCGATTATTTTGCGAAGAGCACCCGCTACAACCTGGTGTTCGCTCCGCATGTTCGACTGTTCGAACCACCGAACTACTGGAAGTATTTCGCGTTCAGTCGCTTTGCGAAGTTCGCCCACATGCTGATCGATCTCGGTAGCGAGCGCAGCATCGACATGACCTACGCGCTGGGATCCGACCTGTACCTGGGCGATGTCAGCAGTCAGGTCGCGGAGTTCATGCTGCGCCCCCGTCCCTGCCTGTTCCTCGATCCGCGACGGACATCCTGGCAGGGCGATCCGAACTACCGGTTCTGGACGCTGGGACCGGTGCTGAGCGACATCGCTGGACTCGACGCTGCGCTGCTGCAGTCTCTCGAGACGCACTCCGACTACGAACCCAGGCAGCGTGCCTATTTCGAGGAGACCTTCGGCGGAGCCGGGCGCGGCGAGCCGAGCGCCCGTCGTGGGGCCGACCTCATGGCTGATTTCCTGCGGCGCCCGGCGCCCGAGCATGTTCCGGTAGCCATCGCGTGACCTGAAGTTTGCCGGCGAATATCAGCCGCCGACTCGGTTCCGGAACCGGTCCACCACCATGCTGCTGGCCAAGGCGCAGAGGCGACGCGCCCGGGAGGCGTGGCGTCTGTTGAACAGGTGGGGCGCTTCACAGACGCTTCGCAGCCAGTGCCGGTAGTCGTTGCCGATGTCTACCAGCCGGGGTTCTGTGCCCAGCATCCGGCGGCTGGCCTCGAGGCGATGGGCGTGCTCTGAAAACCAGTCGAGTCCTGAATTCAATTCGTCGGGCGTGTCGGCCCAGAACTCGCCGCCCGAAGCTGTCTCCAGATAGCCCGACTCTCGGGTGAGGATGATCGGCGTGCCGCTGGCCTGGGCGTTGGCCAGCTTGACATTGCTTTTCCAGTGCTTGGGCGCATAGCCCGTATCCCGGCGAAGCGCCACCGCAATGTCGACGTCTGCCAGCGATGGTGGGTTGATGACGAATTCCCACCCGCGCTTGCGGGCCTCCTCGACCAACACCCCGGACCACAGACCCAGGTGCTTCTCGCTGCCCTGGTAGCCGATGGATCTGACTTGCTGTCTGATCGGATTGATCGGCTTGTCCGGCCAGGCATGGTGAGCCAGGGTCGTGACCAGCACGTCCTTCCCGAGCACCGACAGCAGGTCGTGCTCCATCTTTCGCGTGGGAGCGATGACGCCATCGGGCCGGATCCTGCGAATCGATCGACGCAGCCACGATATCGATCCTTCGGATGTCCAGACCTTCTCCGTGCCCCGTCCCTGGGGCCAGGCATCCACGACGTCCCAGATGACCGGCACCCCATGCCAGCGCGCCGATCTGAGGATGGCTTTGTCGTTCAGCCGCTTGACGATGACGACGACGTCAAAGCCCCGTGCCGACCGGGCCAGTGGCTGAACCGTCGCGCCGATCGTCTGACCCAGTTGCTCGCCCCGGATGGCCCAGCTCCCGGATGATCCGGCACCGGTGATGAGCACCTTCAAAGACGTTCCTTCATCTGCGAGACCTTGGTTGTCCTGTCGGATCCCACGCACTGGAGTGGCAGATCCTCGTTCACGGGCAGCGATCGGACGCAATTCACAGGATCGTGGATCGCAACGGGATCGTTCGGCCCACAGGGTAGCCCACCCCGACCACCGATGTCGTAACGGCTCGTGTTGCCATGCGCGAATCGAAGTCGGCGTCGCGGTAGCATGGATGGCAATGTCTTGCCGTCAATGAAGCGACCTCGCACCGGCTGACCGCGTGACGGCGGTTTCCCGGAGCCCCTCGATCTCGAGTCACCGATTCCGACATGCGCAACGCTGTCTTCATCCACACCAATCCCAAGCAGATCGTCGGAGCGCTGGTCGCGCAGCATGCGCTGGTGCGCAACAGTGCGGCACCCGAGCGTTTCGACGTGCGCATCCTGCAGACCCCGGATTTCCCGGCTTTCGAGCGCTTCGAAGGTCGCCGTTACCTGCGCGAGGGCAAGCAGACGGTCTGGCGAAACGACGACCTTCAGTCGTTCACACCACTTCGGTTTGCTGTTCCCGAGCAGATGGGATATGCAGGCAGGGCGGTGATCACCGACCCGGACGTCTTTGCTCTGGGCGACGTCAACGAACTGCTCGACCGAGACATGCAGGGCGCGGCGGTGATGGCGCGGCAGATGAGCGACGAGTTCCGCCGCTCGTTGCATTACGCGTCGAGCGTGATGCTGATGGATTGCTCGCGTCTCGAACACTGGAAATGGGAAGCCGACTTCGAGAAGCTGTTTCGTGGCGAGCGCGACTATCGCGACTGGATGTGGCTGTTGCTTGAGCCTGCGGGCAGCGTCGGGGTGCTGGAATCCCAGTGGAATGATTTCGATCGGCTCGAAAGCGACACCAAGATGCTGCACAACACGCATCGCCGAACTCAGCCCTGGAAGACCGGGCTGCCATCGGACTTCACGCCGCGCGGCACCACCCTGAAGTCGCGGGCCGGTATCTGGCTGCGCAGATTCACCGGGCGCGGCGCGGGCCACTACCGGCAGCACCCCGACCCGGCACAGGAGCGGTTGTTCTTCCAGTTGCTCGCTGAGTGCCTGGACAACGGCTCGGTCAGTGTTTCCATGCTGAAGGACGAGATCGCCCACGGTCACATCCGAACCGATGCACTCGAGTGCATCGCACGGTCTCGTCCGGCGTCGCGCCTCGCGGCCTGAAGCCCAGCGACCCTGACGGACCGTGCCTGATCGGTGTGGGCCATTCCGGCCACCGATCAGGCTCCTTCGATCACCCGGGCAATCCGGTCCAGCGTTCTTCTTCGTTCACTTTCAGCCAGTTCGCGCGGCTGTCCGTCAGGGCTGAACAGCCCCGCCTCGTTCAGGGCGCGATGCAGTCGGCCCAGATCACGCACCGATGAAAGCAGCCCGATGTTGACTGCAGCCTCGAAGCTGCGCGCGATCATTGATCCGGGTGAGTGCAGGGCGGCCGCGCGCCATGCCGAAGCGATGCGCCATTTCAGGTCGGGTTCCAGCGGCAGTTCGAACCGTGTCACCGGGCGACCGGTCAACAGGGCGTCCGTCAGCATCGATGCGCTGTCCGAGGTCACGACGAAGGAATCGACCAGATCCAGCACCGCGCCGTACAGGTTCTCGCCTTGACCCCAGCGCACGACATGGGACGGCACTGTGAGGTCCTGTTCGACGATCTGCATGGCCGCCGATGGGGTCCTCGGGCTGCCCAGGATCCAGGCGCTGCCGCCGGTCTTGCGCACGAGTGCGCTCACCGTCTTTGCCAGATCAGCGGCCCCGTTGTCGTTCAGTACGAAGGGCCGGCTCTTGCCGCCCACGAGCACGCCCGTCCAGGGGCGAGGCAGCGCAGCCGATTCGATCGGCAGCGCTGCGTGCGGCATCGCGTCTTTGGGCACGCGCGCGAACGGCAGCAGGTTGGCCAGGACGTTGGGACGTTCGGGCAGCGCGTACTGTGGGGTGCTGACGATCAGATCGAACCATGCGAGCGGTGCCCAGGGACGGTTCACGTGGATCAGTCGTGTTCGCCCGCCGGATTGCTGGCGTATCCATCGCGCAGCCGGCACGCTCTTGCGTCCGGCGGCCAGCAGGGCCCGCGGCCAGGGGGCTTCGAGTGGCACGTCGCTGTGCCAACTCAGCCGACTGGCGCCGAGAAGCACGGGCGCCTGTCTGGCCAGCCGGTTGAATTGCAGCGCAATGGTCCGAAAGGGCAGATTCAGCGCTTCGGCGATGGCGAGCAGTTGCTGGTTGTCGCCGTGCTTGGCGCCCAGCAAGACCCAGATCGGGGCGGTGTTCGTTTCGGGTTCCATGGGTCGCCGTGTGGTTCAGGCGATTCCATCCTAGAGACCTGTTGTGAAACTTAAGTTGTCGGTCGGGTCAGGAACGGGTCGATACGGGCATCAGGCGGGACTTGCCCCAGCGACGGTGATGCCAGCTCCAGAACTTCGGGTACGCCAGGATCTGCTGTTCGGTCACGCCGACCAGGAAAGCAACGTCGGATTCGAGCGTATCGCCTGTCAGTGCCACCTGAGGTCGAACCTCGAACCGCCACACCGGCGAGACCGCGGTCGTGACCAGCGGCAGCAGCGGGGCTCGCGATGCGCGAGCCAGCTGAGCCGGACCTGCGGGCATCGGCAGATCCTTGCCGAGAAAGCGCTGCATCAGGCCGTCCTCGGCCTGCTTGACGCCCTGGTCCATCATCACGAAGACGATTCGGCCCTGCTTCAGGGCCGTGAGCATCTGCCCGTAGGCGCGGATGCCACCGTTTGCCAGGATGGCCTGGATGCCGTACTGCTCCAATCCGTCCTGAAAGAAGCCCTCCGACATCATCCTCGCATCGCGGTAGACGACGCTGATCCGCCAGCCGGCCTGTGCGAGGCGGATCGTCGTCAGCAGTGCGTTGCCCGAGTGGGTGGCCAGCAGGATGGCACCGCGGCCTGCGCCCATCGCCTCGCGCAGATGCTCCAGGCCATCGAGTTCGCAGCATGCCGCCAGATCGTGCTCGTCCTGGCGGCGATCGAACATGGCCATGATTTCCAGCGCCGCCCCGTTGTTCACGCGATAGGCCTCATGCAGCAGCTCGACCACGTACGGATCGTCGGACCGGCGTCCAAGAATCAGCGCAACGTCGCGCTGCAGCCGGTGGCGCTGGCGCCAGAACAGGCGGAACTGCAGCTCGCCAGACCAGCCGCCAAGCGTGCGGGCCCGCTTGAAGCCGACCGAGCGCAGCAGCGTGCGATAGATCAGATAGGTCAGGCGCCGCCGCGCGCGCCCGAATTGCAGGCCCAGATCCATCAACCGCGCACCGGGAGTCCGATTTCGTCGCCCTGCCTGTGCACTTCGGTGACCTGGGCGTCGGCGAGCCGGTAGATCCGGTCAGCAGCCTGGATCAACAGATCCTGGTGCGCGACGGCGAGGATCGTCAGGTGGCCCTTGAGGTGCCGCACGGTCTCTATCACGGCGGCCTGGGCCTCCGGGTCCAGGTGGCTGGTGGCCTCATCGAGGATCAGCAGTCGCGGCTCGTGCACCAGCGCCCTCGCAATCGCCAGCCGCTGCCGCTGCCCGCCGGACAGGAGCGAACCGCCTTCGCCGACGCGTGTCTGCAGCCCCTCGGGCAGGGCATCGACGAAATCGAGCGCATCGGCTGCGCGCAGGGCCGCACGGATCTGGTCTTCGCTGAGGTCGACCTCACCGAGGGCCACGTTGTAGGCGACGGACTCGTCGACCATCACCGATTCCTGAGGCACATAGCCGATCTGCCGACGCCACTGTCGCAGGTCGAGATCGCCGAGCGGCACGCCGTCCACGAGGATCGTGCCGCCATCGGGCCGCAGCAGCCCCACGATCAGGTCCAGCAGCGTCGTCTTGCCCGCGCCCGAAGGACCGACGATCACGGTCAGTTGCTGCGCTGGCACGCTGAACGTGCCGCGCTCGACGATGGCGCGACGCTCGCCATGGCCGAAGCTCACCTCATCGAAGGTGATGCCCTCGACGAGCTTCACGCGTTGCTGCCCGCCGCGCGGCTCGACCTCGGCGCGGGCGGCTGCAATGTTCTCCATCAGGGACCAGTAGGCGCTCTCGCGCACGACGACCTGCTGGTAGGCGCGCTGCGCCTTCGACAGGTAACTCACCGTTCGCGCGAGCAGCAGCAGCATGACCAGCACTTCTGCCAGCGGCAGCTTCAGGATGATCAGGCTGAAGAAGAAGCCGATGCCGACCAGGATCGCCAGCAGGGGCTCCTGCAGCGCGCTCATCGCTTCCTTGCTGGTGACCTGTCGCCGCAGCGCCTTCCGAAGCGCCTTGGTCTGGTCGGCGAGGAGTGCATCCACATGGTCTTCGCGGGCCATCGCCTTGAGCGCCTTCGCCGCAGCCAGTTGTCCGCCCATCACCGACAGCAGCGACTTCAGCAGCGCCGTCTGCTGCCGCCCGGCGTGCAAGGACGTGCGCACCAGCGTGTGAAGCACTGCCAGCAGCACGGCGCCGGCCGCCGCGGTAGCCAGCCCGGCCTGCCAGGAAATCGACAGCGCGATGACCAGATAGATCATCGAATTCAGCAGCATCGCGGCCATCTCGGCGCTGCACTGGAAGGCTTCGGAGGCACGCTGAGCTTCGGTGGAGACGGCGTTGGACAGGCGACCGACCGACTGCTGAAGGTAGTGAGACCAGCGTGCAGACAGCACCGAGCGGATCAATGACAGCCGCAGATCGGTGGCGATGTTGGCGACCGTGTAGCCCACCTGCCGATTGGCGGCCAGCGACAGCACGGCCTTCATGGCTATCAGCACCGTCGCGAGCATCAGCAGCACCGGTGCACTGGGTTGCAGGCCGACGAACTCGGCCACGCGCAACGCGAACTGCTCGGGCATCGAAGGCTCATGCTTGTCGGTGCGCGTGGCAAAGGACAGCATCGAGAGCAGCATCGACAGGCCCAACCCGTCCATCAGGCCCGCCAGGAAGACCGCACCGAGCGCTGTCGCGCTGCGCCCGGGGTAGGCGAGGACGAAGGCGCGGATCATCGGGAACGCGCGGCTGCGTCCGGACGTGAGGCTCTGCTTGTCGGCGGCGCTCATGGCTTCAGGAAGCGAAGGCGGCGACCCGCCGTGATCGTGACCGGTCGGTCAGGGTCGGCGTCGAACGGCTCGCCGTCGAGCATGTAGCTGCTGAGCCCGGAGATGTCCAGCCGCGTGCAGCGTCCGCTGAGGTAGCCGTTGTCGGTGCTCATTGCCTTCGAGTAGAGCCCGGTCAGCAGCCTCGGCACGGAGCGCCAGATCCCCGGAGCGTCGCGGCTGACGGACATCATCCGCACGTCGCCTTCGCCGCGCGCAGCGTACGGATCGAAGAGCCCCTTGCGGTGGCTCAGCGTGCTGGCCATCAGCAGGCAGACAGATCCCTGCTGGGTGCCGCACCCTTGCGCATCGACGCTCAGGGTCGGGCACACCAGCCCCGTTCGGCCGAACAGGGCGAGCACTCCGAGCTTCAGCAAGTAGCTCAATGTGGTGAATGGGCCGTGCTCGTTGCGGTCGATGCGCCGCTGGTGGCACTGACGAGTCGCGCTGTCGATCAGTGCAGCCGAGAAGAAGAATCCGTGGCGAGCAGGAGCTGGCGACTGCTCGATGCGCAACGCGCAGCGTTCTTCGACAGCGACGTTGCCGCGCTGATCCCGCGCCATCGACAACACCCGCTTCAATGTCGGCAGGGCCTGGCTTCCTGTGCCCAGATCGACCGCTGTCAGGTTGGTGCGACCACCGGGCAGGATCAGCAGGTCGGGAGTCCAGGCCCCGGGCGCCAGATTGGACAGCTGATCGACGATGGCACACACGGTGCCATCGCCGGCGAGCACCATGACCGTACGCTGGCGCCTCGCCAGGATGGACTCGACGGCGGCGCGCAAGGCGGCAGGCCCGTCGACAGTGACGATCTCGGCGCCGTGTGACCGCGCGAGAGCCGAAGCCTGCTGCGCGAGTCCCCGAGAGGCGCTGAAACTGCGCGGATTGACGATCAGGCAGGGCGGTGCCCCAGCGTCAGCCGCGACCGTCAGATCCGGGGCGGTCAGCCCGGCGGCGCGCACGTTCAAGTGCGACCGGAGCCCGCGACCCACGCCCGCATCGCGGACTGCTCCGGCGGCGTGCGGCTGGCCGATCGCCACAGCTCGCGCACGGCCGAGAAGAAGCTGTCGCGGTTGCAGCCCCGATAGACCGAGTCGGGCGGCAACCCCTGCATCAGGCGTCGATGGGCCTCGCCCATGTGGTGGTAGGGGACGCCCGGGAACATGTGATGGAGGGCGTGGTAGCGCAGGCCCACCGGGAACATCGCGATGGTGAGCCAGGTCTGGCCGGTGACGTTGATCGAATCGGCGAGTTGCTCCGCCATCGTCATGCGTCCACCGTCATTGACATAGTGGTGCGCGGCCAGGTTGCGCACCCAGTTCAGGCCCAGCGTGCAGGCCAGCAGCAGGTAGCCCATGAACAAATGCACCGGGCTGATGGATCCTCTCCAGAGCAGCGCCGCGATCGCGATCAGGTAGATGAGGCACAGCACCTCGACCACCCGCAGATGCGCTTCGTCGCGCTTCGGGAATCGCTTGTTGTAGTAGGGGTTGGAGACCGCCGCCGACGCGCGGGTGAGCACCCATTCACGCAGCCTGGGGTGCAGCCACGAAGCCGGACCCAGGATGCCGAACCGGATCATCATGAACAACGGAAGCAGGGGTGCCTGAGCCAGGTACTTGAGGGTCTCGACCCGTGGCGAAGAACCCAGCGGCAGGTACTCGCCATCTGCCGGTGTGCCGAAATGCCGGTGGTTGTGGTGCTCGATGTGGTTGCGATACATGACCCACGGCATCAGGAAGGGCACGCCGAGCAGCAGGTTCCAGGTGCGCTTGAAGCCTTCCATCTGCCCGCCTGGCATGTGAACGATCTCGTGGATGAACGTGCCCGCCCGAAAGAACAGGAATGAGGCGACCACGAACGCGGTGACCTGCAGCGCGCTCCAGGCCGGCGCGGTGAAATAGACCGCGGTCAGCGCCCAGGCCGTGCCTGCAGTCAACAGCAGGTCGACCCAGTAAATCGCGGGAGAACGACGAAACAGATCGCTGATCAGGGCGCGGCCGCTGTCCTGCCCGACGGTGTCGTTCTCGACGGCGGGCGAGGATTCCGTAGCGGACTCGTCAGGTGTTGCGGTTGATGTCACGTTGGAGCTTGCAGGGAGGCAAAACGTCCAAGCATACCTGCTGCGCGACCCGGCCTGATCAGGCTGACTTTCCCATGCGCCGAACCCAGCTCTGGTGTTGCGTGCATGTCATTTCGGGCGGGCACGGGCAGCAGCCGGTGCCCCCTCAACAGCGCACTGGTGCTTGATTCGTCAACGCGCTTGCGCATCGGTGCCGATGAACCCGTCCCGGTTCGGCATGTGCACGCGTGGCAGCGTGACCGGGTTCATCTCTTCGCGCTCGCCGATCAGTCTGTTCTCGAACAGCAGGTAGGCTGTCAGCGCATAGATCTCGTCGTTGCTGAGCGAGCCGGGCGCGCTCAGCGGCATCGCCCGTCGCGTGAAATCGAAGATCGTCGTTGCGTAAGGCCAGTACAACCCGATCGTCTTGTCGGGTGACTGGCTGGTGAGGGGCGCCTCGCCACCGGCCAGCTCTTCAGCGCTGGCGCCTCGACCGGCCTGGCCGTGGCACGCAGCGCATTTCTGCTGGAACAGCGGTCGGCCCTCTGCCGCCGTGCCCCGACCGGCCGGCAGGCCTCGCCCGTCTGGAAACACGTTCAGCGACTGTCGCTGCGCCTGCTCCGGCGTCAGCCTGTGGCCCAGCCTGGGGGCGCCGGATGCATCGGCAGCGCTGGCTTCGCCTCCTGGGATGCTTGCGAGCGCAGCAACGAGAACGCCGATCAGAGAACGGAAGTGCGGGCGCTCAGGCATAGACATGAGTCACGTCGCCGTCTTCGTCGACAGCCCAGCTGACGATCGCGTTGCAGTGGAAATAGCCATTCGACCCTCGCTGCGAGATCAGGGCCTGGCGCTCAGGTTGCACATAGCCACTTTCATCGGTGGCGCGGCTTTTCAGGATCGCCGGCCGACCTGACCAGTGCCAGGGCGAGCGGAAGCGCGTCAGGCAGCGCGGCAGCACCGGTTCCTGCAGCGCGGCATCGGCCCAGGTCCGTCCGCCATCGGCCGACACCTCCACCCGGCGGATGCGCCCCCGGCCGCTCCATGCCAGACCGCCGATCTGGTAATGCCCTGCGCTCGGCAGGTGTTGACCGTGCGATGGCGACGTGATCAGCGACTTGGCCTCCATCACGAAGGTGAACTGTCGCGCCTTGCCGTCCGGTTGCAGTTCGGTGTACTTGGCGGTCTCGTTTCGCGCCATCACGGGCTGGTCCGTCAACTCCAGGCGATGCAGCCACTTGACGTTCAGCACGCCTTCCCATCCGGGCACGATCAGCCGCAGCGGGTAGCCATGTTCGGGGCGCAACCTCTCCCCGTTCTGAAAGAGCGCCACGAGGCAGTCATCCATCAGCTTGGCCACAGGCAGACTGACATTCATGGCGATCGCATCGGCGCCTTCGGCCACGGCCCAGGTCGCGGACGAGTCGAGGCCGGCTTCGTCGAGAAGCAGCGACAGCGGAACCCCGGTCCATTCGCTGCACGAAACCATGCCGTGGAAGGAGCCGACCGGACGCTGTATCGGTACGTTGTGCCAGCCTGCGTTGCTGTTGCCGCCGCACTCGATGAAGACCAGTTGCGATTGCATCGGGTAGCGCAGCAGATCAGCGACGCTGAACGCCAGCGGACTCTTCACGCGGCCGTGGATCGTCAGCGTGTGGCGTGCCGGATCGATCTCGGGCACGCCGTTGTGGTGGCGCTCGAAATGCAGGCCGGTCGGGGTGATGAAGCCCTCGAGGTCTTCCAGCGGCGTCCACGACACGCCGTTGCCCGGCGCGAGCCTGTTGGCCCCGATGCGCCGCACGACCTGGCTTTCGTGCCTGGAAGGTTGGCCATAGGTGCTGAACGG
>JAGNWJ010000080.1:4144-10728 GCA_017986065.1 Rhizobacter sp. | reverse complement strand
ATGGATGAGGCAACCCGCCTGCGAATCTTCGACCCGTTCTTCACCACCAAGAAGGTCGGACGGGGTACCGGGCTCGGACTGTCGGTGGTTCACGGCATCGTGCGCGCGCATCAGGGAGCCATCGGGCTGGACACCGTGCCGGGGCAGGGAACGACATTCCATGTCTATCTGCCGAATCCGGAGCGCCGCGCCGCCGAGCGGCCGGTGGAGCCGGATTCGATCGCAGGTGCACGGGGTTCGGGGCAGCACGTGCTCTACATCGACGACGACGAGGTCATGGTCCTGATGGTCGAGCGTTTGCTGAAGAGGGCGGGGTTCCGTGTGACCGTCGAGACCCGTGCTGCCGCGGCCTTGGAGCTCGTTCGCGCGCAGCCACAGGACTTCGATGCCGTGGTCTCCGACTTCAACATGCCCGAGCTGTCGGGCATCGATGTCGCCAGCCAGATCGCGTGCATCCGGCCCGACTTGCCGGTGGTGATCAGCAGTGGCCTGCTGACCGATGAACTGCGCTCCCAGGCGGAGCAACTCGGCGTGCGCGCACTGATGCACAAGGAAAACACCTTTGAAGAGCTGGCCAGCCTGCTGCAGCGATTGCTTGCGCCGGCAGCGTCCTGAATCTGCCATGGACCGACACCCGATGGACTCGGCTCGATGAGCGTCGATTCAAGTGAGCCGTCGCCGGCAGGCCTGACCCGTGGGGAAGCCGCCCGCCGCCTCGAAACCGATGGCCCCAACGATCTGCCGCGGGCACCGCAGCGGACCACCTGGCGCATCGCGATCGAGGTGGCCAGCGAGCCGATGTTCCAGTTGCTGGCGGCGGCGGTGGCGATCTATCTGGTGCTGGGCGACGTGTCCGAGGCGAGCGTCCTGTTCGCCATGCTCGGTGTGATCGTGGCAACCGAGCTGGTGCAGGAGCGCCGGACCGAGCGGGTGCTCGAAGCGCTCCACGACATGACCAGCCCCCGCGCGCTGGTCTGGCGCGATGGTCGCCGCGAGCGCCTGGCTGGCGTGGACGTCGTGCGCGGCGACCTCATCGAACTGTCCGAGGGAGATCGAGTGCCTGCCGATGCGAGGCTGTTGCGGTCGAACGACCTGCTGATCGACGAATCGCTGCTGAGCGGCGAATCGCTGCCTGTGACCAAGCGCGCGGCGAGCGGCCAGGACGCAGGATCCTCCGCTGCCGATCCGTCGATCGTCTACGCCGGCACCATGGTCGTGGCAGGGCAGGGCCTCGCCGAGATCGTCGCAACGGGGGCGCGCAGCGAAATCGGCCGCATCGGAAAGGTGCTCGGCGCCATCGAGGCCGAGCCCACGCCGCTTCATCGCCAGACACGCCAGCTGGTCCGCTGGTTCTCGGCGCTCGGGCTCGCGGTCAGCCTGGTTGTGGCGGCTCTCTATGTCTGGACGCACGACGACTGGCTGGGCGGCGCGCTGGCCGGCATCACCATGGCGATGTCGATGCTGCCTCAGGAGTTCCTGCTCATCCTGACCGTCTTCATGGCGATGGGAGCGTGGCGGCTTTCCCAGCACCGGGTGCTGACGCGCCGATCGGCGACCATCGAAGCGCTGGGTTCGGCCACGGTCCTGTGCACGGACAAGACCGGAACCCTCACGCGCAACCAGATGGCCGTCGGCGCTCTGGTTCTTTTCGACGGCAACGTTCCGGTCTGCTGGACCGCCACCAATGATCCGTTGCCGCAGGCGTTTCACGATCTTCTGCATCACGGTGTGCTGGCCAGTGAGCAGCGTCCGTTCGATCCGATGGAGCAGGCCATTCAGTCGCTGGGTGTCCGTTGTCTTTCGTCTGATACCGGCCTGGAGCTGGTCCACGAGTACGGCCTGTCGCCCGACTTGCCGGTGATGTCGCATGTGTGGAGCACGGGGGATGGCCTGCAGCATCGTATAGCCGCCAAGGGGGCTCCCGAAAGCCTGGCGTCGCTGAGTCATCTGGCGCCTGATCAACGCGAAGCCGTGCTGGACGAGGCTGCGCGCCTCGCAGGCCTGGGCATGCGGGTGCTCGGGGTGGCGTCGGCCGAGTGGGGAGCGGCCGCCTGGCCTGCGGCGCAGACGGGCTTCGAGTTCCGCTTTCTGGGCCTGGTGGGCCTGGCCGACCCGTTGCGCGAGAACGTTCCGCAGGCGGTGAGCGAGTGTCGCCAGGCTGGCATCCGCGTCGTCATGATCACCGGTGACCACCCTGGAACCGCGCGCGCGATCGCCCGCCAGGCAGGCATCGATGGTGATTCGGGCGTGCTGCTTGGCGCGCAGGTGGCCGCGCTGAGCGACCCCGACCTGCGGCGCGCAGTGGCAACCACCACCGTGTTTGCGAGGGTGGCTCCTCAGCAGAAGCTTCGGATCGTCGAGGCGCTGAAGGCCAATGGCGAAGTCGTTGCGATGACCGGCGATGGCGTCAACGATGCGCCATCGCTGAAGGCCGCGCACATAGGCATCGCGATGGGCGGGCGGGGAACCGATGTCGCGCGCGAGTCGGCGTCGCTTGTGCTGCTCGACGACGATTTCGGCACGCTGGTCCAGGCCGTTCGCCTGGGGCGGCGCATCTTCGACAACCTGCGCAAGGCGATGCGCTTCGTCTTCGCGGTGCACGTACCGATCGCGGGTCTCACGCTGCTGCCGCTGATGTTTGGCTGGCCGTTGCTGTTCACGCCGATGCACATCGCATTCCTCGAGATCGCGATCGATCCGGTGTGCTCGATCGTCTTCGAAGCCGAGGACGAGGAGCCCGACCTGATGACCCGGCCGCCCCGCGATCCGATGGCTGCGCTTTTCTCACCGCTGCTCATTGCGGCGAGTCTGCTGCAGGGTGTTCTTGTGCTGGTGGCCGTCGGCTTCTTCTACTGGATCCTGCTGCACGAAGGTGTTCCGGAGGGCCAGTCTCGCGCTGCGGCCTTCGTCGCGCTCGTCACTTCCAACCTGGCTCTGATCCTGGTGAACCGCTCGTCGCGCTCGGGTTTGCGCGCGCTGCTGATGACCCGAAATCGCGCCCTCTGGCTCACGTTGCTGGCCACCGCGGCCATGCTGTCTGCCGTGGTGGGCATCGAGGTGCTGCGCAAGCTGTTCGGGTTCGAATTGCCGATGTCCTCAACGCTAGTCTCGGCGGTGCTGGTCGGGCTGGCCGTCGGTCCGTTGCTGCTGATCCAGCGGGCGGCGGGGCGGCGAATGGCCGTCCTGCTCGGATGGCGGTCAGACTGATCCCGGCAGTTTCGACCGGGGCGAAGCCTTGCTGCTGCTCGATACCGCGTCGTTTTCGCTGGATGCGGCGGTCAGAGGCGCGTCATCCCCGCGTCTCTGGCGGCTTAACCCGGGGCGAAGGGGGTCGGTCCGCCTGTCCGGATTTCGTTCGATTGACCGGGTCGTGTCCGGGGTTCTGTCCGATCGGACGTCCGGGCGGGTGCTCATCGAGACCTAAAATATTGATCCGTATCAAGGGGGTAGGGCGCGACAGCGGTGCGCTGCCTGGATGGCACTGGAGTTGCGTAATTCATAATGCAAAAATGGAGGGGCCCCGAATTTCGTCATGCCGACGATCGGGCCATTTCCACCCGGTATTTGCAAAGTGGCTGTGATGACGAGGTCCGCCGAGGCCCCGTGGTCGACAGTTTTCCCGCTGGCCGAGTGACAGCTCGCATTGGATGCCTTTGAATGAATCTTTTTTCTCTGCTCGACCAGACCGCCACCCGCTACCCGGACCTCGGCGCGGTGTTTCATGGCATCGACCAGGTGCTGACGTGGAGTGAACTGAGGTCTCGTGCCTTGTGCCTCGGCTCGGGCATCCGCAAGCGCTGCGGAACGGGTGAGCGCATCGCGCTGGTGAGCGAGAACCGTCCTGAATACGTCGAACTGATGTTCTCGGCCTGGGCTGCAGAAGCGGCAATCGTGCCGATCAACTACAAGCTGCATGACAGGGAAGTAGCCCAGATCCTTGAGGATGCCGAGGTTTCTCTGGTGTTCGTGTCGCCCACCTTGTTGCCGGGGTTGCAGCGGACCGCCGCAGCTTATCCCGGCCGCATCGTTGTCATCGGCGAAGCCGAGTACGCGGCTCTGCTGGCAACCGAGCCCCTGTCGCCACCGGCCAGCGACCCGCAAGCCCTTGCCTGGCTCTTCTACACCAGCGGCACGACCGGGCGCTCCAAGGGGGCCATGCTGTCGCACCGCAATCTGCTGGCGATGGAGATCGCCCACCTCGCTGACATCGAGGTGATGAACGAGAACACGAGCCAGATTCACGTGGCGCCCATGTCGCACGGCTCCGGGCTCTACATCCTGCCGTCGGTTGCGCGTGGTGCGAGGCAGGTCGTGCCGGCGTCGGGCGGATTCGATCCGGTTGAATTCCTGGACCTGTGTGACCAGCATCCCTCCTGCGGATCGTTCCTGGCGCCGACGATGGTCCAGCGCCTGCGGCTCACCGTCGAATCCGGAAAGCGCGGTGCGTCGAAGAATCTGCGCTGCATCGTCTATGGCGGCGGCCCGATGTACGTCGATGAGCTTCGCAAGTCCACGGTGGCGCTGGGACCGGTGTTCGCACAGATTTACGGGCAGGGCGAGTCGCCCATGACGATCACCGGCCTCGACCGTGCCGGGCATGCCATTGATGACGATTCGATCCTGGGTTCCGTGGGCTGGCCCCGCAGCGGCGTCGAGGTGCGAGTCATCGGGCCCGACGGCGCGGCGGTCCCAGCGGGAGCCGTAGGTGAGATCGTCTGTCGAGGCGACGTGGTGATGGCCGGTTACTGGCGCAATCCGACGGCGACCGCGCAGGCCCTTCAGGGGGGGTGGCTGCGCACCGGCGACATGGGCTCCTTCGATGAGCGTGGCTGCCTGACGCTGCGCGATCGCTCCAAGGACGTTGTCATCAGTGGTGGCAGCAATATCTATCCGCGCGAGGTGGAAGAGGCACTGCTGGCCCATGCCGGTGTGATCAAGACTGCGGTGGTGGGCCGTCCGGATCCGGAGTGGGGTGAAGTCGTGATCGCCTTTGTCGTGTGTGCGCCGGGTGCCAACGTGACCGCCGCAGATCTGGATGCGCACTGCCTGGAATACATCGCCCGGTTCAAGCGCCCGAAGGAGTACCGATTCCTCGACGAACTGCCGACCAGCAGTTACGGCAAGGTGCTGAAGAACGAACTCCGCAAATTGCTCTGAGCCGGCTCGGCTCCAGATTGCATCAACAAAAGGATGAACGCCATGAACGTATCTATCGTCGGTTGGGCTCAGACCCCGTTTGGAAAATTCGACAACGAAAGCGTCGAGAGCTTGATCGTGAAGGCGGTGAATGGTGCCCTCGAGTCAGCGGGTATTTCGGCGGCCGACGTGGATGAAATCTATCTCGGGCACTTCAACGCGGGCTTCTCGAAGCAGGACTTCACCGCGTCGCTGGTGCTGCAGGCCAATGACGCCTTGCGCTTCAAGCCTGCCACGCGGGTCGAAAACGCCTGCGCCACCGGCTCGGCGGCCATTCATCAGGGCGTCAAGGCGATCGAAGCCAAGCGCGCTCGAATCGTCCTGGCGGTGGGCGTGGAGCAGATGACGCCGACGCCGGGTCCGGAGGTGGGCGCAAACCTGTTGCGAGCCTCCTACCTGCGCGAGGAAAGCGGTATCCAGGGCGGATTTGCCGGGCTGTTCGGGCAGATCGCGACCTCCTACTTCGAGAAGTACGGCGATCAGTCCGACGCGCTGGCGATGATCGCCGCCAAGAGTCACAGGAACGGTTCGTTCAACCCCTATGCCCATTTCCGCAAGGATCTCGGATACGACTTCTGCCGTCAGGTCAGCGACAAGAACCCGTTCGTTGCCGGCCCACTCAAGCGCACCGATTGCTCGCCGGTTTCCGATGGCGCCGCTGCGGTGGTGCTGGCCGATGCGGAGACGGCTGCCACGCTGACCCGTGCCGTGGCCTTCCGGGGACTGGCGCATGTCCAGGACTATCTGCCGATGTCCCGCCGCGACATTCTCAAACTGGAAGGCTGTGCCCTGGCCTGGCGCAAGGCGTTTGATTCGGCAGGCGTTCAACTGGGCGATCTGTCGTTTGTCGAGACGCATGATTGCTTCACCGTGGCTGAACTGATCGAGTACG
The DNA here is from genome assembly GCA_017986065.1 of Rhizobacter sp. Taxonomy (GTDB): domain Bacteria; phylum Pseudomonadota; class Gammaproteobacteria; order Burkholderiales; family Burkholderiaceae_C; genus PBB1. Next base: position 4,640 of record JAGNWJ010000080.1, on the reverse strand, counting down.
AAGCCATGGGGCTGGCGCCTGAAGGGCAGGGTGCCGTCGCGATTCGCGAGGGCTGGACCCAGGTTGGCGGAAAGCTCCCGGTCAACGCATCCGGCGGGTTGAAGGCCAAGGGACACCCGGTCGGCGCGACTGGGGTGTCGATGCACGTGATGACCGCCATGCAGCTCAATGGCGAGTTGCCGGCTGAGATCACGGTGAAGGGCGCCAGGTTGGGCGGTATCTTCAATATGGGCGGGGCCGGAGTGGCCAACTACGTCAGTATCCTGGAGCGCGTTCGCTGACCCTCGGCCGGTCTGCTGGGCGCAGCTCATGGTTGCGACTTTTGACTGCCCCTCGTTTCCCTGAACTGACGAGCAGTTTGCCGCTCCTACGAGGGAATTTCCTCGGTTGACTCCCCACACTTGACGCTTACATTTCCTCTCCCGCTCCATAAACGCCGGGTTTTTGCTTCGGATTGGAGCGGTTGCGTCGCTACACAGCCTTCCCGTCGTCCTGC
>JAGNWJ010000080.1:0-4044 GCA_017986065.1 Rhizobacter sp. | reverse complement strand
ACGAGGGAATTTCCTCGGTTGACTCCCCACACTTGACGCTTACATTTCCTCTCCCGCTCCATAAACGCCGGGTTTTTGCTTCGGATTGGAGCGGTTGCGTCGCTACACAGCCTTCCCGTCGTCCTGCGGGGCGCGCGGTTTGTTGACAGGTGTCAGTTTCGAGCGCCCTTTGCAGACATGACTTGCACGATTCGCCGACTTAGCGAGTATTCCGGAGCCCGGTATGCGTAGTCCCCTTCCAAGTCAGATATTTTCTCGTCCAGAGAACGACACGCACATCATGTCGACTTGGGAGCGGTTCCTGCGTGGCGAGGTGTGTGGATCCGACGCGATTCGGCGCTTGATCGACGACTCGTGGCGGCGTTGCCAGAGCGCGCAAGTCGACCCGGGCCGTGACAAGGCGCCTCCTGCACTGGCTGAAGACGCGCTGCATACCCTCCTCAGCGAACACGATGAGTTGCTGAACGCCGGCACCTCCGTCATGGCGCATGCCCGGCAGTTTCTCGACGAGACGGGCACCGTCATGGTGTTGACCACGAACGATGGTGTCGTTCTCAATCTGGAAGGTGACCCTGCGACTGCTGCCGCTGCCGCGGAAAGAATCCGGATGATCCCCGGCAGCAGCTGGAGCGAGGCCACGGTCGGCACCAATGCCATCGGTACCGCGCTGGCGATCGGGCAGCCGGTCCAGATCCACTCGGCAGAACACTACTGCGCCGGGATCAAGCGCTGGACATGTTCGGCGACGGTGGTCCGGGATCCTTACAACAACAGCATCCTCGGAGCGATCGACGTTTCAGGGCTGAACGCAACCTACAACCGCCATAGCCTCGCACTGGTCGTCACCACGGCCAGTCGAATCGAGAGCCGGCTGGCTCGCCGCGAGATGGAGTTGCGTTACCGATTGCTGGAACTGTGTGTTTCGCGACTGGGGCGGTCGACGAATGACGGTGTGATCCTTCTGGACCGTCGCGGGAACCCGATCAAGGTGTCGGACAAGGCCCAGGCGGCGCTCAGTGCCCTCAATGCCGCAGGAAAGTCGACATCGCCCATCAACCTGTCGACTCTCAAGATACCGACTTCGTTCAAGAGCGCTGCTGCCGAGAACCTGCCTGATTGGATCAGTCGTGACTGGCTGGAGCCCATCGTCGAGAACGGTCAGAAATTGGGATCTATCCTGACGATACCGAACCGAAGCACCCCGGTCACGCTGCGCAGCGTGGAGACGATCAGTGCCAAGTCCACCTGCTTGAAGAACGAGGCTTTTGAGCGTGTCATCGGCAAGGCGCCGAAGCTGCTTGAGGTCATCGAGTGCGCCCAGCGGCTCTCCAAGTCGAGTGTGCCGCTCCTGCTGCTCGGTGAAACCGGCGTGGGCAAGGACGTGTTCGCGCGCGCCATTCACGAGACCAGCGCTGCGCGGGAGGCGCCGTTTGTCGCTCTGAATTGCGGCGGCTTCTCGCGCGAATTGTTGACCAGCGAGCTGTTCGGTTACGCCGACGGATCATTCACCGGCGCCAGGCGTGGCGGCATGATCGGCAAGATCGAAGCGGCAAGCGGAGGCACGCTTTTCCTTGATGAAATCGGTGAAATGCCGATCGATCTGCAGCCGCACTTCCTGCGGGTTCTGGAAGATGGGGCGATATTCCGGATCGGCGAGAACAAGCCGCGAAACGTGTCGTTCCGGCTGGTCGCTGCGACGAACCGGGACCTGCGCAAGGAGGTGGCCGAGGGCCGCTTCCGCATGGACCTGTTCTATCGAATCGCGGTCGCGACGATCAACATTCCGCCTTTGCGCGAACGGGCCGAAGACATCCAGCTGATCGCCGATTTCCTGCTCGACAAGCTGTCGCAGCAACACGCGGTGTTCCGGCCGGTGCTGGATCCGGAGGCACTGGATTGCCTGAGCCGCCATGCCTGGCCCGGCAACATCCGCGAATTGCGCAATGTGCTCGAGCGTGCATTGCTGATGTCCTCGGACACGGTAATCACGAAGGAGTCTCTGCCGCACGAAGTCCGATTTGCCGAGACCGCAGGAGTGCAGCGGCTGACATCGGTACCTCAAGAGGGTGAATTGAAGCGTCTGGAGCAGGTCGAAAAGGACACCATCATCTCGATGATCGAGCGTCAGAGCGGCAACATGACAGCAGTTGCCAGGGAACTCGGCATTGCCAAGAGCACGCTTTACGTCAAGTTGAAGAAGTTCGACATCGCGCTGTCTGGCGCATCTGCAATCGACGTGTCGACCAACGGCGTCGCTGCTTGATTGCTGACAGATCTTCCGGAGGTCTACATCCGACCTCTCCCTGAGACGGCAACCGCGAACCGTTGCGAAATCCGGACACCTCGGACAGTCCGGACGTCAGGGTTAACGTCAAAGGGCTCTTCAAGCCATTGATCTACCGACGATTTTTTGGAGTCGTCGACTGGCATGTCGCTTGCAATCCACTTGTACGAGACATATCCATCCGCGTATCAAGCGAAGCACGCATGAGATCGCTTTGCGCGCGCCTCGTTGCGTGCTCGGAACATCACAACCTGGGACTCGACCATGGGCATACAGATCAACATCGATAACGGCGGGACGCTGACCGACATCTGCATCATCGGCGGTGAGCGGGTCGAGAAAACAAAGGTGCTCACCACCCCGTACGACCTCAGCAAATGCTTCTTCGAGGGGCTGGAGAAGGCCTCCGGAGTGGTCTACGGCAAGCCCGATGTGCGTCGCCTGCTGGAGGAGGTGGAGTTGATCCGCTACTCGACCACGCAGGGTACGAATGCCATCTGCGAACGCAAGGGTCCGCGTCTGGGCCTCATCCTCGACGAGAGCGCGACGAATCTGACTTCGCAACTGGCCGAGCACGACCCTGATGTCTACGCTGCGCTGGTGGGTGACCGCGTGGTTTTCCTGAGCGCCGAGGTCGTCACTGGCGAGAACGCGCAGATGGAGGTGGTCAAGGCGATCAACAAGTTGACTGCCACTGGTGCCAGCCGCATCGTGGTCAGCTTCGGCGGTGCCAATTTCGCGGCTGTCGAGGACGCATTCCGGAAAGTGGCTTTGCGCAAGTACCCTCGCCACCTGCTGGGTGCCGTGCCGATGCTGTATGGCAGCGACCTGAGCATCGACAAGGATCCGGTGCGTCGCACCTGGACCGCATTGATCAATTCCTTCCTCCATCCCGGGATGGAGGCCTTCCTGTACAACGCCGAGAACCGGCTGCGACAGTTCCGCACCAAGAACCCGCTGTTGATCTTTCGCAATGACGGCGATGCGTCGCGTGTCGCCAAGACCATCGCCATCAAGACCTACAGTTCAGGCCCCACGGGGCGGCATGGAGGGTGTCAAGTCGTTCTCGAAGCGCTATGGATTCACCGATGTCGTCTCGATCGACGTGGGTGGAACCACCACTGACATCGGGCAGTACCTCGACGGCACGGTGGCGGAGGTCCGCCGTGGTCACGTGGAGGGGATCAGTGTTTCGTTCCCTCTGTGCGAGATCATCAGCGCAGGTGCAGGCGGAAGCTCGATCATCAAGGTGGTGAACGGCCGTATCGTGATCGGGCCCGAGAGTGTTGGCGCCGTGCCAGGACCGGCCTGTTTCGGGCGTGGCGGCCAGTTCGCGACCATCACCGATGCCAGCCTGCTGGCCGGCCTGTTCGATCCGAAATCGTATTTCGGCGGTGGGATGGGGCTGGACCTTGACCGCGCGGCGACCGCAGTGACAGTCAATGTCGCCGAGCCGCTGGGACTCAAGCTCGACGATGCTCTGCAGCAGATGGAACTCGCGTTCGAGGACAAGATCGCTGCCGAACTGCATCGCGTCACCAAGGTCTCGAAGGACAGTGTCCTGCTCGCCTTCGGGGGCGCCGGGCCACTCAACGCCTGCGGAGTCGCAGAGATGGCCGGCATCAACAGGGTTGCCGTTCCTCACATGGCGGCCGTCTTCAGTGCCTACGGCATCGGCACCTGCGACGTGTCCCAGCGCTACACCGCAGCCCTGGCCAGCAATGACCAGAACGGCCTCGAGGATGCCCTCGCCCTGCTGC
>JAGNWJ010000079.1 GCA_017986065.1 Rhizobacter sp. | reverse complement strand
GAGCTCGAAGCGAGACTCGCCGCGTTGGGTGCGCTGAAGGAAGACCGCCAATGAGCGTGGGGTTTGCCGACAAGCTTCCGGATGCGGCCGGTCAAGGCCCCATCCGGGTCTGGCTGAAGTCGTCTGCATACACCAAGCGTGTCCTTCTCGGTGCGTCCACGGATCCGTGGACGTCCGGCGCGCAGTACCTGGCCTACTTCTCGCAGGCTCAGGGGCTGCTGAAGCCGGACGTCGCGGTGCTGGAGGTTGGCGAGCTCTATGACGCATGGAATGCATCTCACGGCGACCTGGCTGGCGCCATGGGCAACCGCCGCAAGCCCGCCACCGCGCTTCGCAAGCTGCTCGAACCCGAAGACCCGCGCAAGGTTTTGGCCGAGGTGGTCGAGGCCGTTCTTGCGCACCTGCGCGGCCAGACGCCGCTGGTGCTCTCCGTGCCGTCGCCCCGTCGCTGGATGAATCACGCGAACCGATTGACCGGCCGCGATGACATCGAGGTGACGGGCGACGACGTCGAGGATGCAACGATGTACATGGCCGACCTGATCCGGTCCGTCTCGGCGCACCCGGTGTCGGGCCTGTTGCTCGAGGAAGGCCGGGATGACGTCGATTTCAGCGTCGACGACCTGACGCGATACCAGTCGATCATCAACGTGGTGCGGCACTACCGCTGGTCGGTGGCGCTGCGACTGCCAGGCGGGGCTGCTCCGAGCCCCGAGGCTCTGGCGGATTTCGACGCGGTGATCTCGCCGACGCTCGAGCAGGCCGGTGCGGCTGCACTCGGTCGCGACATCAGCGCATCGTTTGCCCAGGACGGAGCCATTGCGCCGAGGACGGGTCGACAGTTCTATTTCGCCGAGATCGATCCCGGCCTGCGCCCCGAGTCGGTGCTCGAGGCGGTGACTCGCTTGCGAGGTGGCTGAATCCCCGCGTGCGCCGGTGGGCCGGATTCCGGTCAACCTGCTCACCGGCTTCCTGGGTTCCGGCAAGACGACCCTGCTCAACCACTGGGTCCAGCTGCCGGCGCTCGCCGGTTCTGCCGTGCTGGTCAACGAGTTCGGCGAGGTCGGCATCGATCACCACCTGGTTGAGCGGGTCGATGAACAGATGGTGCTGCTCGACTCGGGCTGCCTGTGCTGCGCGATGCAGGGCGACCTGATCGGCGCCCTGAAGAATCTGGCTTTGCGGGCCTCGCGTCGCGAGATTCCGCCTGTCACCCGGGTCATCGTCGAGACCACCGGCCTGGCCGATCCCGTGCCGGTGATCTACACGTTGATGGAAGACCCGTTCGTCGCTGCGCGCTACGTCTGCGACGGCGTGGTGACCGTGGTGTCGGCAACGCACGGGGTCCAGCAACTGCGCGAATTCTCCGAAGCGTCCCGCCAGGTCGTCGCAGCCGACCTGTTGTTCATCACCAAGTGCGATCGGGCCACGCCATCGATGCTGGCCGCACTTCAGGATGTTCTGCGGGAGCTCAATCCGGGGGCCAGTCAGCGGCAGGTTCGCGACGGCAAGGACGATGCGTCCGCGCTCCTCGCTTGCGGCGTGTACAGCACGGCAGACAAGCCTTCGAGCCTCGCCAGATGGATGGGCGAAGAAGCGCTGCGCCAGGGCGAATTGCGCGAGCGGGGCGGAGGTGGGCGCGGATCGGAGGTGGGAACAGCGTACGACGACGGGCGCTTCGATGCCGAGTCCTCGCCCGACGACGACGGGATCGGTCGTCCGCTCGGCTCGCGGCTGCGCGAGCAGCGTGAAGCACGGGCCGCCGATCGCCGGCGTTCATTCGCATCACACACGGCTGGCGTGGCGAGCTTCGTCATCACGTTCGATCAGCCGGTTCCCTGGTTCGGCTTTGCCGTGGCGCTGGGTCAGATCCTTTCCAGTCATGGATCGGAACTGCTGCGTGTCAAGGGCCTGATCAACGTCGCGGGCACGGTGCGCCCTCAGGTGATCCAGTGCGTTCTGGGTGTGGCGTATCCGTCGCTTAGCCTGCCTGCGTGGCCCAGGGAAGGGCCATTCCGCGACGGACGGGGACGGTTGGTATTCATCGCCCGCGGGCTCGACGAAGCTCAGGTCGCCGCGATACGTTCGGCATTGGCCGCCTTGCCGAGCGACGCCGTGGCGCTGCGGATGAGCGCCGGCGACTCGATGCTGCCGACCCGGTGCTGGCTGTCCCAGCGGATGCCGGTGACGACGCCCGATGCGATCGAGCACGAAGGGTGGTTCGTGCAGGCCAAGCGCTTCAGGGGCGGAGGTGGTCCGCAGTCACGGTAGGGCGCCGAAGCCCTGCGTTCTAGGGCTTTGAATCGGGCAAGGCGGGCAAGGGGCTGGGAGCCGACAAGTCCGGACTGGCCTTTTCGAAGGTCAGCAACTTGCTGGGCTGCACCTTGACCCGCGCCAGGCATTCGCCCACCGCATCGGAAAATTTCTGCAGATCTCCCATGTCGCAGCGGTCTCCACCGCGGACCTGGATCCTGGCGATCTCCGAGCAGGTGATGCCTTCGAACTGCACGTTGCGGCGGCCTTTGTCACCGGGTCGCACCGGACCGAACCCGGCCGTCAGGGCGCGGTACTCTACGCCATTGGCGCGGAAGACAGCGAACTCGGGCACGAGGTTGCGTATCGCGTACGGAAGCGTGTTCACCAGGACCATCTCGAATCGGCAGCCGCCAGGCGCCTCGATGCGACGCTCCAGCAGCAAGTCGGCCTGGGGTTGTTCCTTGGCGGGCTCGGAAGCCGCGCCTGCGCTGGCTGTCGCGTTCTTGTACTGCCAGGTTCCATCGTCCTTCAGCAGGATGCGCTTGCCCTTGGCGTCGTCGAGCTCGAAGTCGGCAAGCGCCGGCAGCGGCCATGCAGCGGCAAGCACGAGCGCGCCCGCGGCTGCTCCCATCCAGATCGTCGTCTTCATGCAATTCATGTTTCAGTCCCCGTCCACCGGTTCGAGTTTTGGCTCCAGCCCTGCTGCCACACCCAATGCCTTGAGCGAGCGCGAGTATCGCAGTCTGCCCCTGCTCGCGGGGCGGGCGACGAAAGCACAATCCGAATCATGATCTGCGCAGCCCGCATGGCGGGAATTTTTACCACTTTCATTCTCCGGACACCGGTCAGCCCCGGTTCGAACTGACATGCCCGTTCAATGGTTCCCGGGTCACATGAACTCGACCAAGAAGGCCATCATCGAGCGCGTCAAGGGCATCGATGTGGTGATCGAGATGCTCGACGCCCGCCTGCCGGCCTCGAGCGGCAACCCGCTTCTTGCCGAACTGACGCGGGGCAAGCCGGCGCTCAAGGTGCTCAACAAGCAGGATCTGGCCGATCCGCAGCGCACGGCGCTGTGGTTGCAGCATTTCACTGAGCAGCCTGCCACCCGCGCCGTCGCGCTGGACGGACGCGCTGGCGCACCCGTGCACCGGATCGTCGAGGCCTGTCGCGAACTGGCGCCCTTGCGCGGCGGCATGGTGAAACCGCTGCGGGTGCTGATCTGCGGCATTCCCAACGTCGGCAAGTCGACGGTGATCAATTCGCTGGCCGGTCGGGTCGCGGCCAAGACCGGAGACGAGCCGGGCATCACCAAGCTCGAGCAGAAGATCGTCATCGCCAGCGACTTCTATCTGTTCGACACGCCCGGGATGCTGTGGCCGCGGATCGTGGTCGAGCAGGGCGGATACAACCTGGCCGCCAGCGGCGCTGTCGGGCGCAACGCCTACGACGACGAGGAGGTCGCACTGGTGCTGCTGGCGGCGCTCCATCGCGACTATCCAGGCCAGGTCGAGCAACGCTACAAGCTCGATGCCAGCGTGGCGCGCACGGACGACGAGCGGCTGGCTGCCGTCGGTCGCGCGCGCGGCGCTGTGCTGCCGGGGGGGCGCATCAGCATGCAGAAGGCCGCGGAGATCGTTTTGCACGACTTCCGCTCGGGCAGTCTGGGTCGCATCTCGCTCGAGACGCCCGAAGACTGGCTGCGCTGGCAGGCCGAAGCGGCGGTGAAGGAGGCCGAGCGTGAGGCCTCCCGTGCGGCCAGATCGAAGTCCAGGCACGCCTCCCGATCGTCGCCGGCGGAGGGTTGAAGGGCCCGGGGGCAGGATCAGGCGTTGAGCGCGCCGACGGTGCTTTCGTCCTGCTGGCTGCGCAGGATGCGGCAGAGGCCGCCGTACACCGTGTCGGCGCACAGAGGCTTCTCCCAGTGCTCGCGTGCGCCCAGGCTCATGGCCTTGGCCAGATCGATGGAGAACCGCTCCGCGGTCAGCAGGATCACGTGACAAGCGCTGTCGGTGATGCGGTCGCTGAGCACCCGCACGACGTCCAGTCCACGCATGTCCGGCATGTTCATGTCCAGCAGGATCACATCGGGCATGGCCTCCAGAGCTGCGCGGATGCCGTCGCGGCCGTTGACGGCCAGCCTCAGCGTGACTGCCGGGAACGCGGACAGCATTGCTTCGACCAGCATGCGGTTCACCGGGTCATCCTCGATGCACAGCACGGTGCCGCGCAGGTCTTCGACGGGTGCGTCAGGTTCGGGCTGGGCCATGGTCGTGTCCCTCATCGAGGTGCAACGGTGGTGGGAACTGCGCTGGGTGATCGTCAATGCCGCGCAGAACGATGACATTGGTACTTCCCCTCGCCAGTAACAACTGTCACCCGAGGCGACAGGGCCGCTGGCAGCCCGCCGTATGCTTGCGGCCCCCATGGAGATCGAGCATGACGGAGGTTTTTTGGAGGCTGGTGCGTTGCTGCGTCGCCGGCGTGTCAATGCTGATAGCGATCGTTCCCCAGTTCGCGCGAGCGGAGGTGCCTGTTCCCGTGACTGAACAGCACCACCTCGACCGGCACCGCGAGCTCACCCGGCAGTTCATGCAGTTGCTGAAGGCCGATCCGCAGCGTGCACTCAGCGAAGCGCTTGCCGGCGTTCAACGAACCAGTTCACTCGGACGCAACGACCCACAGCGGGCCGACGCACTCGAGATGCTGAGCCATGCCCACCTGATGGCGGAGCAGTACGACAAGGCACTGCCGCTTGCTGCCGAGGTGGTACGCATCCGCAAGGCCGGCCGTCCGGTCGACGACGAACTGCTCGCACTGGCACTTGACACGCACGCGACCGTGCTGTTTGCCAATGAACGCAGTGCCGAGTCGGATGCTGCGCTGCGCGAGTCCCTGGCGGCCTGGCGTCGGGCCTATGGTGCGAACGACCTGCGACTGGCCTCGATTCTCGAAGGCCAGGCCGAGTACGTGCAGAAGGCCTTCGGCCGTCCTCTCTGGACGATCGAACTGCTGCGCGAGGCCGTCGCCATCCGCGTGCAGAACGTCGGGTCGTCTGGCGGCAAGCTGGCCCAGACACTGACCGAACTGGCGATCCACGAAATGCGTCAGGCGCTGTACTCCGACTGCGACGGCCATCTCGCGATGGCTCAACAGCTGCTCGAGTCGGAGATCCGCAGCGACCCGGCACGGCAGGAGCAGAAGTCCGGGCTCGTCCAGGTGCTCGTGATGCGCGCGGGCATCGCTGCGGTTCTGGGGCGCCAGGATCTGGCATTCGATCAGGTGCAGCGGGCGAGGGCGATCGAGTTGACCGATCGGCTGCAGCAGGCGCAAGCGCAACTCCTGATCGCCGAGTCGTTGAGTTCGGCGCTTTGGCTGACCGGTGACCTGGATGGCGCGATCGCTTCCGAACTGGAGTCGCTGGAGGTTTTCAAGAACCACCAGGACCTGCTGGAAAGCGGTGCGCTCGACAAGGATCTGGTCGGTGACACGTTGACCTCGCTGGCCCGCCTGTACCTGGAGAAACACGAACTCGGCCTCGCCCGACAGGCCCTGAAGGCCGCCCGTTCCGGCCTGGGCGATACGCCGGACGTCCTGTTCAACTTGTCGGAGCTCGAACGTCAGAGCGGCAACGAGGCCCTGGCGCTCGCGCATTACCAGGCTGCGCTGCGACTGCGCAAGGAAAGCGCCGCCGAGATCAAGGTGATGTTCGGCACCAATCGGGCGGCGGAAAAGGGCGGCGAGACCGGACGCTTCGGCACCGCGGTCGGCGACCACCTGTCGCTGGGCGAGTCTGCTGTGCTGGTGCCCGGTGCGCAGTTCTCCGATGTGGCGTGGCTGCGTCCCGCACGCACCGTGCCATTGCCGGTCGGTCTGGCCACCGACGCGACGCGACTGCTGCTGCGCAACAAGCGTGTGCTCGATGCCGCCGCCTTCGGTGTCCAGGCTCGCGAGTTGATGGCGCGTGCGCGGCTGTACCCGAAATCGGCGCTGGTGTTCGTGCATGGATTCAACGTCTCGTTCGACGAGGCGCTCCAGCGTGCAGCGCAGCTCGCCCGCGACCTGAACTACGACGGTGCGGCATTCGTCTACTCCTGGCCGTCGCAGGGCACGGTGCTGCGCTACGGCACCGACCGCGACATCGCCGACCGCGCGGTGGACCGATTCGTCGAGTTTCTCGCCCAGGTCGAGCTGGCTACCGGTGCCGAGAAGATCAACCTGATCGCCCACAGCATGGGCAACCGGGTGCTGCTGCCAGCATTGGCCAAGATCGCCGCCGACCCGCAGAGCCGGGTGCGCCCGAAGGTGCGCGAGGTCATCCTGGCCGCTCCAGCGGTGCCGCAGGCCGACTTCACGAACTGGCTCGACACCATCTCGAAGCAGGGCATCCGCCGCTTCACGCTGTACGCGTCGTCGGCCGACAAGGCGATGTGGGCAGGCTGGCTGCGCGAATGGGCGACGTCGCTTGCCGGATACGCCTCGAGCGGCGTGCCGCTGTGGCACCCGAGCGTGCAGAGCATCGACATCTCGAAGGCCGCGGAGCCGGGCCTGCTCCAGCTCAACCACGACGTATTCGCGTCGAACCCTGTCATGTCCGAGGACATCCGCCAGTTGCTGCAGCAAGGCCAGCAGCGGCCGCCGAATCAGCGCATGCCGATGATGAAGGTGCAGCGCAGTCCGGACGCGGGACGCGCTTACTGGTCGTACGAGCCGCCTGCACCTGCGCGGCGTTGAATGAATCGTGCCGCCGATTCCCGGCTGTGCCGACCAGTCACCGGGCGGTCACTGCAGTCACAGGGACGCCGTGGCCAGCTTCGCACCGAACCCGATGAACAGCGCTCCGACGGCGCCTGTCAGTCCGGCTGACAGCCTCCTTCGCCGGCGGAACTCGGCCGCGAGGCGCGCGCCGACGAGGATCAGCACGGTGAGATAGGCGAAGCTGGTCAGCTCGCAGACCAGGCCGAGCAGGCCGAACGACCACCACGGTGCGGGGTAGGTCGGATCGACGAACTGGATGAAGAAGGACACGAAGAACAGGATCGCCTTCGGGTTCAGCAGGCTGATCACCAGGGCCCTGGCGAAGGGGTCGCCCGTCACCGGCTCAGGCAGGCGATCGGTGGCTGAGTGCCCACGCTGCCGCCACAGACGCCACGAGCCACGCAGCATCTGCACGCCGATCCAGCCCAGGTAGGCTCCGCCGACCCATTTGACGATGCCGAACAGCTCCGGACTCGCACGCAGCAGCGAGGCGACTCCGCCGGCCGACAGCAGCATCAGGATCAGGTCCCCCAGGAACACGCCGCAGGCTGCGCGGTAGCCGGCCCGCACGCCACGCTGGGCGGAAACGCTCAGCACGTACACCGAATTCGGGCCCGGCAGCAGCACGATCAGCACCGTACCGACGACGAAGCTCCAGAAGTCGGTGACGCCGAGTTGAAGGTGGATCCAGTCGCTCATCGCTGACCCTCGTCGGCGGCGACAGGGGCCCCGCCGCGTGCCGTGCATTGCCGCACCCGAGGTGACCACCACTTCGGAAGCAGTCGCCGCACCTGCGCTTGCCGGTAGCGGTCATCGATCAGCACCACCACACCGCGATCATTGGGCCCACGGATGACCCGGCCTGCGGCCTGAACCACCTTCTGCAGGCCCGGGTACAGGTAGGCATAGTCGTGGCCACGCCCGGCGCCGAACATCTGCTCCATGCGCTCCCTGATCTGTTCATTGACCGGGTTCAGCTGCGGCAGCCCCAGCGTCGCGATGAAGGCGCCGATCAGCCGTGCACCGGGCAGGTCGATGCCCTCGGCAAACGCGCCGCCGAGCACAGCGAAACCGATGCCCTGGCTGGTCGGCGTGAAGCCTGCCAGGAAGCGCGCACGCGCGGGCTCGTTCATCGCGCGCGATTGCTCCCACAGCGTGATCTCGGGGTGGCGTGTCCTCAGCAGCCCCGACACGTCCTGCAGGTAGTCGAAGCTGCTGAAGAACGCGAGGTAGTTGCCCGGTGCCTCGGCAAACTGCACGGCCATCAGTTCGACGATGGGCAACAGGGAATCCGCCCGATGCCGAAAGCGCGTGGACACGGCGTCGATCACGTCGACGCGCAACTGGCCGGCGTCGAACGGGGATGCCACATCGATGCACGCGGTGTCGTCGGGCAGACCCAGCAGGTCGCTGACGTAATCCACCGGATTCAGCGTCGCGGAAAACAGCGTGGTCGTGTGGCTCGCTGCAAAGCGCGGCTTCAGGAAGGGTGCCGGCACCACGTTGCGCAGGCACAGCACCGAGTCGTCGAGCGGCTCGTCCAGCGTCACGTCGAACAGCGAGTGATCGCCGAAGTCTTCATGCACCCGCGTGAAATGCAGCGCATCGAAATAGAAGCGCAACAGCGGCGAGTCGAGCGCCGGCCGTTCGGCGAGGTGATCTGTCACGACCGACACCACCTGCTGCAGGGCCGCGATGAGGTCCTGCCGCGGGCCCGGATAGACCCGGTAGGGCACGCTCTCTTCGCCATCAGCCTGTGCGCTCTCGATCGCCTGCCAGCAACGGTCGAGACGCCGCAGCGCGGGCCGCACGTCGGCCGGCGCCTTCGGCAGCAGGGCGCGCAGATCGGTGTGACGAAGCGACGCCGAATACATCTGCCGCCCACGCTCGATCAGGTTGTGCGCCTCGTCGACCAGCACGCCGACCCGCCATTCGTGCGCCTGCGTCAGGCCGTGCAGCAGCGCGCTCAGATCGAACCAGTGGTTGTAGTCGCCGATCACCACGTCGCTCCAGCGCACCAGTTCCTGCGACAGGTAATAGGGGCAGACGTGGTGGGCCAGTGCGACTTCGCGCAGCGTGGTCTGGTCCAGCATCGATCGCGTGATCGCATCGGCACGGGCCGATGGCAGCCGGTCGTAGAACCCACGCGCCAGCGGACACGAGTCGCCGTGGCAGGCCTTGTCCGTGTGTTCGCATGACTTGTCGCGAGCCACCAGTTCGATCACGCGCAGCGGCAACGTCGGGTCGCGGTCCCGGATGACGCTCAACGCGTCCAACGCCAGCGCACGCCCCGGCGTCTTCGCGGTCAGGAAGAACACCTTGTCGATCTTCTGCGCCGGGCAGGCCTTCAGCAGCGGGAACAGCGTTCCGATCGTCTTGCCGATGCCGGTCGGAGCCTGCGCCATCAGGCAGCGCCCGGCGGCCGCGGTCCTGTAGACGGCTTCGGACAGCGGGCGCTGACCCGGCCGGAAATCGGCGTGCGGGAAGCGCAACGCCTCCAGGCCTGCATCGCGCTCGCGACGATGCCCGGCTTCCTGCTCTGCCCAGTCGCGAAATCGCCGGCACCGATCCTCGAACAACTGCTGCAAGGACGTCGCGGAGTGCCGCTCGGTCAGCACGGTCTCGTCCTGAGTCGCGACATCGAAGTACACGAGCGCCAGCTCGACTTCGTCCAGCCCGCGCTCGGCGCACAGCAGCGCGCCGTAGACCTGCACCTGCGCCCAGTGCAATGCGCGGCGGTTGGCCGGCATGGAGTCGAGGTCGCCGCGGAATGTCTTGACCTCTTCCACGCGCTGGCGCCGGGGGTCGTAGCCGTCGGCACGCCCGCGCACGATCAGGCCGTCGAACTCGCCGCAGACGCTGACCTCGGCTTCATACCCGTCACCCTGCTGCGTTCGCCGCGATGAGACGATGGCGTGCCCGGCGATGCCTTCCAGCGCGGTGGCCGCGGGCGTGAAGCGCAGATCGAGGTCGCCGGCCTTGTCGGTGAACTCGCACAGCGCGCGGGCGGCGACGTGGACGTTCAAGGGAGCCCCTCGTTGCGCCAACTCACGCGTCGGGTGCCACGCCCAGCAGTCGATGCAGCCGCGTGCTGGTCGTCGTGTACTGGACCTGCACCGGGCGGTCAGGTCGCAGGTACGCGGCGGCCCCATAGGCAGCCATCGTCGCTTCGTGGAACCCGCAGACGATGAGCTTCTTCTTGCCCGGGTAGGTGTTGACGTCACCGACCGCGAAGATCCGTCGGACGCTGGTCTCGAACTTCTCGGTGTCGACCACCACCTGCTTGCGATCGAGCTGAATGCCCCAATCGGCGATGGGGCCGAGCTTCGGGCTCAGGCCCCACAGCACGAGCAGCAGGTCGACCGGCAACGACAGCGTGGTTCCATCGGCGCGCGCCACGACGAGTTGCGTCAGCGTGTCGCCAGCGCTCTCGCAGCCGATCGCCTGGGCTGCGACGAACTGCATCCGGCCCGCGGCGCAGGCTGCGCGCATCCGATCGACGGTCGCCGGTGATGCCGTGAAGGCGTCGCGGCGGTGCATCAGCGTGACGCTGGCCGGACGATCGATGTCCGAGGCGGCCAGTGCCAGCGCGGTGTCAAGGGCAGCCTCGTCGTCGCCGATCACGATGACCCGTCGCCCCTCTGCAGAGGGAACCGCTTCGCCGGAATGGATCACCTGCCGGCCGAAGAAGCAGTCGATTCCGTCGACCTTGATCCGACGGGGCACGAAGGAACCCACGCCGCCGGCGATGAAGACGGTGCCCGCGCGAAAACGCACGCCTGCGGTGGTGGTGACCTCGAAGCCGCC
>JAGNWJ010000016.1:27846-40362 GCA_017986065.1 Rhizobacter sp. | reverse complement strand
GGCACGATCCGCATGCCTACTTGAAGGACGTGCTCGAGCGGTTGCCCACGCAGCCAGCCAGCCGCGTCCACGAGTTGCTGCCGCATCGCTGGCAGCCGACGATCACTGCTGGCTGATCAGCATGGCCGTCGTCAAGACGGGTTCGCCGGACGCTTACAGTAGTTCAGCCAGAGGCGAATGACTGGTCACGCTGCAAACCGACGTCGGCCCCTTCGGAAGTTCGCACCCCGCAGAAATACCCCCGCCCTGTGAGGACTGGCAATCAACTCAGGGCGAGATTCAGGCAGCGCGCAACGGGGTCACGTTCATGCCCGCGGCCAGGGCCTCGACTCGATCGGCCAGATACTGCAGTGCCCTCTTCCGATCTGCCGCCAGTTCCATGTGACTGTAGGCCGCCACGGTGGCGTTCTTCTCGCTGTGCGCCAGCAGCAGTTCGACGACATCGCGGCCGAAGCCATGCTCGCGCAGCAGGGTCGCCGCCGTACCGCGCGTCCCATGCGGGCTGAAGTCGGGCACGCCGAAGTCGATGCGCTTGACGAAGTGGTTCAGCGTCACGTCGCCCATCGGCACGCTGCCCCGGAAGATCGACGGGAAGACGTACTCGCCATGCCCCGTCAGCTCGTGCACCTGGCGTAGGATTTCGACGGCCTGGCGCGACAGGAACACGCGATGCGGCTTGCCCATCTTCATGCGCTCGGCCGGGATGTCCCACTGCGCGGCGTCGAGGTCGAACTCGGGCCACTTCGAACGGAGCAGTTCGCTCTTGCGGGTCATCGTTAGCAACAACAGCTTGGTCGCCGCGATCGTCGTGGTGTGCGCGCCCTGCTCGTCCAGCTTGCGCCAGAAGGCCCCCAGTTCCTTCTCGCTCAGGTGGCGATGATGTTCGACCGGCGCCCGTGCGATGGCGCCGCGCAGCGGCTGCGCTGGGTTCGTCGTCACCAGCAGGTTGCGGATCGCATGGTTGTAGATCTGCTGCACGATCACGCGGATGCGCTCGGCCGTCACGGCGGTGTCGGCGCGCGCCTTGATGACGGCCAGCACGTCGCCGGGCTGCACCTCGTCGAGCTGCATGTCGCCGATGGCCGGGTAGACATAGGCATCGAGCCAGCGCACGGTCTGGGCCACGTAGCCGCCCGACCGATAGAACAGTGTCTCGTCGACCCAGCGCTGGGCGAAGGTGCGGAAGCTCAGGCGGCGCGCGTCAGCGACCTTTTGCTCCGCTGATAGAGCCCGCTTGGCCTTGGCCGGGCTCTGGCCGCGCTCGACCTGCGCGCGCAGTTCCTCATGGCGGTCACGCGCTTGCTTGATGGTGAAGGCCGGGTACGCGCCGATCGTCACCTTCTCTCGCTTGCCGTCGAGGTGGTACTTGAATCGCCAGGTCTTCGAACCCGACGGCATGACCTCCAGCACCAGGCCGCCGCCATCGGTCAGGTCGTATCGCTTGTCCTTCGGCCTCGCGTTGTCGATCGTCGCGGGCTTCAGGACGTAGTTGATGTGTCGCATGTGGGGCCACTAAACGGGGCCACCGCCGGCCCGGTGGCTCCAAATGTGGCCCCGTCTCGATGCGATGTCAAGAAACGGTCGGAGACGTAGAAAGACAAAAACCCCAGTCGAATCAACGATCTGGGGCTTCTGTTGGGACCATCCGGGACATCCAGGGACGCCCCGGGACCGCGTCACATGTGGTCGATCATCACCTGACCGAAGCCCGAGCACGAGACCTGGGTCGCGCCATCCATCAGGCGGGCGAAGTCGTAGGTGACCTTCTTCGACAGGATGGAGCGCTTCATCGACGCGATGATCAGGTCAGCCGCCTCGATCCAGCCCATGTGGCGCAGCATCATCTCGGCCGAGAGGATTTCGGAACCGGGGTTCACGTAGTCCTTGCCGGCGTACTTCGGTGCGGTGCCGTGCGTGGCCTCGAACATCGCGACCGAATCGCTCAGGTTCGCGCCCGGGGCGATGCCGATGCCGCCGACCTGCGCGGCCAGCGCGTCGGACACGTAGTCGCCGTTGAGGTTCAGCGTGGCGATGACCGAATACTCGGCCGGGCGCAGCAGGATCTGCTGCAGGAACGCGTCAGCGATCGAGTCCTTGATGACGATGTCCTTGCCGGTGTTCGGGTTCTTGAACTTGCACCATGGGCCGCCGTCGATCAGTTGCGCGCCGAATTCCTTCTGCGCCAGGTTGTAGGCCCAGTCACGGAAGCCACCTTCGGTGTACTTCATGATGTTGCCCTTGTGCACGATCGTCACCGACGGCTTGTCGTTGTCGATGGCGTACTGGATCGCCTTGCGCACCAGACGCTCGGTGCCCTGCCTCGACACCGGCTTGATGCCGATGCCCGAGGTCTCGGGGAAGCGGATCTTCTTGACGCCGAACTCGTCCTGCAGGATCTTGATCAGGCGCTTGGCCTTCTCGCTTTCGGCCTCGAACTCGATGCCGGCGTAGATGTCTTCCGAGTTCTCGCGGAAGATGACCATGTTGGTCTTCTCGGGCTCCTTGACTGGCGAGGGCACGCCGGTGAAGTACTGGATCGGCCGCAGGCAGACGTAGAGGTCGAGTTCCT
Source organism: Rhizobacter sp. (assembly GCA_017986065.1). Classification (GTDB taxonomy): domain Bacteria; phylum Pseudomonadota; class Gammaproteobacteria; order Burkholderiales; family Burkholderiaceae_C; genus PBB1. The sequence continues at coordinate 37,793 of JAGNWJ010000016.1, read as the reverse complement.
GGCGCAGGGCCACGTTCAGCGAGCGGATGCCGCCGCCAACCGGCGTCGTCAGCGGGCCCTTGATCGACACGACGTAGTCGCGCAGCACCGTCAGCGTCTCTTCGGGCAGCCAGACATCGGGGCCGTAGATCTGGGTCGACTTCTCGCCGGCGTAGATTTCCATCCAGCGGATCTGGCGCTTGCCGGCATAGACCTTGGCGACCGCCGCATCGACCACCTTGATCATCACCGGGGTGATGTCGAACCCCGTGCCGTCACCTTCGATGTACGGAATGATCGGGTGATCTGGAACGTTCAGTGAAAAGTCAGCATTGACGGTGATCTTTTCGCCGTTGTCCGGCACTTTGATATGTTGGTACATGGACTGATGGCTCCGCAGTCGTGTTGGGGACAGAAAATCTCGTAGGAAGGATATCGATGTCGCAATTTAATTCTAGTTCAGCACCGTGTGCGGTTCGAGCGCCGGGCCCGTGCTTCGACCACGGGATAACACCCGCGTCCGCGCGGTTCGGCAACGCACCAGGCCCGGGCCGTCGTCTGCGCTGGAGCCTGATCGTCTGGCTTGCCGCCTGCCATTTCACGCCGGCCGGGGCGCAGGGTGCTGCGCAGAGCCTGCCCACGCTGACGCTGAACGCCGGCATCCACAACATCACCGCAGAGGTGGCGACGACCGAAGAGCAGCGCGCCACAGGGTTGATGCATCGCGAGACGATGCAGCCGAATCACGGAATGCTGTTCGCCTTCGAGCAGGCCGGTCAGCAGTGCTTCTGGATGAAGAACACGTTGCTGCCCCTGGATATCGCCTTCGTGGCGGACGACGGCACGATCGTCAACGTCGACCGGATGAAGCCGCAGACACTGGATCCGCACTGCTCGTCCAGGCCGGTGCGCTTCGTGCTGGAAATGAACGAGGGCTGGTTCGCCAAGCGCGGGATCACCGCCGGCAGCCGACTCAAGGGCAAGCCGTTCGGTCCCTGAACTGACACCCCGCACCCGTGGTGGCACGCAAAAAAGCCGGTCAGCGACCGGCTTCTTGCATGCAGGGCCGCAGGATCAGGCGAAATTGGATTCCGCGAAATCCCAGTTCACCAGCGAGGTCAGGAAGGTCTCGACCCACTTCGGACGCATGTTGCGATAGTCGATGTAGTAGGCGTGTTCCCACACGTCGATGGTGAGCAGCGCCTTGTCGGCGGTGGTCAGCGGCGTGCCGGCAGCGCCGGTGTTGACGATGTCCACCGTGCCGTCGGCCTTCTTGACCAGCCAGGTCCAGCCGGATCCGAAGTTGCCGACCGCGCTCTTCGTGAACGCTTCCTTGAACGCCGCGTAGCTGCCGAACTTGGCATTGATTGCGGCCGCCAGGGCACCCTTGGGCTCGCCGCCACCGCTCGGCTTCATGCCATGCCAGAAGAACGTGTGGTTCCAGATCTGCGCAGCGTTGTTGTAGACGCCACCGGAGGACTTCTTGATGATTTCCTCAAGGCCCAGGCTTTCGAACTCGGTGCCCTTCTGCAGGTTGTTCAGGTTCACCACATAGGCGTTGTGGTGCTTGCCATGGTGGTACTCCAGCGTTTCCTTGCTGAGGTGAGGAGCCAGTGCATCGATTGCGTACGGCAGTGCCGGCAGGGTGTGTTCCATCGTGATCCTTTCGGTTGGGGTGTGTGACCCATTGGAGAACTCTTTTCAACTTTCGATTGTAGGCAGCGAGGCCGAATCCGACCTCTCGTAGAGGACTCGTCAGGCCGCACCGGCTGGGCCCGGCGCCGGGTTCACTGCAGTGACCCGGGCCTCGGCAACGCCATCCGAAAGCACGGCCTGCACCGACTGGCCGACGCTGAGCTGCGACGTCGACACCAGCGCGCGACCGCTGCCGTCGCTGAGCCAGGCGTAGCCGCGCCGCAGCACGCCCGCAGGATCCAGCCCCCCAAGCCGCGCCTCGAGCCGCGCGAGGGTCTGCTGCGCACGCTGCGTCGGCACGCGACTCGCGCGCTCGAGGCGCTCGGCCGCCGCCTGCAGATCGTGGCGGCCCGCCACGGCAGCGCGCCGGGTGGCGCTCGCCAGCCGATGCGACCACAGATCCAGCGTCTGCAACTGACGGCGAACCGCCTCGGCGGGGCGCAGCGACCGCATCGCGAGTCCATCGAGCCGCTGTGCCTCGGTCTCGATGACGCGGTGCACCCGGCGCCGCATGCCCAGCGCGCTCGCAGACAACAGCGCCAGGCTGTCCGCAGTCGCCGGTGCGCAGAGCTCGGCCGCAGCCGTCGGCGTCGGCGCACGCAGATCGGCCGCGAAGTCGGTGAGCGTGGTGTCCGTCTCGTGCCCGACACCGCTGATCACGGGAATCGGCGAACTGGCGACGGCTCGCACGACGCGCTCGTCGTTGAACGACCACAGGTCTTCCATCGAGCCGCCTCCGCGACACACCAGCAGCGTGTCTACCTCGCGCCGGCGCCCGGCCGCCTCGATCGCGGCCACCAGCGCGGCAGGCGCCTCGCTGCCCTGGACAACGCTCGGATAGACGATCAGCTCGACATGCGGGGAACGGCGAGCCAGCGCCGAGGCCACGTCGTGCAGCGCCGCACCAGCCAGGGATGTGACGACTCCGACGCGTCGGGGATGGGTGACCACCGGCCGCTTGCGCTCGGCAGCGAACAGTCCTTCCAGTTCGAGCTTCTGCTTGAGACGCAGGAACTGCTCGTACAGCGATCCTTCACCGCTGAGCTGCATGGATTCGACGATGAACTGGAGCTCGCCACGGGGCTCGTAGACGGCCACCCGGCCCCGCAGCTGCACCTGCTGACCGTCTGCCGGATGGAACTGCAGCAGGCTGGCTGCGCGCTTGAACATGGCGCAGCGGATCGAGGCCGAATCACCGTTGGCATCCTTCAGGCTGAAGTAGCAGTGCCCGCTCGAAGCCCGCGTGTAGCCCGACAGCTCGCCGCGCACCGTGCAGGCGCCGAAGCGAGCGGCCAGCGTGTCTCCGATGGCGTGGACCAGACTGGCGACGCCCCACACCACGCGCTGAAAACCGGCGTCCGGCGCATCAACCACGCGCAAACCCAATATCCATGCGGGTCGAGAAGTCCACAACCGCGCCCGTCAAGGCACAGGGGCCCGCGGCAACTGTCATGGGACTTACACAATCTCTCAAGATGTTGATTTGCATGGAGTTATTACTGCGCAAAACGGAGGCAAATCGTTCGGGAGGCCGTGAAATCGCGGGGTTTTCGATTTCGGACACGAGATACCCACAAAGTTATCCACACATTCGGTGGACAGGGTACGGCGTGGACATGAACCTCGAAGCAACCGCGAATCCTCGGGCCACCCCGTTGCTGACCCGGGACACTCGATGTCACCTAACAGCGCCATGACAGGCGCCGCTGCAGGCCATAATCGCCCCGCTAGCGAGCCCTGTTTTTCCACGCCACAGAGCGGAAAGTACCGACGTGTTATCGATCATACAAGCCGCTGGATGGCCGATCTGGCCCTTGATTTTCTGTTCGGTTGTCGCGCTGACCCTGGTCATCGAACGGCTTTCCAGCCTGCGGCAGACGAAGGTCGCGCCGCCACGCCTGCTGGAAGAGGTGGTGTCGGTGACGCGCGCGAGCCTGCCGTCGGCCGACGTCGTCAACAAGCTGGCTGAAAACTCGGTGCTCGGCACCGTGCTGGCTTGCGGTGTGCGAGCGGTGATTGCCGAGCCGCGCATCACCGAGCCGGCCTTGCGCGAGGTCTTCGAATCCGCCGGCCGCGCCGCCGTCCACCGTCTCGAGCGCTACCTCAGCCCGCTGGGCACGATCGCATCGGCCGCGCCCCTGCTGGGTCTGCTGGGCACCGTCATCGGCATGATCGAGATCTTCGGCTCGCAGGCGCCGACCGGTGGCAGCAATCCGGCGGCCCTCGCCCACGGCATATCGGTCGCGCTCTACAACACCGCTTTCGGCCTGATGGTGGCCATTCCGTCGCTGATCGCCTACCGCCACTTCCGCGGCCTGGTCGATGCCTACACGCTGGAGCTGGAGCAGGCCTGTGATCGCCTGACCCCGCACCTGATGCGGTTCTCCGTGCCTCGCACGGCAGCCTAGGAGCCATCGGGCGATGGCGATGAACTTCCGCAAGGCGCGCCCGGAGGATCCGGAGATCAACCTGATCCCGTTCATCGACGTGCTGCTGGTGGTCCTGATCTTCCTGATGCTGTCGACCACCTACTCGAAGTTCACCGAACTGCAGGTGAACCTGCCGTCTGCCGATGCCGACAAGCCGCGCGACAACCCGCGTGAGGTCATCGTGGGCGTGTCTGCCGACGGCCGCTACGTCGTCAATGGCCAGCCGGTCGATGGCCGCAGCGTCGAGTTGCTGACGGCCGAGCTTGGCAAGGCGGCCGGCGGGCCGGGCGACGTGCCGGTCATCGTGTCGGCCGACGCGACGGCGGCGTACCAGTCGGTGGTCAACGTGATGGATGCGGCCCGCCGCGCCGGGCTTCCCCGGCTGACCTTCGCCGCGCAGCGCAATCCGGCCGAAGGCGGCCGCTGACGGTGCGTTCGTCCGGCCTCGAAGCCGCGCTGCAAAGGGCGTGGCTGCGTCGGGGTGCGCTGGCCCTGGCGCTCTGGCCGCTGTCGATGATCCTGCGCCTGCTGGTGGGCCTGAGGAAATCCCTTTACATGCTGGGACTGCGCAAGCCGGTTTCGCTGCCCGTTCCGGTGGTCGTGGTCGGCAACCTGATCGCCGGCGGCGCCGGCAAGACACCCACCGTGATCGCGGTCGTGCGTTGCCTGCAGGCGGCGGGCCGCTCCCCGGGGGTCATCTCGCGTGGCTACGGCCGGCAGGCTGATGCACCGCCGGTGCTGGAAGTGCAGCCCGACTCGCCGGCGGCCCGGGTCGGGGACGAGCCGCTGCTGCTGCGACTTCGACTGAAAGTACCGGTGTTCGTCGGCGCCGATCGCGTGGCGGTGGCCTCGGCCCTGCTGCGCTCGCATCCTGGCGTCGATGTGCTGGTCAGCGACGACGGGCTGCAGCACCTGCGGCTGCCGCGTGCGGCACAGGTCGTCGTGTTCGACGAACGCGGTGCTGGCAACGGCTGGATGCTCCCGGCCGGCCCTCTGCGCGAGCCGCTGGCGAAGCAGGCACCTCCGCAGACCGTGATCCTCTACAACGCGCCGCAGCCCACGACGCCCTGGCCGGGACATCTGGCGACGCGGCGGGTCTCGGGACTGATCGGTCTGGCCGACTGGTGGGCCGGCCGGCCGGCAACGATGGCGGCCCTGACGGCACTCATCGCCGAGGGCAAGCCGGTGATCGCGGCTGCGGGCGTTTCTCAACCTGAGCGCTTCTTCGGCATGCTGCGAGCGGCGGGACTGGACATCACGCCGCTGCCGCTGCCCGATCACCATGCCTACGCCACCCTGCCCTGGCCCTCGGATGCGCCGCATGTCGTCGTCACCGAGAAGGACGCCGTCAAGTTGCGGCCCGAGCAGTTCGCCGCCGGGCCCGCCTCCACACGCGTCTGGGTCGCGCCGCTAGACTTCTGCGGCGATGCGTCCTTCGACACGGCACTGATGGCGCTGCTGCACTGACCTCAAACGACCCAAGGACACCCGATGGAGACCCGACTGCTCGACCTGCTGGTGTGCCCGATCTGCAAGGGCCCGCTGGAGCACTGGCGCCCGCCGCATCAGGAGCGCCAGGAACTGGTCTGCCATGCCGACAAGCTGGCCTACCCGGTGCGCGATGGCATCCCGGTGATGCTGGAAAGCGAAGCCCGCACCATCGGCAACGAACCGCCGCCTGCACCGATCTTCCCGATGCCACCCGCCACCGGATCCGCCTCCCCGCAATGAGCTTTTCGGTGCTGATCCCGGCGCGACTGGCCTCGACGCGATTGCCGCGCAAGCCGCTCGCCGACATAGCCGGCTTGCCGATGGTGGTGCGCGTCGCACGGCAGGCCGCGCTGTCGTCAGCGGCACGGGTCGTCGTGGCAGCCGACGACGCCGAGATCGTCACCGCCTGCGAGGCCCACGGCGTCACCGCGATCCTGACGCGCAGCGACCATGTCAACGGCAGCGACCGGCTGGCCGAGGCCTGCATCCTGCTGGGGCTCGATGGCGATGCGGTGGTGGTGAACGTGCAGGGCGACGAACCCCTGATCGATCCGGCCCTGATCGAGTCCTGTGCCGCCGCGCTGACGGCAGCGCCGGACTGCGTCATGAGCACGGCCGCACACGCGCTGACGCAATCCGGTGAGCTGGCGAACCCGAACATCGTCAAGGTGGTCTGCGACCGGGCCGGCCGCGCGCTCTATTTCTCGCGCGCGCCGATTCCGTGGTGGCGCGACGGCAGCACCGCGGGCGCACCCGCCATCGGCCCGCTCGCGCCGCTGCGGCACATCGGCATCTATGCCTACAGGGCGGCATTCCTGAGGCGCTTCCCGAGCCTGCCCGTGAGCCCGCTGGAGACGGTCGAGTCGCTCGAGCAGTTGCGCGTTCTGTGGCACGGCGAGCGCATCGCGGTGCACGTGAGCGAGCAGCCTGCCGGAATCGGAGTCGATACACCCGAAGACCTGCAACGGGTGCGTGAACTGATGGCGTGAAACCCGCAGGGGCGAAACGTCCGGTTCGGTTTTAGACTACCCGGTCCGGCCCGAATGCATGTCGGAGCATCGCGATTCAATCGACCAGATAACAAGGACACCCATGAGACTGATTTTGTTGGGCGCGCCCGGTGCGGGCAAGGGAACGCAGGCCACCTTCATCTGCAAGAAGTTCGGCATCCCCCAGATCTCGACCGGCGACATGCTGCGCGCTGCCGTCAAGGCGGGCACCCCCCTGGGCATTGCCGCCAAGAAGGTCATGGATTCGGGCGGCCTGGTCGGTGACGACATCATCATCGGCCTCGTCAAGGAGCGCCTGGCCCAGCCCGATTGCGCCAACGGCTTCCTGTTCGACGGCTTCCCGCGCACCATCGTGCAGGCCGATGCGATGAAGGCGGCTGGCGTCAACCTCGACATCGTGCTCGAGATCGATGTGCCCGACGAGGCCATCGTCGAACGCATGAGCGGCCGCCGGGCCCATCTGGCCTCGGGCCGCACGTACCACGTCAAGTTCAACCCGCCCAAGGTCGAGGGCATCGACGACGTCACCGGCGAGCCGCTGATCCAGCGCGACGACGACAAGGAAGAAACGGTCAAGAAGCGTCTCGATGTCTACCAGAAGCAGACTCGCCCGCTGGTGTCCTACTACTCCGACTGGTCGGCCTCGGGCGATCCGGTGGCACCGAAGTACCGCAAGATCAGCGGCACCGGCAGCGTCGACGAGATCATGGCGCGCGCCCTGCAGGCGCTGTCCTGACCCGGGCCTGACCACTCCCTGATCCACCACCGATGCCCGTCGGTCGCCTCGTGCGATCGGCGGGCATCGGCTTTTTCAGGGCGCGAACTGCTCGTTGCCGACCATGCCCAGCTTGGTCACGCCCAGGCGCTGTGCGCTGGCCAGCACCATCGCCACCACGCCGTAGTCGACCGCCTTGTTGGGGCGCAGGTGGACTTCGGGCTGATCGGGCTGGGCGGCGGCGAGCTTCAGCCGCGCCTCCAGCGCCTGGCGGTCGACCAGTGGCTCGCCGTTCCACAGCACCGAACCGCCGACATCGATGTCGATGGTGACGACCACAGGCGGCCGGACGGGTGGCGGCGGATTGCCGTGCGGCATGTTCAGGTTGACCGAGTGCAGCTGCACCGGGATCGTGATGATCAGCATGATGATCAGCACCAGCATCACGTCGATCAGCGGCGTGGTGTTGATGTCCATCATCACTTCGGGTTCGTCGCTGCGGCCGGAGCCGATGTTCATCGCCATGGAAGGTTCTTTCTGCGCGGGCTCAGCCCTTGGGCGGCGGCTCGGTGACGAAGCTGATCTTCAGGATGCCGGCGCGCTGGCAGGCATACAGCACGCGACCCACGGCGGCATAGCGTGATTTCTCGTCGCCGCGGATGTGGACTTCGGGCTGCGGGTTCTTCACGCCGATGTCCTTGAGCCGCGCGACCAGCGCGGCGTGATCGGCCACCGGCTGGGCGTTCCAGTAGACGGCGCCGGCACGATCGACCGAGATCTCGATGTTCTCCGGCTTGGTCTGCCGCGCCCGGTTGACCTCCTTGGGCAACGACATCGGCACCGTCTGCGTGACGACGGGGATGGTGATCAGGAAGATGATCAGCAGCACCAGCATCACGTCCACCAGCGGCGTGGTGTTGATGCTGGCGACGACCTCGTCGTCGTCACTGGCCGGGCGGAGATGCAAGGACATGGCGCGTGGCCCGGAGCGTGTCAGCGGACGCCCTTGGCGCCCATCAGGATGCCATGCAGGTCGGCCCCGAAGCCGCGCACGGCATCCATCGTGATCTTGTTGCGCCGCACCAGCCAGTTGTAGCCGAGCACCGCCGGCACCGCGACGGCCAGGCCGATCGCCGTCATGATCAGCGCCTCGCCGACCGGGCCGGCCACCTTGTCGATGCTGGCCTGCCCCGCGATCCCGATGGCGGTGAGCGCGTGATAGATGCCCCAGACGGTGCCGAACAGGCCGATGAACGGTGCGGTCGAACCCACGGTGGCCAGCACCGCCAGACCGTCCTGCAGCCGCGACTGCACCTCGTCGATGCTGCGCTGCACGCTCATCGTGACCCAGGTGTTGCGGTCGATGTTCGCGGTCAGCGAGCCTTCGTGGCGCTCATCCGCGTCGATGCCGTTCTGGGCGATGTAGCGGAACGGGCTGCCGTCCTTCAGCAGCTGCGCGCCGGACTGCAGGCTGGACGCCTTGAAGAATTCGTTGCGCGCCAGACGGGCATCGGCCGCGATCTGGAAGCTCGCATACAGCTTGGTCACCAGGATGTACCAGCTGGCCATGCTCATCAGCACCAGGATGACGAGCGTGCCCTTCGAGACGAAGTCGCCCTGGGCCCACAGCGCACCCAATCCGTAGGGGTTGTCGACCACCTGCTGCTCGACCACCGCCGACGCCAGACCGGGCGCAGCAGCCTGCGCCGCCGCGGCAGAAGCTGCCACGTCCTGCGCCCATGCCGGCTGCCACAGGCAGACCGGCGCAGCCAGCAGCACGCATGCGAACAACCACGTCAGGCACCGCGACCCTGACGCTCGTTCGAGCCGGCGCACAAGAGTGTTGAACATCGTCATGGGGATCTCCGGAAAATCAGTGCTGGAAGCGGTTCAAGAATGAGGCAACGGCGGCGGCCGTCAACGGATGTCGAAGAAGAATTCCTGGCGGATCTGCACGCCGTCGCCAGCGCACACGTAGCCGTCCTTCATGGCCGTCTCGACGGCGCTGACGAACGCCCGCTGCGTGCGTCGGTCGTTCACGCCCTTGAGCGTGTTGCGCTCGACGTCCACCTGAACGACGCGCCCGTTCCTGAGCGTGCCGATCACGAACAGGCTGCCCTTGACCTCGTAGGCGACGCTGGGTGCAACTGGCGCAGGCATGCGGGTGCACACGATGCCGGCGGCGACAGGCTGCGCTGGCTTGGCAGGTGGCGCAGGTTCCGGCTCGACCACCGGCGGCGTCGGCGTGATCTCGACCGGCGCCGGGGGCGGAGTCGGCGTGACCGCGGTGATCGTCGGCGCCACGGGCGGCGGTGCGGTCACGGTGACCTCGGGAGGCGGAACGAACGGCGGCGGCGGCGGGGCCACTTTCGGCGGAGGTGGCACGACGCGCTCGGGTGGCGGCGGTGGCGGTGGCTCGGGCGGAGGAGGCGGCGGCTTGATGATCTCCTCGATCAGCCGGGTCTCGATCGGCGCGCGCACCACGTCGACCACCTTCCTCGCCAGGCCATTCACCAGCGCGTAGACGATCAGCACGTGCAGCGCCACGACGACGGACAGACCCAGCAGATGGCGGCGAGGATCGTCTTGCCGCTTCGAGAAATCCATGAAAGATCAGAACCGATAGGA
>JAGNWJ010000016.1:22075-27746 GCA_017986065.1 Rhizobacter sp. | reverse complement strand
CATGCGGCCGACCAGGTCGAAATCGATGCCCGAGGTGTAGCTCTTGCCCTGGTTCAGGTTGGGCGCGAACAGCGCCAGCTGCTTGCGTCCGGTGGCCGCACTGACCGAGCTGGTGAAGCTGTCGCGGTAGAGCGAGTAGTCGCTGAAGATCGCTCCCTCGCTGAGCTGGCCGATCGTGTCCTTGATGCCCACCGTCCAGAAATCGGCACCGAACGACAGCGTCGACACCGGCTCGATGCGGAAGCCCAGCGAGGCCTGCCTCGACCGCTCGGGCTTCAGGTCGTGATTGCCCTGCGCGATCACGTCGGCCTGCACCCCATCGACGCAGCTCACGTCCGACCCCAGCGACGCTGCGATGTCGTTGAGCGTCACGCCATGGGCGTCGGGCAGACCGCAGTCCAGGCCGCCGCCGCTGAGTCCGTACTTCTGGCGCGATGCCTTCACCTGCAGGATCGACGGGGCCTTGTAGCCCATGCCGACCGAGCCGCGGATCAGCAGGCCGGGCAGCGGCTGCCAGCGACCGGACAGCTTGGCATTGGTGGTGTTGCCGAAGTCGGAGTAATGGTCGTGCCGCACCGATGCGGTCAGTTCCACGTCCCTGGCCACCGGCGCCACCAGTTCGGCGAACGCACCCAGCACGTTGCGCGAGCCATGCGAGGGCACCTCGGCCGCATCGTCGCCGAAGCGCACTTCGCCGCCCTCGGCCTGCGCCAGCGCACTGGGCCGCGTGCTGATGCGCTCGTGGAACGCACTGACGCCGGCACCCAGCTGCATCGCACCCGCGGGCAGCACAAGGAGTTCGGTGCTGCCCCGCGCTTCCAGTCCGTCGAGCGTCGAGCGGCCGCCGTTCCAGTAGCCGGTGTACTTCGCGTCGGCGATCGCCTGCCGCGCCTCGGCGCTCTGCTGCCCCGGCAACGCGAACGGGTTGACCACCGTGTTCAACGCTTGCAAAACCCGGCTGTTGTAGCCATAGCCATCGTCCAGGCTGCCGCGCACCGTGCTCTGCGAGTGCGTGTAGGCGACGTTGTAGTCCCAGGTGCCCAGCGTCCCCGCGACACCCACCACCGCGTGGAAGGCCTCGGAGCGGTCGTCCGTGACCCGGCGCCCCAGGTCGGTGAACCGGTAGCCGGCCAGCACGCCGAGATCGCCCTGGGAGGGATCGGTGTTGTTGTAGCCGCCAGCCGCCACGGCCTGATCGAAGTAAGGCGAGTCCGGCGAGATGGTCAGCAGGCTCGGGTTGTACGAAACGGTGCCCCGCGAGCGGCTGCGCGCGAACACGACGTCGCCGAACAGGCGGTGGTCGCCGGCCAGCGCGCGGTCGAAGGAAGCGACCAGGCTCTGCCGTTCGCGGTCGGGGTAGATCTCGAGGTCGCTGCTGAAGTCGTAGGCACAGGCGCTACCCGAGACGAAGTGCCGGGCCGGGCACTTGCCGTTCGCCTGCAGGTAGGGGCTGTAGGCATTGAAGTCGTAATCGAAGACATTCGCCGGGATGCCGAGGATCGACGATGCCTGGAAGCGGTACTTCTGACCGCCCTGCCTGAAGAAGATCTCGCCGGTGCGTGCGAACCTGCGCTCGGACGCGGCCAGTTGCGTGCGCCGGTCGGAACTGGCCGAGAACATCAGGTTGTAGCCATCGGTCTCGAGGTCTCCGAAGCCCTTCGACACGCTGATGTTGGTCTCGCGTGCCCCGCCGCGCGGATACGAGACGCCCGCCGTGCCGACACCGTCGGTGCCGCCGCGCCGGGTGATGAAGTTGACGACCCCGGCAATCGCATCCGAGCCATACAGTGCCGAGGCACCGTCCGCCAGCACCTCGATGCGCTCGATCGCCGAGATCGGGATGCTGTTCAGGTCGATGGCGTTCGACGCGCCCGTCAGCGTCTGGCCACCGAAGGACGCGAGCCTCCTCCCGTTCAGCAGCACCAGCGTGCGGTTCTCGCCCAGGTTGTGGATCGACACACCAGCGAACCCGTAGGTTTCACCGCCCACGGTGGCGGATTCGACCGTCGAGCCCATGACCGCCGGCAGGTTCCTGAAGAGATCGACGGTCGACGTGTAGCCGCTGCGTTCGATCGTCTCGCGCTTGATCACCTGGACAGGCAGCGCCGACTCGGCATCGATGCGGCGTATCGACGATCCCGTGATCTCGACACGATCGAGCGCCTGCTGTCCCATCACCGGTTCAAGCACACACAAGCATGACAACGCCAGTGTGGCTGGCCAGGCTCTGCGGCGCCTGGTCTGGAGGTCGGTCCTCATCTTGTCTCCTGTTCGCGGCATCGAGTTTCGCCGATTCCGCGACCGTGCCGAACGGAGGTCTGCCAGGCGCGACTCAGGCTCCGAGGCGTCATGCCCTGACCAGGCGGGGCACCGCGGCCAGCAGGCGGCGGGTGTATTCCTCGCGCGGAGCCGCCAGCAACGAGGCGGCAGGCCCCGACTCCTCGATGCGCCCCCGGTACATCACCGCCACGTGGTCGGCGATGTACTCGACCACGCCCAGGTGGTGAGTGATGAAGAGATAGGACAGCCCGAGTTCGCGCTGCAATTCGAGCAGCAGGTTGAGGATCTGCGCCTGCACCGACACGTCGAGCGCGGAGGTCGGCTCGTCGCAGACGATCAGTCGGGGTTCGACCGCCAGCGCGCGCGCGATCGCGATGCGCTGGCGCTGGCCGCCGGAGAACTCGTGCGGATAGCGCTGCAAGGCCTCGCGCCGCAGACCGACCCGATCGACCAGGGTCTCGAGCAGTTGCCGACGCGCCGACGCGTCGAGTTCCGGACGCAGGCTGAGCAAGCCTTCCTCCAGCACGTCGAGCACACGCATCCGGGGGTTCAGGGAGGCATAGGGGTCCTGGAAGATCATCTGCACCGAACGGCGTGCCTGTCGCAATGCATCGCCGTGCAGTCCGAACAGGTCCTGCCCGTCGAGCAGCGCCCTGCCCTCGATCACCGCCTGCCCGCGCAGCAGTTGCACGATCGCCTTGCCCAGCGTGGTCTTGCCACAACCCGACTCGCCGACCAGCGCGAAGGTCTCGCCGCGCCGGACCTGCAGCGACACGTTCGACACCGCCACCGCATGCGAGCTGACACGCTGCAAGATACCGGTGCGGACCGGGAACCGGACCGACAGATCCTGCACGTCGAGCAACCATCCGGGGGCAGACGCTGCGACGACCGGCGTCGCCACCGCAGCGGACCGGCTCGTCGGACCACCAACCGCTGCGCCATCGGCCGGGCCGGGCACGACATGCAGCCAGCAGCGCACTTCGCGCGGAGGCAGCGCAGCGGGCGGGGCCAGCGACGGCAAGGCACCGGCCGGCCGCAGCAGCACGGGCACCTCGGCACGACAACGATCGAACACCCGATCGCAGCGGGGCGCGAATCGGCAGCCGGTGAATGGCTGCGACAGTGCAGGCACCGTGCCGGTGATCGCCGCGAGCACCTCGCCGCGCTTATGGGCACCGGGCAGCGACTGCAACAGCAGGCGCGCATACGGATGCTTGGGATCGCCGAAGAATTCCGCCGCGGCGGCCACCTCGACGATCTGCCCCGCGTACATCAGCGCCACCCGCTGGGCCATGCCCGACACCACGGCGAGGTCGTGCGTGATCAGCAGCATCCCCATGCCCTGCTCCCGCTGCAACTGCTTCAGCAACGCAAGGATCTGGGCCTGGATCGCGACGTCGAGCGCGGTGGTCGGCTCGTCGGCGACCAGGAACGACGGTTCGGCGGCCAGCGCGATCGCGATCATCACGCGCTGCTTCTGGCCACCGCTCATGCGGAACGGGTAGTCGTCGATGCGCCGCTCGGGCTCGGGGATGCCGACGCGGCCCAGCCACTCGATGGCCTTCGCGCGTGCCACCGCACCGCGCAACGCGGTGTGGGTCTCGATCGCCTCGACGATCTGGTCGCCGATGCGCATCACGGGATTCAGGCTGGTCGCCGGTTCCTGGAAGATCATGCCCACCTTGCCGCCGCGCAGCCGGCGCATGGCCGACTCGGGCAGCGACAGCGCTTCCTGGCCGTCGATCTCGACCCGCCCTTCGGTGACGCGTGCGTTGTCGGGCAGCAGGCGCATCAGTGCCAGCGCGGTGACGCTCTTGCCGCATCCCGACTCACCAACCAGCGCAAAGGTCTCGCCGCGCTCGATGCACAGCGACAGGCCGTCGATCGCCCGGATCATGCCCGCGTCGACATCGATCGCCACCTGAAGGTCGGTGATGTTCAGCATCGCGTGTCAGCCCGCCTTGCCGGTCGCCGGGGCACGCCTGGCGCGATACACCCGAGCCCGCGGATCGAATGCGTCGCGCACGCCGTCGGCGAAGAAATTGGCCGCCAGCACCACCGTCACCATGAAGCCGAACGCGGCGGCGAACGACCACCACACCAGCGGGTCGCGGCTCATCTCGCTGCGAGCCAGGTTGATCATCCCGCCGAAGCTGTTCATCGACGGGTCGACGCCGACTCCGACGTAGGACAGCACGGCTTCGTAGAGGATGAGCCCCGAGAAATCGAGCACTGTCGTGATCAGGACCAGGTGCATCACGTTGGGCAGCAGGTGCCGCACCATGATCCGCCAGGGGCCGACACCGAACGCCGTGGCAGCCTGAACGTATTCGAGTTCACGCAGCTTCAGTGCCTCGGCACGCAGCAGCCGGCACAGACCCGCCCATCCGGTCACCCCGAGGATCGCGCACAGCAGGAACAGCTTCAGGTCGGCCCGCTCGGCACCGGTCTCGAACATCTCGGGGTGCTGGTCGAGAAAGACCTGCACCATCAGCACGCAGGCGGCGATCAGCAGCACGTTGGGCACCGACGAGAGCACGGTGTAAAGGTACTGGATCGCCTCGTCGACCCAGCCCTTGAAGTAGCCGGCCATCAGGCCCAGACCGACGGCCAGAGGCAGCGTGGCGACGGTGGCCAGCGTGCCGATGACGAACGCGGTGCGTATGCTTTTCAGGGCCTGGTAGAGCACATCGTTGCCGGTGCGGTCGGTGCCCAGCAGGTGGTAGTCGCTCATCAGCAGCGCGGCAGGCCCGACGAGCAGGCACAGGATCGTCAGCATCATCAGCGCGGCGCGCCAGCGGATGTCGGTCTCGTCTCGAAGCACGCGGCCGAGCGCCTCGCCCCAGGGCCAGCCGTTTCGGCGAGCGACTCCGAGCACGATCCACGCGCCCAGCAGCAGCGCCGCACCGGCACCGATCGCCAGTCCGGCCGCGATGCGAGCGCCGATGTCGCCCGCCCACTGACGCTGAGGGTCACGCAAATGGGCGCCCCCGTGCAGCAGGCGCGGCGGCAAGCGGCGCACCTCCCCGTCGACGGTCAGCGATTCGAGCGTGAAGCTCTGGTAGGCGAGCGGTCGGGAGTAGGTGGCCTCGCGCGACTCGATCTGGCCTGACAGCAGCGAGTCGAGGGCCGACTGCGTTCGCGTGTCGTAGGCCTTCGCCGCAGCCGGCGAGCCTGTGCTCGCTGCCGGCAAGGCGCGCCGGAAGTGAATGCTGTCCAGCAGCGTCAGCACCAGGCACAGGCCGAGCACGATCGCCGACGCGAAGGCCGCGGCGTCGCGGAACACCAGCGTCCAGCTTGCGCGCAGGTTCGGGCTGCGCCAGACGACCCGCGCGTAGACGAGCAGCGCGACAACCAGCGCCCACATCACCGCGTCGGTCCACAGCAG
>JAGNWJ010000016.1:14856-21975 GCA_017986065.1 Rhizobacter sp. | reverse complement strand
CGAAGGCCGCGGCGTCGCGGAACACCAGCGTCCAGCTTGCGCGCAGGTTCGGGCTGCGCCAGACGACCCGCGCGTAGACGAGCAGCGCGACAACCAGCGCCCACATCACCGCGTCGGTCCACAGCAGAACGAACTTCGGCAGCATGGTGCTCATGTCAGTGTGTCCACCGCACTTCGGGCGACCCACGACCCTTGAGATGGGCGTGCGAAGTTTGCGCGCGTGCCTGAGCCGCTGGGTACCTCCCTCCGCGAATGTCCCCCGGCTTCGCCTCCTCCTTTATTTCGCTGCGGGAGATACCCAGCGTCCCCGGCACGGGTGACGGCGTCTTGTGTCTTGTATCTGTGGATCAGCCACGGTGCTGGCGGATCACGCCGGCGGTGTGCGCTGCGCAGCGAAATAAAGGAGGAGGCCCGGCCTTCAGGCCGACGCCGGGGGACATTCGCGGAGCAGTGCACACCGTCGGCGTGATCGCGCTCCGCATCAAGCAGGCAAGGAGTTGAAGAATTGATTTCCATCCTCAGGCCAACCGGCCGCCCGAAGACACTGACGCTCCCCATCGGGGGCAGCGAGTGCCATGAGCGTGTGGACACCATCATGTCAATCGCACCCGGGGGTCGATCCAGGTGTAGGCGATGTCGATCACGATGTAGCTCAGCACGTAGAGCAGCGAGCCGAGGAACACCATCGTGCGCACGACGGCGAAGTCCTGGTTGCTGATCGCGTCGATGACGTATGCGCCCAGACCCGGCAGCCCGAAGAAGCTCTCGAACACCAGGCTGCCCAGGAAGACATAAGGCAGGTAGCTGCCCGCGCTGGTGACGATCGGGATCAGCGCGTTGCGCAGCACATGCGCGTAAAGAACGCGCGGCTCGCCGAGTCCCTTCGCTCGCGCGGTGCGCACGTAGTCCTTGCCGGTTTCCTCGAGGAACATCGCGCGATACAGCCGGGCCTCGCCGCCCAGCCGGGCTAGCAGCGACAGCGCGATCGGCAGCACCAGGAACTTGACGGCATCGAGACCCGGCGCGTAGCCCGAGATCGGTGCCAGCCGCAGCACGCGCGAGAACAGGAACTGCCCGACGATGATGTAGAACAGGCTGGAGATCGACAGCATCAGCACGCACAGCACGACGCCCCAGGCATCGAAGCGTGTCTGCCTGAACATCACCAGCAGCAGCGCGAACGCGGTGCTCGCGATCACCTGCAGGATGAACAGCGGCAGCGCGAGCTGCAGGCTGACCACCATGCGCGTGGCAACCTGGTGGCCGATGTCGCCGGCGCTTTCCGCATCGGCCCGCCCGAACCGGAGCGTGAACAGCGACACCGAGCGCTCCCAGAAGATCGTGTCGGTGTAGCGCGCCGCGCCTTCGCGCGCCGGGTTCAGGTACAGCGGCTTGTCGTAGCCGCGCTCGACCTTCCACTTGACGATCTGCTCCTGCGTGACGCGCTTGCCGCCGATATTCAGCCGCGCCATGTCGTCCGGCGTGTTGACGGTGAAGAACAGGAAGAAGGTCGCCAGGTTGACGCCGATGAGTATCAGCACGCCATAGGCGATTCGGCGGACGATGGTGCTCAGCACGGCAGGCCTCGCGTCATCACAGCACCGCTCCCCGGGCATCGAGCCGTTCCCGCCGCCGGAAGCTGCGCACGGCCAGCACCACGACCGCGACAAGGGCTGCAACGCCTATCAGCATCGGCCACCACACCGGCCGGTTCCAATCGGCCTGGCGGCGCACCCGCTCGGCCGCGTCAATGCGGTAGTAGCGAGCCATGTCGCGCACCAGCACGGCGGGCTTCGCGTTGTGCACCCAGGACTGGAAGGCCCCGGACGAATACGGAAAGTAGCCGAACGACCAGGGGGCATCCTGCTGGACGATGGCGGTCATGCGGTCGATCAGCGCCTGCTTCTCGGGCCCGTCATCGACGCCCTTGAGCTGCGCGAACAGGCGGTCGTATTCCGGGTTCGCGTAGTTCGCCGTGTTCTCGCCATCGGACTTCGACTTGGCGTTCGGCCCGTACAGCAGGAACAGGAAATTCTCGGCATCGGGGTAGTCCGCCAGCCAGCCCGACCAGAAGATCTGGTGCTTGCCCTGGCGCACCTTGTCCTGGAACTGGTTGTTGTCGGTCGCGCGGATCTCGAGCTGCACATCGATCTTGGCGAACTGCTTGACCATCCAGTCGAGCTGCGACTTCACCTCGGGCGTGGGCTGGCTGTAGTAGTCGTAGTTGAGCACCAGCGGACGGCCGGTGACCGCGTCGCGCCCATCGGGGTAGCCCGCCTCTGCCAGCAGTTGCCGGGCATCGGCTATCGGGCGGCGAACCAGCTTGCCATCGACGACACGGTGCGTCACCGCGTTCACGCCTTGCGGCTGGCCGTGGCGCGATCCGAACACGCCATCGGGGAGCGGTCCCATCGCGGTCTCGCCAGCGCTCTTCGGGAAGATGCGGCTGTACTCCTCCCAGTCGATCGCGATCGATATCGCCTGCCGCAACCTGCGGTTTTTCGCCTGTCGCTCGGGCGTGTCGCCCTGCCCGATCACGGGGTCGAGCATGTTGAATCCGAGGTACCAAGACGTCACGTCGGCGAACTTCGGCAGACGGAAACCCCGCTCGGTGTAATCGCGGCGAACGTCCTCCGAGTCGTCCATCTCGACCAGGAAGTCCAGCCCGTCGTCGGTGCGTTCGATGCGCGGGATGTCGTAATAGCCCTGGCGGAACTTGGCGCGCAGCGGCACGCCCTCCTTCTCGATCACCGACACCAGCGTGTCGATGAACGGCGTCTTACGGCCGCAATCGGCAAGCAGCCCGTTCGTCCGGTCGGCCTCGACGCCCTCGCAGGGATAGGGCTCGCCCCGGTAGTTCGGGTTGCGCTTCATCACATGCCGGGTGTCCTGCACCGACTCGGCCATCATGTAGGGCCCGGTGCCGACCGGCCAGTGGTCGAGCGACAGCCCGTTGGCCGCCATGCCCGGCTGCGCATAGAACGCGTCGGCCTCCCACGGCACCGGCGACATGAACGTCAGCGCCATCCAGTAGTTCCATTGCGGGTACTTGCCCTTGATGCGGATGCGCAGCAGGTGCTTCCCGGGTGCGGTGGCGCCGATCAGCGGCCATTGGCGGAAATCGAGGAACGGCTTGTCGAGCGCCGCCGGGTCGAGGCCGGCACGCAGCTTCGCGTCCTCCGCCTTGATCAGTTCGCCGTACTCCTTCAGCCCCAGCACGTACTCCGAGAAGATGCCGAAGATCGGCGTCGTGATGCGCGTGGTCGCGTGGCGCTTGATCGCGTAGACGTAGTCCTCGGCGACCAGTTCGCGGGTGCCCTGGTGCCTGAACTCCCAGGGCGAGCGGCGGTCGCCGATCTCGCCCGCCTTCAGCGCAATCTCGCTGTGATACCGGTGGCGACCCTGTGCATCGGTCGCGAACGCCGGATGTGGCTGGAACAGGATGCCCGGCTTGATACGCACCTCATAGACGCTCTCGGCGATGTCGGCCGCCGGGGCATCGGCAGGCAGCTTGTGCCCCGCGTGGTCGAGGTACGTCGGCTGGGCCACCTCGACGGCGGTCTTGCCTTGCAGCACGAACGGCCGCTTCAGGTAGTGATATCCATAGGGCGGCTCGTAGATCTGGTAGGTGTAGGGCGTCTCGTTGCTCCAGTAGGAGGCCGTCGGGTCGAGGTGGCGCGGCGAGCTGCCCGACACCGCGGTGAACAGCGTGTTGGACGCGCCGGCGCCATCGGGCAGCGGGTTGTTGTTGCAGCCGGCGAGCAGGGTCGCGACCGCGACCAGGATCGCCCAGGCGACCCGCCCCATCACCAGCCGACGAGCACGTCGCGCCCCTGCACCAGCAGCCGAACCTTCGCACCCACAGGCAGCGTCACCTTGGTCGGCACGTGGCCGAAAGGCAGGCCCGTCAGGATGGGGGTCTTCGTGACGCTGCGCAGGTAGGCGATGGCGGTCTTCAACTGGTAGCCGCGATCGAGCGGTGATCGGCGGTAACCGCTGAAGTCGCCGAGCAGCACCGCCTTCTGCGCATCGAGCACGCCCGCCTGCTGCAGCTGCAGCAGGCTGCGCTCGATGCGATACGGGTGCTCGTTGACGTCCTCGAGGAACAGGATGCCGCCCCGGGTGGTGAGCGGCTTCGGCCAGTGCGCGGTGCCGAGCAGCGAAGTGACCATGCACAGGTTGCCACCCCACAGCGTGCCGCGGGCGTCGAGT
This sequence comes from Rhizobacter sp., assembly GCA_017986065.1. Classification (GTDB taxonomy): domain Bacteria; phylum Pseudomonadota; class Gammaproteobacteria; order Burkholderiales; family Burkholderiaceae_C; genus PBB1. The sequence goes on along the minus strand of JAGNWJ010000016.1, from coordinate 17,763 downwards.
CCGTCGAAGCCGGCTTCGGTGCGGAAGCCCACCGCTTCGAGCTCGCCGCTCATCGCCTCCACGAAGCACGGCTCGGTGATGTCGTCGACCACCTCGCCGCCGAAGTCGCCGCAGGCCATCGGTCCGGCCCAGGTCAATCCGACCGCGCCGTGGTCGGCGTGGTGATGGGCTGAATCGCGATCGTCGCTCCGGGCGGCGAAGGTGCCGGCTCCCTTGCTCGAAGCGTCGCGGTGCGCCAGCAGGCCGAGCTGCAGCACCGTCAGATCGCTGTGGCCGACCCAGCGCGTGCCGCGCTCGATGCTGCGGTGGATCAACGGCCAGTCGATGCGGTCCAGCAGGCGGGTCAGACCGTAGCCGCCGCGCGTGGCAAGCGCGATGTCGGGCGCGCGCTCGGCAACCCGATGCAGGGCCGCCAGACGCGTGTCATCGTCGCCAGCAAAACGCTGGTGCTTCGCCAGCGCCGAGGTATCGATCTCGACCTCGTAGCCCAGCGCGGTCAGGCGGCGCGCAGCGCGCCGCAGCGGCGCCGCAGCGACGACGCCCGATGGACTGTAGAGAAGAACGGAGGTCATGGAAGGCTCAGATCGTGTCGGTGGGAGACGGCAGTTCGAGGACCTCGCCTGCCGGGATCACGGCTTCGTCGCCTTCCGGCCGGCTTGGCAGGCCACCCGCGTCGACATTCGCGGTGACGCCGGAACGCCGCTGCCGATACTGCTCGCGCCGCTCGGCAAAGAAGTCGCGCAGCACCGCGCTGCAGGCTTCGGCCATCACGCCACCCTGCACCTGCGTGTGGTGGTTCAACTGCGGCTGGGCGAACAGATCGATCACCGAACCTGCGGCACCGGTCTTGGGATCCGGAGCACCGAACACCACGCGCTTGAAGCGGGCGTGCAACAGCGCCATCGCGCACATCGCGCAAGGCTCGAGCGTGACGTAGAGCTCGCACTCGGGCAGACGGTAGTTTCCGAGCAGGGTGGCGGCGTGACGCAACGCGACGATCTCGGCATGCGCGGTGGGGTCGTGCTCGGTGATGGGACGGTTGTAGCCGGTGGCGATCACCTGGCCGGCCCGCAGGATCACCGCACCGACCGGCACCTCGCCGACCAGCCAGGCGTTGTGGGCCTGGTCAAGCGCGATGCGCATGGCCGCTTCGTCCTGCGGCGAGATCGGTGCCGTCATGCGTGCAATGGTGTCAACGGGAATCGTCGTCACGCTGCGGCGCCTGCTGCATCGCGCGGGTGACGTCCTGCTGGATCTTGCCGGGCAGATCGCGGGTCGCCGTCGGCTCGCCGCCTTCGGCAGCCGATGCGGACGTCTCCTCCGAGGAGACCGCGGGCGCTGTGGCAGTCACCTGCCGCAACTGCGTCCTGGCAATCAGCGCGACGATCGCCAACGTCACCAGCAAACCGACGATACCCAGCAGCATCCGCATTCGTGTTTCCCGTCTGACGGCATCGGGGCGCCGTCGCCAGCGGTGGATGCTAGCGGGTGCAGGCCACCGCCACGCACGAACCCGGTCAAACGGTCGTTCCGACCATCCCGAACAGCAGCGGGTCGATCCTCAGCGCGGTGGGACAGGCCGCGTCGGCACCGACCTGTGCGTGGCGATCGCCCCGCTCGAAGAAGGCCCGACCCCCGACCACCACCGCGAGCGCAGGGTTGCGGGACGACGCACGTGCGAAAGCGATGGTGCGTGCGAGTCGGGGCAGCCAGTGTTCGCGCTCGAATGCCGCGCTGAGAGACAGATCGAGCGCATCGAACCACTGGCTGGCCAGCAGCTTGCCCAGGGCAGCGTCGGTCGCGGGCAACTCGCAGCGCATGTCCCATCCGGCCTGCCAGAGGACCTCGGCATCCAGCGTGGCTCCCAGCGTGTGACGCTCTCCCGGCACCGGAGCTACCAGCACCGAGGGCAACCGGGACGCGGACAGCACACGCTGGCTGGTCGTACTGCTCAGGCTGCGGACCGCGCCCTGCAATCGACCCAGACCCAGCGTGACATCGAACTCGCTGCACTCGTCGTGCATCCACAGGTCGCCGAGGCCTCGCGCGGCCGGCTCGAACACGGTGGCGCACAGCTGCGCCATCGAATCGGTACCCAGGTGCAGTTCATCGATCAGCAGCGAAGCCAGGTCGGGATCCGCAGCGAAGAGCAAGCGGGCCAGTTCACCAACCCGTGGATGCTCCGTCAGCGAGGGATCCAGACGCTCGTCGGGCCGGGACCATGGCCTGTCGTACGGAAAGTCGACGACAGCAACCCCACCGGATGCCGCCAGTCCGGCCGCCGCAAGACGCACTGCTTCCGGATTCAGGGTCTGCCGGGTCGCCAGCTTCATGTCCCAGTCGCCGAAGAACCGCACCGGGGAAGGGGCATCACCGAGGATTTCGATATCGGTGTGCCGCGGGTCCTGCCGTATCGAGTACCAGATGCGGGCCAGCCTGTCGGATGGACCCTCCAGCCACTGGAAGAACCTGTCTTCCTCGCAGATCAGCAGACCGGTGATGGACTCCTCGCGATTGCGCAGCTGCGCGGCATCCACCATGCGACGCAGTGCCTGCGCCGACCAGGGTTCGACGCAACGGCTGCGGTACACGAGCGTGGCCAGTCGAGGAGGGGCGACCAGCGAACCAGTCGCAAGGCGACCGCCCCGCCCCTCGAACATCGACGCACTCGTGGTGGACATCATGCGCTCCTCGTCTCCGGCATTCGCTGGCGGAAAACCGCTCAGGCACTTACCAGACTGAGCGTCAAGTCTAGTTGACACCTTCTGCAACTTGCAAGCCTGACAACGCGCATGCACCTCGGATGCGATCCCGAAGTCCGGGAGCTTTCCCTACCCGTGCTTGACCACCCAGCCGATGAAGACGTCGAGCGCCGGTCTGGCGCGCGCGGCGTCCGGGTGATTGACG
>JAGNWJ010000016.1:0-14756 GCA_017986065.1 Rhizobacter sp. | reverse complement strand
CTGACAACGCGCATGCACCTCGGATGCGATCCCGAAGTCCGGGAGCTTTCCCTACCCGTGCTTGACCACCCAGCCGATGAAGACGTCGAGCGCCGGTCTGGCGCGCGCGGCGTCCGGGTGATTGACGATCGCGGTGACGGCGTAGATCACTCCGCTGCGGCTGCGCACGTATCCGGCGAGCGCTCGGGTGTCGCTCAGCGTGCCGGTCTTCAGGAAGGCCTGCCCGGTCGCCAGGCCGTTGCGCATGCGGTTGACCAGCGTGCCGTCCACGCCGGCGATCGGCAGCGAATTGACGAACGCCTGCGCGCCTTCGGCCCGCCACGCATTGCACAGCAGCCGAACCATCGCCCGGGGCTTGCCGCGTTCCTCGCGCGACTGCCCCGAACCGAGGTCGACCCGGATGTCGCCGTCGATCAGCCCCTGGGCGCGCAGCCATTCGTGCACGCGGTTCTTCGCGCTCTGCCGCGCCTGGTTCTCCGAGGCCTGACCACCTGACAACGACAGCAGCAGGCTGCGCGCAGCGAGGTTGTCACTGGTCTTGTTGATCTCGCGGACCACCTGCGCCAGTGGAATCGAGTAGACGCTGGACCAGGTTGCCTTGGCCGCGGCAGCACCGGGCTGCAGTGGTCGAAAGTCGCTCTCGACCACGCGACCGCGCAGGGTGCCACCCGACTCAGCCCACAGTGCCGCGACGGTGCGCGCAAGCGACCCGGCGTGGCGAGGCGCCGAAGCACGATCCGCGGCGGGAAGCACCACGTCGGGGGCGTATTTCATGCCGGGCAACGGGCGCACGTAGGCGACGTACTCCTTCGGGCAATTGGCATCCCAGCGACCGCGCACCAACAGGTGCGGAACGCCTTCGGCGTTGTCGCCGGCGGAGCTCCAGCGTGCCCAGGCATCGCAGGTTCCGCCCATCAGCACCTCGTTGACGACCACCACGCCGACCGGCTTCGGAGTCAATGTGACGCGGGCCCGATCACCCGGCCCGGGTTCGATGGACAGCATCATCGAGCCGTCGTCATGGGCCGCCGCGTCGGGCCCAGCGCGTTCCGCCTGGGCCCGCCGGGCGTCGCCCGACTCCAGCGCGGCAGCCGTGTCGGCCGCATCGTCTTCAGGAATCAGCAGCACGCCTTCGAGCACCAGCTGGCCCTGGATGGACTGCAGGCCTTCGGCGCGCATCTGCTGGAACCACTGTCTCAACTCGGCGGCGGTGATGGTGTGCCGGTTGCCGGCAATGACCAGGTCGCCACGCAACTGGCCACCCACGACCGGGCGGGTGGCGTAGGCGCGCAGCGGCCAGCTGTGGGCCGGGCCGAGCAGATCCAGGGCAGCCAGCGAAGTCACCACCTTCGTGGTCGACGCCAGCAGGAACGTCTGCTCCTCGTTCATCGAAGCCAGCACCGGGCCGGAGCCCTGCGGCACCTGCTCGACCGGCTGGGCATAGAAGCCGAAGCTCTTCAACGGCACGCCGGACTCGCGCAGCGCCGCCATGACTTCAGGCGCCATCGGCTCGGCCGCCTGCGCTGCCGTGCAGCCCAGCCAGGCAGAGACACACAGGAAGATGGTTCGGTACAGGGCAGTCATCCTCCGAGCGTACTCCGATGCCACCCGGTCCTGGCTCACCGCAATCAAGCGCGCAGCCCGATCCTGCGACATTCCGCACCCGACCGGGCGCGGCATGAGGTCAGGCCACCCGCGCGACAGCCTCGCTGCGAGCCTCGTCGAGCCGTTCCATCCCCCCGACCTGTCGCAGGCCCGCGAGCACATCGCCGACCAGGATGATGGCCGGACTGCCCAGACCGTGACGCGCTATCAACGCCACCAGACCCCCCAGTGAGCCCACCGCGTGGCGCTGCTGCGGCAGGCTGGCGTTCTGCACCACGGCCACCGGCGTGCTGGCGGGCAGCGCCTGCAGCAGCCCCGCCTGCACGTCGGCGGCGGTCGCCACACTCATGTAGATCACCAGCGTCAAACCTTGCGCCGCCGCAGCCGCCAGCGTGGGCCAATGCAGCGCGGCGTCATCGCCGCGGGAATGGCCGGTGACCAGGATCACACCGTGTGCATGGTCACGATGCGTCAGTGGCACCTGCAGCGCCGTGGCCGCGGCCAGCCCCGACGTGATGCCGTTGACGACCTCGACGTCGACGCCGTGGGCGCGCAGGAACTCGGCTTCCTCGCCGCCGCGCCCGAACACGAATGGATCGCCACCCTTGAGTCGCACCACGCGCTCACCGGCCTGCGCCTCGCGCAGCAGCAGCTGCTGGATGAAGGTCTGAGGCGTGCTCTTGCAGCCGCCACGCTTGCCGACATGAACGATGCGCGCCGAGCGTCTGGCGTAGCGCAGCACCCCGTCACCGACCAGTTCATCGACCAGCAGCAACGTGGCCCGGCGGATCGCCCGCACCGCCTTGATCGTCAGCAGTTCGGGGTCGCCCGGGCCGGCCCCAACCAGCGTGACGCTGCCCAGGCAGGTGCGAGGTGCAGCTTCGACGGTATTCATTGCGGTCCTTCTCCTGAAGTAGTAGTCGTCATGCCGGCTGGGGGGTGGTCGCGCGCTCCAGGCGCTTCAACTCGGGCACGCATGAACCACACTGCGTTCCACACTTGAGCCCTTGCTGCAGCTGCAGGAGCCGTGCTTCCCCGGAACCGACGCAGGCGCGCAGCGCATCGACGATCCGGGGCTCGCTGACATCGAAGCAGCTGCAGACCTGGCGTCCCCGGGCCGCGACAGCCACCGGCGGTTGGGCCCCGGGCGACAGCAGCAGGCGTCCGTAGGCTTGCGCGGGCAGATCCTCCTGCAGCACGGTCTTCACCCAGGCCTCCGCGCTGATGTCTCCGCCCAGCAGCAGGGCGTCCAGGCGCTGACCGCCATCGGCGTGAGCCACCAGCCGCATGCTGCGCCGCTGCCCGCGCTTGTCGTCGGCGTAGTGCAGCACGCCGGCCCGGCCCAGGCCCAGCACGGCCTCGAGCTCCTCGAGCCAGGCTCGAGGCAAGGGTCCCGGCGCCGCAGCGCGCAACAACAGGCCCGTTCGCTCGCGTCCGAAAGGCACGCACAGCGCGAAGGGCAAGGCGCTCCCCAAGCCCTCGACCAGGTCGGCCAGTCGCTGCCGCACGATCAGCACCTCGTCCGCAGGCAACCAGGCCAGCGCGAGCAGCCGCCAAGGCAGATCGACCTTGGCCAGCTTGACCGCCGCGTGCTTCAGCTCCGGCTGCTTCGAGTCGGGGCAGTACGCGGATGAGGTCAGCGCATTGACGCCGGCCGCGCGACGCCCATCGCGTGCGGTACCCCACACGTGTTCGTCCCCCCAGTGCATCGCGATGAAGCATTGCATCGGAGCCACCTGCTCGCAGCCGCGGATCGGCAGGATCAATCCCCCGCGCCGCGAGTCCAGCTGGATCAGGTCACCGTTCACCCAGCCGAGACGCGCCATGTCCCGAGGGTGCATGTCCACCCCGGGCTCGGGCTCGTGCCCGAACAGGCGGCCGAGCGTGCCGGTGCGGCTCATGCCATGCCACTGGTCACGCAGGCGCCCGGTGTTGAGCGAATATGGATAACGCGCATCGCGCGGTTCGGCAAGCGGCTCGTAGGCGGTATCGACGAAGCGAGCTCTCCCGTCCGGCGTGGCATACCGGCCGTCCTCGTAGAGGCGCGATCGACCAGCGGTGGCGCCTTCGGGGCAAGGCCACTGCGCAGGAGACCGGTCCAGGCGCGCGTAATCGAGCCCGGTGATGTCCAGATCGCGTCCCCGCGTGGATTCACGATGCTCGTTCCAGACCGATCGCGGGCTGTCGTACGAGAACAGGGTGCTCGACGCCGACGGCAACCGGACCGCTGCCCGCCTGTCGCCATGGAGTCGGCTCTCGAGCCGGCGCGCGAAGTCCACGCCGATCGCCCAGTCGTGACGTGCTTCGCCGGGCGCCGAAACGGCAGGTCGCACCCGGCTGATGCAGCGCTCGCTGTTGGTGACGGTGCCGTCCTTCTCTCCCCAGGAAGTCGCCGGCAGCAGCACATCGGCATACCGCGCGGTGGCGGTGGTGGCGTAGGCCTCCTGCACGACCACGAGCTCGCAGCGTTCGAGCGCGCGTCGCACGGCGGCCTGGTCGGGCATCGACTGCGCTGGATTGGTACAGGCGATCCACAAGGCCTTGATCTGGCCGTCGGCAGCCGCCTCGAACATCTCGACGGCGCTTTTTCCCGGGGCGCCAGGCACGTCTGCGACACCCCACAGTGCGGCAACTTCCGCGCGATGCTCCGGGTTGGCCAGATCTCGGTGAGCGCTGAGCGCGGTCGCCAGGCCACCAACCTCCCGTCCGCCCATCGCGTTGGGCTGTCCGGTCAGCGAGAACGGCCCGGCCCCCGGCCTGCCGATCTGTCCGCAGGCCAGATGCAGGTTGATCAAAGCGGCGTTCTTGGCGGTTCCGCTCGAACTCTGGTTCAGGCCCTGGCAGTAGAGCGACAGCGTCGGGCGGCGCACGGGTGCCTGAGCACCGTCGAGCCCGGCGAACCAGCGGGCTGCCTGCACCAGATCAGCCTCGGCGATGCCGCACAGCCTGGCCACGTCGCGGGGCGCGTAGTCGCGCACGCGCTGGCGCAGCACATCGAAGCCGTTGGTGTGGGCTGCAATGTGGGCGCCGTCGGTCAGGCCCTCCCACAGCATCAGGTTCAGCATGCCGTTGAAGAGGGCCACGTCGGTGCCAGGCAGGATCTGCAGGAACAGGTCGGCCGCCTCGGCGGTCTCGGTGCGCCGCGGATCGACCACGATCAGGCGCATTCCGGGACGCGCGCGCTTCGCGTCCTCGATGCGCCGGAACAGGATCGGGTGCGCGAAGGCTGCGTTGGAGCCGGCGATGAACAGCGTGTCGGCGTGATTGAGGTCGTCGTAGCAGGCCGGCGGCGAATCGGCCCCGAGCGTTGCCTTGTAGCCAGCCACCGCGCTGCTCATGCACAGGCGCGAGTTGGTGTCGACGTTGTTGGTGCCGATCAACCCCTTGGCCAGCTTGTTGAAGACGTAGTAGTCCTCGGTCAGCAACTGACCGGACAGGTAGAACCCGACGGCATCGGGCCCGTGACTGGCAATGATGGCCGCGAATCGGTCGGCCAGGTGGTCGAGTGCGTGGTCCCAGCCGACTGGCCGGGCGGCCTCACCACGGCTGTCGCGCATCTGCGGCTGAAGCAAGCGCGCCTGCATCGTGATCGGCTGCGCAGCCGTCAGGTGCAACGTGCTGCCCTTGGTGCACAGGCGGCCGAAGTTGGCCGGATGCTCGGGGTCACCGCGCACGCCCGTGATCTGCACACCGTCGCTCTCGATGATCACGCCACAGCCCACACCGCAGTACGGGCAGGTGGAGCGCGTTTCGTCGCTCATGGGCTGTGAGGTCTCGGTGCTTCGGGGGCAGCCTCGCCGAGGTCTCTGGTGGACGCTCCCGGGCCGGCTCGGGGAGGCTGCAGATCGAGCGCAAGCCCGGCCAGCTCCGATGCATCCAGGTAGACCTGACCCGCTTCGACCTTGACCGCGAACGGCACCGTGCAGCCCACGTCCGGAGCCTGCGCGCATCCGTCGGCGAGGCCGATCGTCCAGTTGTGCAGCGGGCAGGCGACGCTGTTGCCGAACACGATGCCCTGGCTCAGCGGGCCGCCCTTGTGCGGGCAGCGGTCGAGCAACGCAAACACGCCGTCTTCGGCGTTGCGGAAGATCGCCACCGCGATCCCGCGCAACCGCTCCACCCTGCGTGCGCCCAGCGCCGGGATGTCCTCGACGCGGCAGATCGGCTTCCAGTCGCTCATGCCGGCACCCCCAGCGTTACGAACTGGCGCGAGTCGACCGCCGCCTTGTCGAACTCGAACCACGGATCGGGCTCGCCGTCGAGCGCCGCCTGCAACTGCGCCCAGAGGGCCTTGCGGCCCTCGTGGTCGTCAAGGATCCTTTTCCTGACGTGGTCGAGTCCGACCCGGTTCACGTAGTGCACGGTCCGCTCCAGGTACCAGCCTTCCTGGCGGTAGAGCTCGCAGAACGCGCCGGTGTATTCGAGAACCTCGGCAGCAGTCTTCACCTTGACGAAGAAGTGCGCGACCTCGGTCTTGATGCCGCCATTGCCGGCGATGTACATCTCCCAGCCGCTGTCGACGCCAATCACGCCGACGTCCTTGATGCCGGCCTCGGCGCAGTTGCGCGGGCAGCCGCTGACCGCGAACTTGACCTTGTGCGGCGCGTACATCCGCCACATCGCGCGCTCGAGGTCCTTGCCCATCTGCGTGCTGTCCTGCGTGCCCATGCGGCACCATTCACTGCCGACGCAGGTCTTCACGGTGCGCAGCGCCTTGGCATAGGCGTGGCCGGACGGCATGCCGATGTCCTTCCAGACGTTCTGCAGGTCTTCCTTCTTCACGCCCAGCAGGTCGATGCGCTGGCCGCCGGTGACCTTGACGGTCGGGATCTTGTACTTGTCGACCGCATCGGCGATGCGGCGCAGCTCGTCGGCCGTGGTCTCGCCACCCCACATGCGCGGGATCACCGAATAGGTGCCGTCCTTCTGGATGTTGGCGTGGCTGCGCTCGTTGATGAACCGGCTTTGCGGATCGTCCTTCGCCTCCTTCGGCCAGGTGCTGATCAGGTAATAGTTGACGGCCGGACGGCACGACGCGCAGCCGTTCGGCGTGCGCCAGCCCAGCGCCTTGTAGACACCATCGATGGTCAGCAGCCTGTCGTTGCGGATCGCGTCACGCGCCTCCTGGTGGCTGGCGTCGGTGCAGCCGCACATCGCCTTCTTGGTCGGCGCCTTGGAATAGTCACCGCCGGCCGTGAACATCAGCAACTGCTCGACCAGCCCGGTGCAGGAGCCGCAGCTCGCGCTGGCCTTGGTGTGCTTGCGCACCTCGTCGAGGGTGAACAGGCCCTTCTCCTTGATCGCCTTGCAGATCGCGCCCTTGGTGACACCGTTGCATCCGCAGACCTCGTCGGCATCGGCCATCGCAGCTGCCTTGCTGTGGCCCTGGTGGCCGACGTCGCCGATGTTCGATTCGCCGAACATCAGCTTGTCTCGGATGTCACCGATCTTGCGGCCCTCGCGCAGCAGCTTGAAATACCACGAGCCGTCGACGGTGTCGCCGTACAGGCAGGCGCCGACGAGCTTGTCGCCCTGGATCACCAGCTTCTTGTAGACGCCGGCGTACGGGTCCGACATCACGATCTCCTCGAAATCGGCGCCACCGGTGAAGTTGCCGGCCGAGAACAGGTCGATGCCGGTCACCTTGAGCTTGGTCGAGGTCTGCGAACCCAGGTACCGACCGATGCCGAACTGCGCCAGGTGGGTCGCGCAGACCTTGCCCTGCTCGAACAGCGGCGCCACCAGCCCGTACACCGTGCCGCGGTGTGCAGCGCACTCGCCGACCGCATAGACACGCGGGTCTGTGATGGTCTGCATGGTGTCGTTGACGACCAGCCCGCTGCGGTTGTTGTCGCCGCAGTAGAGGCCGATCTTGATGGCGAGCTCGGTGTTGGGTCGGATGCCGGCGGCCATCACGACCAGGTCGGCCGGAATCTCGGTGCCATCCTTGAACTGCACCGCCATCACGCGGCCGGACTTGCCACCGTCCTTGTCACCGATCAGCGCCTGCGTCTGCGCACCGATCAGGAACTTCAGGCCGCGGTCCTCCAGCGATTTCTGCAGCAGCTTGCCCGCGACGTCGTCGAGCTGGCGCTCCATGAGCCACGGCGCGATGTGCACCACCGTCACCTGCATGCCGCGCAGCATCAGGCCGTTCGCCGCCTCGAGGCCGAGCAACCCGCCGCCGATGACCACCGCGTGCTGATACTTGGTCGCCGCATCGATCATCGCGTTGGTGTCGGCGATGTCGCGGTAGCCGATCACGCCTTCCAGATCCTTGCCGGGCACCGGCAGGATGAACGGGTTCGACCCGGTGGCCATCAGCAGGCGGTCGTATTCGGCTTCGGTCTCGGCGCCATTCGCGTCCAGCGCTCGAACGATGCGCTGCCTGCGGTCGATGTGCACCACCTTCTTGCCGGTGTGCAGCGTGATGTGGTTGTCGCTGTACCAGTCCAGCGGGTTCAGCACGATTTCGTCGAGCGTCTGCTCGCCCGCGAGCACCGGACTCAGCAGGATGCGGTTGTAGTTCGGGTGCGGCTCGGCGCCGAACACGGTGATGTCGTAGAGGTCAGGCGCGATCTTCAGCAGCTCCTCGAGCGTACGCACACCGGCCATGCCGTTGCCCACCATCACGAGCTTCATCTTCTTCATGGCTTACGCCTCCAGGCGGGGGATCCCGCGTTCAATCGGAAAAATGGAAAACCCGTCACCCGAGGCCGCGCTGAGGTGGGCACGCACAGGGCTCGAAAGGGGCGATGGACGCAGCGGCCGACGCCCATCGAATCCGATGGCGTCACAGGCGCAGTTCGAGCGTTCGCCAGATTCAAGGCGTGACGCATGGGGTGTGGCGTAACGAAACGCGGGCGACGCAGACCATGACGGGCTCCCAGGCTCGCCGCGGAGAAATGCCGCGGCGCGGAAATACATCACCACGCACTTCGTCGTGCGCGCGACCCGCCGTGAACTCGCGCAGGGTCGGGTGCGTCGCTGCACCCGCCTCAACCTCAGCAAGTAGCGGGCCAGACAGGTGCCCAGCCCTTCGACCGGCTCCGCCCTCCGGGTCTGCAGCCCGGGCCTTCGCCGCGTTGGACGGACCCGGTCACGAGGATGGTGCGCGACGCCGTGCCGAGATGGTGCGCCGAGCCATCAGGCCGGCACGAGAGCGAACGTCTCCATGCTTTACCGGCACCGCCGCAACCCAGTACAGAGGCACCTGGCGGCCTGCACGAGACCCTCACCGAACTCCGAGGGGACGGTCGCCCATGGATTTCCGACCGAGAAACCATGCTCGACCGTGAATAGTGCTCGTCGCGCCAGTTCGAAAACGCCGCCACCACTCAGTCACGGGGTGACGTCAGCGGCCCGACCGGACTAAATTTTGCGTGTGTCGAGATGTTTCTGATGGCGGCTCGCCATCGACAGATTTGCATCGATCAGGGGCCAGACGAATGAAATCCTTCCAGTTCTTGCGCAAGATGCACCGAACTGGCGCGCTCGTGCCCGAAGCGGCCCCATCGACCGTGAACAGCGGATTCCACGACAGCAAACCGATGCAGCCGAAGCCCGATCCTCGCGGCTGGTTCGACTCGTCGGAGGACCTCAGGGGCGGCCTGCACGTGCAGGAAGAAGACTTCGATTCACTTCCAGAAGAATTCCGCGACGTCTTCTCCTCACGCTGATCCGATCGCTTCCCGGTAGAGGGCCAGGTACTGCTGCGCCGCACCGGTCCAGGAAAAATCGCGCGCCATGCCATGGCGCATCAGTTCGATCCACTGTGCCGGCTCGGCATAGACGGCCAGCACCCGCTCGATCGCCTCGGCCAGCGCTGAGGCGGTGGAGTGATCGAAGACGAAACCGGTGGCCCGAGCGCTGCCCAGGGTTCGGGCGTGGTCGCTGGCGTCGACAACCGTGTCGGCCAGACCTCCGACACGCCGCACCACCGGAACCGTGCCGTAGCGCAGCCCGTACAACTGGGTCAGCCCGCACGGTTCGAACCGCGACGGCACCAGGATGGCGTCCGCCCCCGCGATGATGCGGTGCGCAAAGCCCTCGTCGTAGCCGATGCGCACCGCCACGCGGCCCGGGTGCGCTGCGGCAAGGGCGCCGAAGGCAGCTTCCAGATCGGGATCGCCGGCTCCCTGCAGGGCCAGCTGACCGCCGCCCTGCAGCAGGGCGGGCAGCGCGGCGAGCACCAGGTCGAGGCCCTTCTGCGGCGTCAATCGACTGACCACCGCGAACAGCGGTGCGCGTGGCTCGACGAGCAGCCCCATCTCTGTCTGCAGGGCCGACTTGCAACGGGCCTTGGCCACGCAGTCGGCCTCGGCGCACTCGGCGGTGTAGCGGGCGATGATCCCGGTGTCGGTGGCCGGATTCCAGACCGCCCCATCGACCCCGTTGAGAATGCCCGAGACGTCAGCGCCCCGGCCCCGAATCACGCCTTCGAGGCCGCAACCGAACTCGTGCGTCGCCATCTCGATGGCGTAGGTCGGGCTGACCGTGGTCACGCGGTGCGCGAACTTCAGGCCCGCTTTCATGAACGAAAGCTGGCTGTGGAATTCGAGCGCCTGCGGCGCCATGAACCGCGACGGCAAGCCCAGCAGCGGGAAGTCGCCCGGCGCAAACAGCCCCTGGTACGCGAGGTTGTGCACCGTGAACACCGTGGCTGCGGTGGTCGGCGGGTGGGCGGCCACGTAGGCGCACGACATCGCCGCATGCCAGTCATGGGCATGCAGCACATCGGGTACCCAGTTCGGGTCGAGCTCTCCTGCGGCCAGGTGGGCCGCAACCCAGCCCAGCAAGCCGAAGCGCTGCAGGTTGTCAGGCCACTCGACGCCGGTGCTGGCCTGGTACGGGCTGCCGCCGCGCCGGTAGAGATAAGGCGCGTCGATCACGTACACCGGCACGCGACTGTAGGGAAGCTGGCCCAATCGCAAGGTGACGTGGGCGGCTCCGAACAGCGGACCGAGGCTGCACACCGCCTTCTGGTGCAGCACCGCGTCGACGATGGCCGGCAGGCCCGGCAGCACCAGCCGGACATCGGCCCCCTGATCGATCAAGGCCTGGGGCAGCGCACCGACCACATCGGCCAGCCCGCCGGTCTTGACCAGCGGAAAGACCTCCGCCGCAGCGTGCAGGATTCTCATCGGCGGGCGCCGCACCACCTCGAGGGACAGCAGCATGGTGAAGTGGGAATGAGCGACATCTCAGACATTGGCGAGCTTCTTCAGCATCTCCCGAGTGACCAGCGTGATGCCCTTCTCGCTGCGATGGAAGCGCTCGGCATCCAGCGCGTCGTCTTCGCCAATGACCATGCCATCGGGGATCACGCAATCGCGATCGACCACGGCGCGGGTGATCCGGGCACCACGGCCGACCTGCACACCCGGCAACAGCACGGACCAGTTGACCACCGCGTGCGAATGCACTCGCACGCTCGAGAACAGCAACGTGCGGAATACCAGCCCCGACACGATGCAGCCACCGGAAACCAGCGATTCGATTGCCATGCCACGCCGGTCGTCCTGGTTGTGCACGAACTTCGCCGGTGGCAGCTGGCCCTGATGAGTCCAGATCGGCCAGCGGGTGTCGTAGAGGTTGAGCAACGGATCGGTTGCGGTCAGGTCGATGTTGGCGTCCCAGTAGGCATCGATGGTTCCGACGTCACGCCAGTAGGCTTCCTCTCCGACGCGGGTATTGACACAGCTCTGTTCGAACGGATGTGCCGATACGCTGCCCTGACGCACCGCATGCGGAATGATGTCCTTGCCGAAGTCGTGGCTCGAATCCGGATCGGCCATGTCACGCTCGAGCTGCTTGTAGAGATAACGCGCATTGAAGATGTAGATGCCCATGCTGGCCAGCGCCTTGTCGGGATGACCCGGCATCGCAGGCGGATCCACGGGCTTCTCGACGAAGTCGATGACCTCGCTGTTGGCCCCGACGGACATCACGCCGAATGCGCTGGCCTCCTCGCGAGGCACGGTGATGCACGCCACGGTGCAGTCGCGCCCCTTGTTGACATGGTCGGCCAGCATCAGCGCGTAGTTCATCTTGTAGATGTGGTCGCCGGCCAGCACCACGATGTAGTCGGCACGGTAGCTGGCGATGATGTCCTGGTTCTGGTACACGGCATCGGCCGTGCCGCGGTACCAGCTCTCGTCGTCCGTTCGCTGCTGTGCAGGCAGCAGGTCGACGAACTCGTTCATTTCCGACTTCAGGAACGCCCAGCCGCGCTGCAGGTGCTGCAGCAGGCTGTGCGACTTGTACTGCGTGATGACGCCGATGCGGCGGATGCCCGAATTCATGCAGTTCGACAGCGCAAAGTCGATGATGCGGAACTTGCCGCCGAAATAAACGGCGGGCTTGGCACGGCGATCGGTCAGGTTCTTCAGGCGGCTGCCCCGCCCTCCCGCCAGCACCAGCGCCACCGCCCGCTTGGGCAGTTCGAGGCTGAGCGCCAGATTGTTGGTGTGGTCATTGGGCATCGTGTCTCCTGCTGCTGCGTGATGTCGCCCGAGCCCGCGGTGACCTGCACGAGAAAAGTCGTTGCTTGTGGATGGGATTCTTTTCCAGCATGGAGTGTGCCTGTACCCGCGGTGCCTGAAAACGTCGCGCGACGCACCGCACAGGGCGGACCCCAAAAGGCGCGAAACTTGCAAAGCCTCCGGCACGCCGCGCTGGAGAGCGCCACGGCAAGCAGGCCCGCGGGCCGAGTCAGCTATCCAAATCGAGGAAGGCCCGGTGATGTCCCACACCTCCCCCACCCCATCGTCCTGCACCGCACCATCGGTGGCCGACATGCAGCACGGCATCGAAGACCACCTGCTCAAGACCGTCGGGGTCGATGCCAACGAGGCGACACCAGTCGAGCTGATGCAGGCCGTTTCGCAGGTCGCGCGCGAGCAACTGTCGAAGCGGTGGGTCGCCACGCAAGGCGCCGACCGCGACAGCAAGGCGCGCCGCGTCTACTACCTGTCGATGGAATTCCTGATGGGTCGCACGCTGGGCAATGCGCTTGCCGCGCTCGACCTGACCGGCAGCGCGGCGCAGGCGCTGGCGAATCAGGCCCGCTCGCTCGAGGACATCGAGGATCGCGAACCCGATGCGGCGCTCGGCAACGGCGGCCTGGGCCGCCTGGCCGCCTGTTTCCTTGATTCGATGGCCGAACTCGGGCTGCCGTCGTTCGGCTACGGTATTCGCTACGAGTACGGCATGTTCGCGCAGGACATCGTCGAGGGTTGCCAGGTCGAGTACCCCGACCCGTGGCTGGCAGACGGAACGCCGTGGGAATTCCCACGCGCCAGCGTCAGCTTTCCGGTGTACTTCGGCGGCTGGGTCGAGCACGTCGGCCTGCCGGGTCACGAGAAGGCCGTCTGGCGCCATGCCGCCGAAGTTGCCGCCAAGGCCTACGACATGGTCGTGCCGGGGCACGGCACGAAGCGAGTCAGCACGCTGCGGCTCTGGAAGGCAGTGGCACCGGCTCACATCGACCTGCACGCCTTCAACACCGGTGACTACGCGCGCGCCGCAGGCGTGAAGAACGAGTTCGAGAACATCTCGTGGGTGCTGTACCCCAACGACAGCACGCCGGCCGGCCGTGAGCTGCGGTTGCGGCAGGAGTACTTCTTCGTGGCTGCATCGGTGCAGGACCTGGTGGGCCGCCACCTCGACGAGCACCGCACGCTCGACAACCTGGCCGACAAGGTGGCCATCCACCTGAACGACACCCATCCGGCGATCGGCGTGGCCGAACTGATGCGTGTGCTGTGCGACGACCACGGCATGGCATGGGCCGATGCCTGGGCCATCTGCCGCAAGACGTTTTCGTACACCAACCACACGCTGATGCCCGAGGCCCTGGAGACCTGGCCGGTGGGTCTGATGCAGCACGTGCTGCCGCGGCACCTGGAGATCATCTTTCGCATCAACCAGGAGTTTCTGGACGAGGCGGCGAGACACCGGCCTGGTGACCTGGGCTTCCTGTCGCGGCTGTCGCTGATCGACGAGCACGGCGAGCGCCGCGTGCGCATGGCCCACCTGTCGATCGTCGGCAGCCACCAGGTCAACGGGGTGTCGGCACTGCACTCCGACCTGCTGGTGCAGACGATCTTCGCCGACTTCGCCAGCCTTTGGCCCGACCGATTCACCAACATGACCAACGGCGTCACGCCGCGTCGTTGGCTGTCGCAGGCGAATCCGGGCCTGACCGCGCTCCTCGACCGCACCATCGGCGCTGGCTGGCGCCGCGACCTGAACCAGCTGCAAATGCTGAAGGACAAGAAGGCCGACCCGGCCTTCCGCGACGAATTCATGGCGGTCAAGCGATCCAACAAGGCCAGACTCGCGGCACACATCGAGCGCAGCACCGGCGTCAAGGTCCATCCGGGCAGCCTGTTCGACGTGCAGGTCAAGCGCATCCACGAGTACAAGCGCCAGCTCCTGAATGTGCTGCACGTGGTCACACGCTACCAGGCGATCGTCGCCAATCCGGGCGCAGACTTCGTGCCCCGCACCGTGATCTTCGCGGGCAAGGCGGCATCAAGCTATCACTCTGCCAAGTCGATCATCCGTCTGATCCACGACGTGGGCGCCGTGATCAACAACGACCCTCGTGTCGGCGACAAGCTGAAACTCGTCTTCATCCCGAACTACGGCGTATCGGTGGCCGAGGTCATCATGCCGGGCGCCGACCTCTCGGAGCAGATCTCCACCGCGGGCACCGAGGCCTCGGGCACCGGCAACATGAAGCTGGCTCTCAACGGCGCGCTGACCATCGGCACCGACGACGGCGCCAACATCGAGATCCGGCAGAACGTCGGCGATGACAACATCTTCATCTTCGGACTGAAGACACCGGAAGTGCAGGCCCTGAAGCACAGCGGCTACCAGCCGATGCGGCACTACGAGGGCAACCCGAAGCTGAAGGCGGTGCTCGACGCGATCGCGTCCGGCCACTTCTCGCCCGACGAGCCCGACCGCTACCGCGGCCTGATCGATTCGCTGCTCTGGGGTGGTGACCACTACCTGCTGCTGGCCGATTACGACTCGTATGTGGCGACCCAGGCGAAGGTCGACGATCTGTATCGGCAGCCAACCGAATGGGCGACCCGAGCGATCGCCAACGTCGCCGGCATGGGCGTCTTCTCGTCGGA
>JAGNWJ010000015.1 GCA_017986065.1 Rhizobacter sp. | reverse complement strand
CGGCCGAAGTCCGGTGCGGCACGCGCCCAGCCGGCCTGCAGCATGCACAGCACCGCGTCGAGGCGGTCGCCGCTGGCATCGGCCACCAGCGCATCGCGCTGCGCATGGCTCAGGCGCAGTCGCAGTGCGAGCCGCGTGCGGCCCTGCTCGAGCGCGTCGATCAGATCCTTGCGGGCGATCAGGCGATCGGGGGTCTGACGCGCCTTGTCGTCGCTCTTGTAGGAACGGCTGCCCAGCACCTCGCGGGCGAGCAGGCCCGGGTAGCCCTCGACCGCAACACGGCACGCGTCTGCTGCACCGGCGCCCGCGTGCAGACCGGGCAAATGCACCCCGGCCGCGAGCAGCAGCGGCACGCCCGCATGCAGCATGTACGCGACCGGAGGGTTGACCCACTTCATCGACGGCGACGACCCGGCCGGCCCGTCGCAGGCGCGGTGCGCGAACTTGCCGCCGACGGGACGCGCGTCACAGAACGCGGCGAAGGTGCTGCGGATCTGTTCGCGCGACAGCGCCGCATAGTGATGGATCAGCGACAGCCATTCGGTGGGCCAACCCAGCGTTTCGACGAGTTCTCGCGGCAAGCCGAACGGAAGATCGAAGGCACCGACCCAGTCGCCCGGAGCGCGCAACCAGGCGCTGAAATCGTCGAAGGCCGCATGCGCCTGCAAGGCATCGAGACGCACGCTGTGCCCGTCGAAGGTTCCTAGCGCAACGACGATCGGCTTGCGCGACGTCGGTCGGCTGGTGAAGTCGATGCCGGCTACGCGGCCCGGGCCGGCGCGGGCTTGCGGCGGCGCCTGGTGATCGAAGTCGCTCGCAGGCGGGTGCAGGGGTTCGGAAGCCACGGCATCGACTCTAACGATCGGCCTTGCACCGGGACGACGAAGGGTCGTTCGTAGCTAGGGGCGACCGGTCATCAGTTGGGCCACCACCGCCAGTGCCAGCACCGCGGGCTCCTTGCCGGTGATGCCCGGCAGTCCGATCGGGCAGGTCATTCGTGCCAGCACCGCTGCAGGAATACCGCGCGACTCGAGGTGATGCACGAAGCGCTGCCGCTTGGTCTGCGATCCGATCAGACCGAGGAATCCGAAGTCGCCTCGTTTCAGGATCGCCTCGGTGATGCGCAGGTCGAGGTCGTGCCTGTGCGTCATCACCAGATAGCGGACCCCCGGCGCGGCGAGGGACACTTCGACTTCCGCATCGTCTGCCGGACGCCTGCGTATGTGCGCAGGCCAGCCGGCACCCCCCAACGTCTGGGGAAACTCTCTGTCGCGCTCGTCGATCCAGTCGACCGTGACCGGCAGTTCGGCGAGCAGCCGCGCGACCGCACGCCCGACGTGGCCAGCACCGTGGAGTTGCAGGTGGAAGCGAGCCGTCTCGTCCGGCCAGACGGCCAGCGTCTCGGCACTCAGTCGCGAAAAACCCAGCGTGACCACCCCTCCGCAGCACTGCCCGAGGGACGGGCCGAGCGGGTAGCGCACCTGCAGTTCCGCGGGCCCACCGTGCAGCATCTGGCGGGCGTGCTCCATCGCCTTCAGTTCGAGGTGGCCGCCACCGACCGTGCCGGCCGCCGCAGAGGTGCTCACCAGCATCCGCGCTCCCGCTTCGCGCGGCGTCGAGCCGCGGGCCTCCAGCACCTCGACGAGCACCGCCGGCTCACCGCTGGCGAGCCAGCCGCAGGCGGTGTCACGAAGGAAGTTCATCGGTCCATCGATGCGGAGCCGGCGTGATGCACGTCATCGCAGGCCATCCATGCGGGCCCGCGCTTCACCGAAGCTTCGTTCGACCCAGGCGCTTCGCATTGGCCACTGCGCGGCGGTGCACGGGCACCATGCCGTGTCGCAGCACGCCGAGCGCCGCATCGTTCCAGGGCATCAGCGCTTCAGCGGAAGGCGAAGCACCCGAGGGCGGGGGCAGCCCGATGGATCGCAGCAACGACGTGACGAGCGTCTGCTGGACATGCAGCGTCTGCGCGGTCATCGCGGCCCAGGACTCGTGGAAGGCGTCGTTCTTCTCGGCGTTCATCAGGGCGAATTCCCTGCGATCTCGGGGGGATGGAGCAGCACCCGCCACGGCCATGCGCGCAAGCCTGTGCGCGACCACCTGAGGCACGGCCCACGCGAGCTCCGCAGCGAGGGTCGTGAAGGGGGGAATCCGGGGACGGCGTGGCATGGGAACTCCTCGAGAAGTGACAACGAATGTAGTGGGAGCGAGACGATCGTGCAGATCGAGAAACACCCCAGCGAATCGGTCGGGATGTTGCTCGAAAACACAACGCGCAGAAACCTTGACGCACCGCAACATTCGGTCCATCCAACGGGTATGAAATTCCTTTCGAGGAGTGTTTCCTCTGCACGCAGGACATAAAAATGATGACAACCAAGAATCTGAAAAAGGTCGCTCTGGTACTGGCTCTCGCAAGCAGCGCGGCTGTGCCGGTGGCGGTACAGGCGCAGGCCCAGGAAGGTCCATGGATGGTCCGTGTTCGCGCCCTCCACCTCGACAGCCGCAACAAGGACTCGACCGGGCTCGACCTGTCGATCAACAACCGGTGGATCCCGGAACTCGACGTCTCGTACTTCCTCACGCCGAACATCGCTGCCGAACTGGTGGTGACGTATCCGCAGAAGCAGGATCTGCGCGCGGGCGGGGATCACATCGGCTCCTTGAAGCACACGCCGCCGACGCTGCTGCTGCAGTACCACTTCACCGATTTCGGGAACTTCAAGCCGTATGTTGGTGCAGGTGTCAACTGGACGCGCATCTCGGACGTGCATTTCTCGCCCGGCGTGAAGGCAGCGCTGCATCCGAGCCTCGATAGAAGCAGCTTCGGCGCTGCTGGACAGATCGGCTTCGACTACAAGATCGCACCGAACGTCTACTTCAACGTCGACGTGAAGAAGGTCGGGATCGACACCGCCGTCAAGTCGAGCGGTACCAAGGTGGGCGAACTCAAGCTCGACCCGTGGCTGATCGGCTTCGGCATCGGCTATCGCTTCTGATCGAAGGCCCTCTCAGGCGACGCCCGTCGCCTGAACTGCCATGACCGCCCGCAGGATCGCCTCCGGCGTTGCCGGGGCGTTCAGCGGCGGGTCGACGCGGTGGCCGCCCGCGGCCGAGACCGCGTCCCGGATCGCGAAGAACACCGAGAACGACAGCAGCAGCGGCGGTTCACCGACCGCCTTGCTGCGATGGATCGTGTCGGCCGGGTTCGGCGCGTCGTAAAGCCTCACGTCGAGGATCGCCGGACAGTCGTTGGCGGTCGGTATCTTGTAGGTGCTCGGTGCGTGGGTCATCAGGCGACCGGCCTGCGCCGACCCGTCCGCCGGATGCCACACCAGTTCTTCGGTGGTCAGCCAACCCATGCCCTGGATGAAGCCGCCCTCGATCTGGCCGATGTCGATCGCGGGATTCAACGAGGTGCCGACGTCGTGGAGCAGGTCGGCGCGCAGCAGCTTCCATTCACCGGTCAGCGTGTCCACGACGACTTCGCTGACCGCCGCACCAAAGGCGTGGTACTGGAACGGATGCCCCTGCATCGTCTCGCGGTCCCAGTGCAGTCCCGGCGTCGCGTAGTAACCATCGGACCACAGCTGCACGCGGCCCACGTACGCCTGCGCAACCAGGTCGGTGAACGACAGGGTCCGATCACCGACGCGGACCGCATCGTTGGCGAAGATCACCCCAGCCGCCTCGCCCCCGTGCAAGCCCGACGCGAAGGCTGCCAGGCGATCGCGAATCCGGCGCGCCGCGTTCTGTGCCGCCTTGCCGTTGAGGTCGGTGCCGGTGGATGCAGCCGTGGCTGACGTGTTGACCACCTTGTCGGTGTCGGTCGCGGTCACGCGCACGCGCTCGAAGGCGATGCCCAGTTCGTGCGCGACCACCTGCGCGACCTTGGTGTTCAGCCCCTGCCCCATCTCGGTGCCGCCGTGGTTCACCAGCACGCTGCCATCGGTGTAGACATGCACCAGGGCACCGGCCTGGTTGAGGTGCGACAGGTTGAACGCAATGCCGAACTTCACTGGCGTGAGCGCCATTCCCCGCTTCAGCACCGGGCTGCCCGCGTTGAACAGCGCGATGGCGGCACGGCGAGAGAGGTAGTCGCTGGTGTGCTCCAGGCGATCGACCAGCGGCTGGAGGATGTTGTCCGCGATGAGCTGGCCATACGGCGCGGTGTTGCGCTCGTCCACGCCGTAGAAGTTGGCGCGGCGCACATCGAGCGGATCGAGGCCCAGCCGTCGGGCGATGCCGTCGAGGATGAACTCGATCGCGATCGCCCCCTGCGGCCCGCCGAAACCGCGGAACGCCGTGTTGCTCTGCGTGTTCGTGCGGCAGCAGAAGCCGTGCAACGCAACCTCGGGCAGCCAGTAGGCGTTGTCGACGTGGCACAGCGCGCGCGACATCACCGGTGCCGACAGGTCGGCCGAGTGCCCGGCGTTCGCGAGCAGCGTGACCTCGGCGCCAAGCACCCGGCCCTCGCCGTCGTGACCGACGTCATAGTCGATGTGGAAGCCGTGGCGACGGCCCGTCACCATGAAGTCGTCGTCGCGATCCAGGCGCAGCTTGGCCGGTCGATCGAGCCGGCGCGCGACCAGCGCGGCAATGCAGGCGAACGGGGCCGACTGCGATTCCTTGCCTCCGAATCCGCCGCCCATGCGACGGCATTCGACACGCACCCGATGCGCAGGCAGCTTCAGCGCGGTTGCCACGACATGTTGCATCTCGCTCGGGTGCTGGGTCGAGCAACGCACCAGCAGCCCGTCGTCCTCCGTGGGCTGCGCAAAGCTGATCTGGCCTTCGAGGTAGAAATGCTCCTGCCCGCCGATCTCGAACCCGCCGCTCAGGCGATGCGGTGCGGCTTCGATCGCGGCGCGCGCACCCCGGCCGCTGATGCTGCGGTTCAGATGCAGGGGAGGCAGCACGTAGTCGGACCGCGCGTGCGCCTCCTGGATCGTCAGCACCGCAGGCAGCGGCACGATGGTCATCACGTGCGGGGCCTGCGCAGCGGCGCGGCGGGCTGCATCGCGGGTGTCGGCAACCACCGCAAACACCGGCTGCCCGAGGTAGCGCAGCTCGCCAACGCAGGAGTCCGGTCCGTCGAACGAGATGGTCGCCAGGATGGGCTCGTCGTGGACGATCGCACCGCAATCGTTGGGGCCCGGGAAGTCGGCGCCGGTGAACACCGCCACGACACCCGGCATGGCCCTGACGCGATCGAGCGAAAGGCCGATCAACCGGCCACTCGCCACCGGCGACAGGCCCAGGGCGATGTGCACGGTGCCAACCAGTTCGGGGAGGTCGTCGGTGTACGGCGCCTCGCCGGCCACGTGCAGGTGCGCCGATTCGTGTGGGCGGCCAACGCCCACGCCTGCGCAGCCCGCGGAAACCGGCCCGACCGGTTCGACGGCCTCGGCAGGTGAGCCAGATCCCGCAGCGGCGAGCGACTCGTTCATGGTGGCGTGTCCACGCTCGCGCTGTCCATCGACCGGATCGGCCAGACGCGCGTGGCCTGCGCCGGCAACGGGTCGACGGCTCGCGTCTCGAGCCAGAAGCGCTGCAGCAGGTTCCCCGCGACCTGCAGGCGGTAATCCGCGCTGGCGCGCAGGTCGGACAGCGGCTGGAAGTCCTGCACCAGTGCCTGTTGCGCGGCTTTCACCGCCTCGGCGCTCCAGGACCGTCCGACCAGCGCCGCTTCGGCCGCTGCCGCACGCTTCACCACGGCCGCCATGCCGCCATAGGCCAGCCGCACCGAACGCACCATGCCCCCATCGACATCGATGGCGAACGCCGCGCACAGCGCCGAGATATCGCAGTCGTGTCGCTTGCTGATCTTGTAGGCACGCACGCTGCGCCGTGAAGCGGCCAGCGGAACCGCGAGGCCCTGGACGAATTCACCAGGCTGCATCAGGTTGCGCATGTAGTCGACGTAGAAGAACTGCAGCGGCAGCCGGCGGACGGTGTCGCCGCGCCGCAGTTCGATCTGAGCATCGAGCGCCATCAGCACCGGCGCCGCGTCTCCGATCGGCGAGCCGTTGGCCACGTTGCCGCCCAGCGTCCCGGCATGACGCACCGGCGGGCCGGCGAAACGCAAGCCCACTTCGGCCACGCCGGGCCAGCGCTCGGCCAGCGCTCGCCAGGCCGTCTCGAGCGACACGCCTGCGCCGATGTGCAATTCGCCGTCGCGGGTCTCGACCTGCTTCAGCTCGGTGACGTTGCCGAGGTAGACGATGTCACCCAGGTCGCGGAACTGCTTCGCGACCCACAGTCCGATGTCGGTGGAGCCCGCGAGCAGCCTCGCTGCCGGGTTCGCCAGCCGCAGGGCCGCCAGGTCGGCCAGCGAGGTCGGCGCATGGAAGTGATCGATGCGCGATCCGCCACCTTCCGCAGGGCCATGGCGATTCGCCGCGCCATAGCTGAATGTCCCGGTCTGCTGCAGAGACTGCAGTGCCGCAATCACCGGCGCGGTATCGAGTTGCACCGAGGGAAGATCGAACATGCGCTCCCCGGCGTCGAGGATCGGCCGGTAGCCGGTGCAGCGGCACAGGTTGCCCGACAGGCCATCGGCGATCTGCTGACGGTCCGGCCGACGGCCGGCGGCCCGGTACTGCTCGTAGTCCGCGAACAGCGACATCACGATGCCGGGCGTGCAGAAGCCGCATTGCGAGCCGTGGCACTCGACCATCGCCTGCTGCACCGGGTGGAGCGCAGCGCCAGCCACGGTCTTCAGGTCTTCGACAGTGAACAGCGCCTTGCCGTTCAGCGTGGGCAGGAACTGCAGGCAGGCGTTGACGCTGCGCAGGCTCAGGCCCCGAACCTGCCCTGCAGGGTGGTCGGTGCGCTCCGGCAGCTCGCCGATGACGACGGTGCAGGCACCGCAATCGCCTTCGTTGCAGCCTTCCTTGGTGCCGGTGCAGCGCGCGTGATCGCGCAGCCAGTCGAGCACCGACAGCGTCGGATGCACCCCGCTGACTTCGGTGATCGCACCGCGGTGGAAGAATCGGATTGGCTGTCCGCTCATCCCGCCTCCACACCCAGTCCCATCCGCTCATGCAGCCGGATCTCCGCGATGCGGTCGATCTGCCTCAGGCACTCGTCCCTCTCGACTTCCGGCGTGGCCACCAGCCGCTGCCGCAGTGCCGCGATGATTTCCGCTCGCGTCAGTCCTCGCCCGGTGGGGCCCCGCACCGCCAGCACGAACGGCCAGCCGAAGCGCGCGGTGTACTCGTTGTTGAGCTCGTGCAGTGCGTGCACCTCATCGGGCGATCCGTGAGCCAGTCCCGACAGCGACTGCTCGTGTGACGAATCGCGTGTCAGCGTGCCGGCCGTCAGCGCGCTGCCCGCGAGTTCGGGGTGCGCGCGGATCAGCGCCAGCTGCCTTTCATGGCCTGCATGGCGCACCACCTCGGCCATCGCGTGCTTCAGGTCGGCCAGGGTCGCGAACGGCCGGCCAGCCAGCGCCGCCTCGACCACCCACGACGAATGCTCGTAGAGGCCGTCAAGCAAGGCGAGTACATCGGCCAGCGGCGCGGTGTTGATGCGATCGAGGTTCAGCGCACGGTCGTGGTGAGCGTTCATGTCGGGCCAGTTCCAGGGTTCGTCGGCACAGGCGGATCATCGCCTGCTCGCTGCACCGATCGGTGTGCAAAACTCGAGCCCGCACGGCCGACCCGGCCGCTGGAACATCGCTGCACCCATGGCAACCCTCAGCACCCACGCGCTGGACACGATGCACGGCTGTCCCGCTGCGGGCATGGCCGTGGCGCTCTACAGCGTCGGCAGCGAATCGGTGAGTGTGCTGCATCGGAGCGTACTCAACGATGATGGCCGCGCGCCCGATCTAGCCCAGGCCGCATCGGCTCTGGCGGCAGGGCGTTATCGACTGGTCTTCCAGGTGGCAGCCTATTTCCGGCTTCGCGGAGCGGTACTGCCCGATCCTCCGTTTCTCGACGAAGTCGGCATCGACTTCGGGATCGGCGAGGCTGGCGGGCACTATCACGTGCCCCTGCTGGCGAGCCCGTGGGCCTACTCGACCTACCGCGGAAGCTGATCCCTTGAGCAGGCCGTGACCGCGGGATGGACCCGTACCTGACCGACTGGCTGAACCTGCTGTTGCGCTGGGCGCATGTGGTGGTCGCGATCGCATGGATCGGCTCGTCGTTCTACTTCGTTTTCCTGGACAACAGCCTGACGCCGCCGGCAGACGAGGCCTCGAGGTCGCGCGGCGTGAGCGGCGAACTCTGGGCCGTGCACGGCGGCGGGTTCTACCACCCGCAGAAGTACGCGGTCGCACCACCCACGCTGCCCGACAAGCTGCACTGGTTCTACTGGGAGAGCTACTCGACCTGGCTCACCGGCTTCGGGCTGTTCACGCTGCTGTACCTGCTGCAGGCGGGCACCTACCTGATCGACCCGAAGGTGCACGAATGGTCGGCTGCTGCCGCAGTGCCGTCGGCGCTGGCAGTGCTGGCGCTGTTCTGGTTCGCATACGACATGCTGTGCCGCACGCTGGGCACGCGACCGAACGGTGACCGCATCGCCGGATTCGGGGTGGCCATGCTGGTCGGCATCACCTCCGTGGCCGTGTGCGCACTTTTCGCGGGTCGTGCAGCCTTCCTGATCGTCGGCGCCGCGATGGCGACCGCGATGAGCGCCAATGTGCTCATCTGGATCATCCCCGGCCAGCGCCGGGTGATCGCGCAGATGAAGGCCGGCACGCCCGTCGACCCGATTCACGGTCAGCGCGCCAAGCAGCGCAGCGTGCACAACACCTACTTCGGCCTGCCCGTGCTGGTGGCCATGCTCGGCAACCACTATCCGTTCCTTTACAGCGCGCCACACTCCGCGGCCGTGCTGATGTTGCTGATGTCGGCCGGCGCCTTGATCCGCCACTCGTTCGTCGCCCGGCGACGCGCGCTGGCGCTTGGCCGACGCGTGCCATGGGAGCACGCGATCCTCGGGGTGCTGCTGTTGATCGGCACAGCGGTGTGGCTGAAACCGCCGTCACCCCCGGCATCGTCGCCGGCCGGCTCCCCGGTCACGTTGGCGCAGGTGCAAACCATCATCGACCAGCGCTGCGTGATGTGCCACAACGCCACACTGGCGAACAAGGGCGTGGCGCTGCACACGGCTCGGCAGGTGGAGCAGCACGCGCTGGCGATCTACCAGCAGGCCGTGGTGCTGAAGCAGATGCCGATGAACAACGCAACGCAACTGACCGACCAGGAACGAGACACGTTGCGTCGCTGGTTCGAAGCAGGCACGGCGACACGGCACGAATGAACTCACAGCGACCCCGCACGACACCGAGGACTTGACAGACATGGCGACACGATCCGGATTGTTTGCCCTTCCCGAAGAGACACGCACATCGATGCGCCGCTGGATATTCGTCGGGATGGCCGTGATGATGCTGGCCGGCGTTGCCTTCGCGTTCTGGCCCTTCATGGCGACGGCACAGCGCATGCAGGGATTCTGTGAAGCACTGGCCGCGGGAACGCCGCTCGCCGACGTGCAGGCTCAGGCCGCCACGCGGGGCTACACCTTGTCGACGCTCGCCGATGGGCGCGTGCTTGTGCAGGACCCCCGGATGTCAGGCCGCCGCACCTGCGCCATTCAATTCGGCGACCAGGGACTGCAATCGTCGAAGGTCACCGACCAGCCCTAGCGCGACGAAGCACGACTCACCCCTGCGCGAAGCACGCGTCCAGCGCCTGCACCCAGCGGGCCTTCTGTGACGCGCTGGCAAAACTGGCATCGAAGCTGTTTCGTGCCAGCGTGTAGGCGTGAGCAGCGGTCAGTTCCGGCAGCGCCGCGAAGGTCTCGACCAGGTTCTGGTTCATGTAGCCGCCGAAGTACGCCGGGTCGTCGGAGTTGACGGTCGCGCACAGGCCCAGGGCCAGCAGCCTTGCCAGGTTGTGCTGTGCCAGCGTGTCGAATACGCGCAGCTTGACGTTCGACAGCGGGCACACGGTCAGGGGCACGCGCTCGGCAGCCAGCCGCGCCACCAGCGCCGGGTCCTCGACGCAGCGCACGCCGTGGTCGATGCGTGCGACCTTCAGCGTGTCGAGCGCGCTCCAGATGTAGGCCGGCGGCCCCTCCTCTCCGGCATGGGCCACCAGCTTCAGGCCGAGTTCGCGGCAACGGGCGTAGACGCGCGAGAACTTCTCCGGCGGGTGACCGCGCTCGCTGCTGTCGAGGCCGATGCCGACGAGCCGGTCGCCGTGCTCCCGGATCGACGGCAATGCCTGCTCCAGCGTATCGAAGGCGGCTTCCTCGCTCAGGTGTCGAAGGAAGCACAGGATCAGCAGCGAGGTGATGCCGAACTCGGCCTCGGCCGCCTCGCACGCGCGAACCAGGCCGCGGATGACCACTTCGATCGGCACACCGCGTTCGGTGTGCGTCTGAGGGTCGAAGAACAACTCGGCATGCACCACGTGATCGGCCGCAGCGCGGCGGAAGTACGCCATCGCCATCTCGTAGAAGTCGGCCTCGTGCAGCAGCACCGACGCACCGGCGTAGTAGATGTCGAGGAAGCTCTGCAGGTCGCTGAAGGCGTAAGCCGAGCGCAGCGCGTCGACGCTGGCGTAGGCCAGCGGCACACCGTTGCGCTGCGCGAGCGCGAAGATCAGCTCGGGTTCGAGCGAGCCTTCGATGTGGATGTGCAGTTCGGCCTTGGGCATCTCGCGCAGCAGCGCTGGCAGCCGCCCGGGTGGAATGGCATCGATGCCGGCGGGCAGGTTCGGGCTCATGTTCTTCCTTTCAGTGACATCAGGCTCGCTCGTGGACGCTGGTCCCTGCGACATAGGTCGCCACCAGGTTGCGTTCGTCGCCCAGTGTCATCCAGGCGAAGGCGCGCTCATGCAGATCGCGCGCCAGGCCGTCGCGGTGGGTGGCGAGCGGACCGACTGCCCAGTCCCACACGGCCAGATCCGCGATGCAACCGGCCTGCAGGCTGCCGATCTCCGCGTCCAGGCCCAGCGACTGCGCCGCACCCAGCGTCGCGGCGTGCAGCAGCTTCCAGGCGCTCGGGCGCAAGCCCCGCAGCGACTGGACCTTGTAGCCATCGGCCAGCGTGCGCAGCATCGAGAGACTCGTGCCCGCGCCGACGTCGCTGGCCATCGACACCTGGACCCCGGCATCGGCCGCAGCCTGCCAGTCGAAGAGCCCGCTGCCCAGGAAG
This sequence comes from Rhizobacter sp., assembly GCA_017986065.1. Lineage (GTDB taxonomy): Bacteria > Pseudomonadota > Gammaproteobacteria > Burkholderiales > Burkholderiaceae_C > PBB1. Next base: position 30,617 of record JAGNWJ010000015.1, on the reverse strand, counting down.
AGGTTGGACGACGGGCAGAAGGCAATCTGCGCGCCGCGCTCGCGCAGCAGCGCGCGGTCGGTGTCGTCCAGCCAGATGCCATGCGCCAGCACCGAGCGCGCGTGGAGCAGGCCGTGCCGCTCGTAGACATCGAGATAGCTGCGCGCCTCGGGGAACAGGCCGGCAATCCAGCGCACCTCGTCGGTGTTCTCGGCCACGTGGGTCTGCATGTACACACCTTCGTGCGCAACGCACAACCGTCCGGCCATGGTCAGCTGCTCGCGCGTGCTCGTACCCGCAAAGCGCACCGTGACCGCGTAGGCCAGCCGCCCGTGGCCGTGCCAGCGCTCGATCAGCTCGGTGCAGTCGCGCTCGGCCTGGGCGACGTCGTCGCGCAGGCCTTCGGGCGCACGGCAGTCCATCAGCACCTTGCCGCAGACCAGCCGCATGCCGCGCCGCTGCGCGGCATCGAACAGCGCTTCGGCCGAGACCTTGTGCACCGTCGGGAAGACGACCGCCGCCGTCGTGCCGTGGGCCAGCAGCGCGTCGACGAATCGGCGGGCACCGGCTTCGGCCACGGCGGGGTCGGCATGGCGCTGTTCGGCAGGAAAGGTGTAGCGCTCCAGCCAGTCGAGCAGCGCGCCGCCGTGGCTCGCGATCACGTCGAGCTGCGGGCTGTGCACATGGGTGTCGATGAACCCCGGCAGGATCAGCCGGCCGCGGTGATCGACGCGCTGCCAGCTGGCGTCAGGACCGCCATCCGCCATCGTGTCCACCGATCCCGCGGGGAGCGCGTTGATGATTCGGCCGTCCTCGATCATCAACCAGTGGTCGGGGCGCCAGCGCAGGCCCGGTGGCTCCGAAGTCGGTGCAAAGCCCGGGTCGGCGGTGAAATCGAGCAGGTCGCCCCGCAATGCGATGCGAGAAGTCATGCGTCAGCGTAGCAGGCCGATCGGACGAATCGAGTCAAGAATTGCAAAGTTCGGAACCAGCGGGCGCAGCGCCGGTCTGAAAATCAGACGGGGTCAGCCATTTCGAAAGGAGCCCACGATGAACACCTTCACGCGCACATGCACCACCGCCCTCGCTGCGGTGATCCTGGCCGTCGGACTGCCCGCGGCCGATGCCCAGGCCGGGGGACGTCACGGAGGCGGACACGGTGGCCACGGCCGCTACTACGGGCCAGGCTGGGGTGGTGTCGGCCTGGGGTTCGGCCTCGGGCTCGGGCTGGGCTGGCTGGGCGCGTCGAGGTACTCGTATTCATACGGCCCGCCGGTCTATGCAGGCTACGCCGAACCCGGCTACGTGCTGATCGACCCACCGCCGGTGGTCTATCGCGAGGTGCCACCCGTGGTCTATCGTGAAGCGCCGCGCACCGTCTACCGCGAGGTGCCCGCGCGCGAACCGGTGGTCGTCGCACGCCCCGATCCGATCATCTACCCTCGCAACGGCCAGAGTGCTCAGCAGACGGAAGCCGACCGCCAGGAGTGCAACCGCTGGGCCACGACGCAGCCGAGTGCCATGAGCGACGCCAGCGTGTTCAACCGTGCCACCGAGGCCTGCATGGACGGGCGCGGCTACACGCTGCGCTGACGGCGGCACACGGTGGTTGCGGTGCGCCTGATCGCGGGCGCGCGAAGGCCGCGACGCTGCCCGGGCGCTGATACATTCAGCCAGCGCCACCGCCGTCAAGTTCATGGGCAACGCGGAAGAAACCAGTTCCTTGCTCCTCCAGGTCGGCGAGACCGTGCGGGCCATCTTGCGTCGCAAGTCGGGCCTGTCGCTGCGCGACGACGACCCTCGTCCGGAGAATCAGGAAGCGGTGGAACTGGTCCACGACGTGATCCTGCGCCTGTGGGAGCGGCAGAGCACCACCCCGGGCGCCGCCTGGGACGATCTGGGCTCGTACGCTGCCAGGGTGACCTACAACGCCTGGTCCGATCACCTGCGGGAAAAGTATCCGAAGCGCGCCAGCCTGAAGAACCGCTTGCGTTACTTCACGTCGCACCAGGCGCGCTACGCCAGCTGGAATGCCAGCGATGGCGAGTTGCTGATCGGACTGCACGGCTGGCAACTGAGCAGCAGGGTGCCAGTTGGTGATGCCCGAGTCGCGGCGCTGCGCGACGGGCGCGAGCGCCTGGCCGCGGGCAGCGTGCCGCGAAAGGACATGGAGCGTTTTGCCGCCGAAGACTGGGACCACCTGCTGGCAGCGTTGTTCGAGCGCCTGCAGGCACCAATCGCGCTCGACGATCTGGTGTCGGTGACCGTCGCCTTGCTGAAGGTCCAGGAAGACCGCACCGATTCCCTCGACGCCATGCTGGACGACGAGACAACGCCGGATTTGCCAGACCCGACAGCCTTGTCACCACAGCAAGCGGCCGAGGTCCGCAGCATGCTGAAGCATTTGTGGGGCGCGGTCCTCGTGCTCAAGCCAGACTACCGCACCGCTTACCTGCTGAACCTGCCAGGCGTCGGCAAGTCGCGGGGCGACATCGAGGTGTTCGTCATGCACGACATCGCCTCGATCTGCGAGATTTCCGCTGCCGTAGGACTGGATGCGGGACAGTACCGCATCGCCTTCGCTCAGCTCGACCTGGATTCAGCCGCACGCGCTGCGGTCGAACGCTGCAGTGCAGACGTCCACCGCTTCGAGATCCTTTGGGACCACCTGCCGTTGATGGATGCCTTGATCGGTGCGCTGCTGCGGCTTGACGCGCAGCAGGTCATCAACCGCCGGATGCTCGCGCTGCGCGAACTGGCACGGCTCATGGCCCACACGTCGAATCGCCTGAAGGCCCCTTGATGAGGAATTCTTCGCCATCGCACAAGGCACTCGCAATGTCGGCGGTCATTTCACGTCACCTGTGGTTCAGGAGCACACCATGACACCTGACACCGAACCGTCGATGAAGGAAGCCGCACGCCTGATTCGCCATGTCGTCAGCAGCGGCGCGCACCTGAGTTACGAGCAACTCGAAGCGCATGTGGACGGGCGTGCCGAACCGGCGCTGCGCGAGCGCGTCGAGACTCACACGGCGTGGTGCGCGCGGTGCGCCACCGAGCTTCAAGATCTTGCGGCCCACGCACCCCGGCTGAGACAGCGCGTCGAGTCGCGCACGGCAAGTTCCGGCTGGTTCGCCTGGCTGAAGGCCGGTCCGCGACTGCTGCCGCAGATCGCACTCGCGTCGGTAGTCGCCGCCGTGGCGATCACCGTGGTGATGCAGGACCCTCGATTGCCCGCCGACGATCACAGCACCCACGCCCAGCCGGTTCCGGACGGGAGCGACGTGATGACGCGCCTGGCCGAGGTGTCGGCAGAGGCCGTCGAGGCACATCGACGGGGCGACCATGCCAAGCTGGTTCGGCTCTTGAAGGACGCCGCCGAGCGCGGCAATGTCACCGCGGCGCTGGCGCTGGGCACCCTGTATGCCCAGGGTCTGGGCGTAGCCGTCGACATCGTCGCCGCCGAGCGCTACTGGCAGCAGGCGGCTGCCGCCGGCAGTGTCGAGGCACAGCGCCATCTGGATGAGTTGCGCGCGCCGCATTCGATGAAGCGCTGACATCACTCATCAGGCAGCCGGCGGGCCTTCCGCCGGGGACCCGCGTGCGGTCAGTAAGGCGGCAATTCAGGCGTCGGCTTCGAAGTCGCGGCTGGCGCAGTTGCTGGCTTCGGTCGCGACGCGGCCGACGCTGCCGGCTTCGGTTTGGCAGCGAGCGGCGGTTTGGCAGCGCCCTGGGGACTCACGACAGGCGCAGGCTCGGCAGCTTCGAACGACGGCTTGGGACCGCTGGCCGGTGCGTCCCATCCGATCGGGGCCCCGAGCGCGGGCAAGTCCGCCGATTTCGGCCTGGACCGATCGCGCGACCACCACAGCGCCCCGGCGAGCAACACAACCAGCAGCACGACGATCACCGATCGCAAGCGGGCGATGCGCCGCTGGGCTGCGGCCAGCGCCTGACCGCCGTCCGAGGGGGCGGCAGACGCCACGGCGAGTTCCGCAGGCGGCCAGCCGCCTCCGGACGTCGAGAGCACTGATGGTTCTGACCCGGACCGGTACAGGAGTGCCGCCGTGATGTCGTCGCCGCTGCCGTTCGCGGACGCGTCTTCGAGGATTCCACCCAGCCGGGCATCGATTGCCGACAGCCCGTGCTTCGAGATCAGTTCGAGCAGGTCGGCGCCGACCTTCAGGAAATCAGCATCGGTGCGAAACGAGTTCGCGTAGCCGTCGGTGCTCAGCATCAGCAGGGCCGGCAACGCAGAATGCGAAGACAGCACCACCGAGCGGAAGTCGGCTTCCGCACCAGGACGGCAGATCGAAGTCGTCAGGTTGCCCAGCAGTCGCTCGTCGGTTGCCACCGGCCGGTTGACGCTGCCGTCGGGCGACACCGCCAGCACATCGCCGTCACCGAGCTGCCACAGGGCTACGCTGTTCGGCGTCGTCAGCGCGGCGAGCAGCGTTGCACCATAGGCGAGGAGCGGATCGGCCCGCACGGCTGCCGATCCTTCGGAGCCTTCCGCGGCATCGAGCGCCAGCCATTCTTCATCGGAGATGGGGCACGTTGCCAGGTGCCTGCGAACCGCGTCGGTCCAGGCGCTGACGATGGCCATCGGCACCTGTGCCGCGGCCAGTTCGCTGCGATCGGCGGGCGACAACTGCTCGAAGTGCGTGGCCATGGAGCACAGCACCTGCAACGCCACCTCGACCGCCATGCGGGCGCCGTCGGCACTGCGGAAGTGGCGACGACCGCCGTGCCCATCGGCGACTGCGGCGATCGCCAGCGCGGGCTGCCCGCCCTCCACGATCGTTCGAAGTGCAACAGCGTCCTGGTTGGGCAAACCGTCGCGCAGATGCGTCGCGCCACGCACGCTGCGGCCGACGACCTGCCAGGGCGTCACGGCCTCTACCGACATCACCATTCGACGGCGTCGTCGACCGTTCCGGCACTGTTGTTCGCCAGATCCCCGACCGTCAGCCGCCGGCCACCATCGAGGACCTGCGACACGCTGTCGATGCCACTGCGCGACACCCAGCGGATCTGCTGCACCAGGGCCTCCGGATGGCTGGCCTCGACCGGGCGGATCTCGTCGTTGCCGATGAACTGCTGCAAAGACGCCAGATGAACATCGCGTCCGATCGCGATGGCCATGCGCACTGCCTCGCGGCCCCAGCGCTCTGCCAACAGCGCAGCCAGACCGGCTTCGAAATCGTCGGTGTGATGTCCGTCGGTCACCAGCACCAGCACGGGCGATACCGCCCTCTCGGGCATCGGCGGCACTTTCAACGCCTGCGCGAGCAACTTCAGCGCAGTGCCGGTGTCAGTGTGACCGCCCGCGGCCACATCGATCCACTTGAGATCGTGAACCGGCGTGGGTGTCTCGATATGCCAGCGCGCGCCGTCGGAGAAGGTCATGGCACGCACGCGCACATCGACATTCGGGTTGTCGCGAGCGGCCGACACCAGGTGCGGTATGGCCTCCCGGATCGCGACATTCAACGCCTGGATCTTGCCATCGGAATTCATCGATCCGGAGGTGTCGAGCAGCCAGATGAAATGCAACTCGCGGCGTGCCATCGCACCACCTGGGCGCGGCACGTTCAGTTCAGCGGTGTCGTTCATGGCAACCCCTCAGCGTACCCGCACCGACAGGTCGCCGATCCTGACCTGCAGTCCGGCTACCAGGCGGATGCTGCGACCGGGAGCCAGCTCGCGCTGCTCGCCCTCGACCGTGACCAGGGACCAGGATTGATCGCTCAGGTTCTTCAGACCCAGCACGCTCGGGTCGTTCGGATGCGCGGTGACCTCGGCAACCACGGCATCCCCTTGGCCGGAACGCGCACCCGGCACCTGCCGTTCGTAAAGGCGCGAACCTGCCGTTGCAGGGATGCGGGCGGTACCGACTTCGAGCACCCGCAGGTTGGAGTCGTCATCCCAGGTCAGCGAGCCGATCTGCGCCGCCGGGGACGCGGGCACCATGGCTGGGTGCGCAGTGGTGCGCTCGGCGACCGCGTTGGCGTCAGGGGCTGCAGCCGGCATGGCTCTTTCGACCGGGCGGATCGTCGACATCCCACCGGGTGCGAAGCGATCGATCAGCTGCGACGCCGCCAGCTGATCACGCTCTGGAGAAATGGCGCGCGCCTTGATGATGGTCACCGCCAGACAGACGAAGGCCGCCATCGACAAGACGAAGAACATCATCACCGAGCCGGCCGACGAATTCCACAGCGCATGCAGCGTCGCAGCCACCGCCACGCCAATCAGCACCGTCTTGACACGAGCGCCCGGCTTCAATGCGGCCAGACCGATGAAATATCCGAAGATGCCGGCGTAGGCGGCGTGCCCGAACAGTCCGGAAAGCAGCCGGGGAATCATCAGTTCAAGCCCGGCACCCTGACGGTTCTGGAGGATCTGCGCGAGTTCGAACGTGGCGCGCTCAAAACCGATCTTGCTGGCCAGCAGCGAGAACAGGGAGGCGATGTCCTGCAGTTGCGAGGTGTCCTGCGGCAGGCGCACTGGATAGCCAATGGTCTTCAACGCATAGAGCAACCCACGGACGGTCTCCTGGCTGTTCAGGATGACGCCGGGCACGTACTGGAAAACGGTTTCCGCAAAAGCGAACCCGAATCCCGACGCCACGCCGATCAGGATGCCGTCCAGTGGTTCGATCACCGCCAGTTGGCGCGCCGGATGACCGGCCTTGAAACGACCCAGCAGGCTGATCCCGATGTAGACGCCGATGGCCACCGGTATCGCCTTCAGCGTTTCTTCGGGCAGGCCGGCATTGAACAATGACTGAACGAACTTCAGCACCCAGCCGTCGGCTCTGCTCGAGCGTCCCAGCACGACGCCGTAGACATCCTGCAACATACCCATCAGCGGGCTGAACGCGAGCAGGCCGGTGAAGATGGCAACCACGGGCATCAGCCACCACGCCTTGGACTTGCCCGCCATTCGGTAGACGCCATAGGCGCCGCCGAACACGATGAACAAGGCCAGCACGATGGTGTAAGCCGGAACGCCGACCGGGATGCCGCCATAGGACACGTTGATCGTGGCGGACTTGTCTCCCCGGAAGCTGAATAGCAACGCAATCGCGAGGCTGACGACAAGACCGGGGATGAAATACGGCTTGGTGAGGAGTTCCTGCCATGCGCCGCCCAAAGGAAGCAGCTGCGACCTGGTGGGTTCGGAAGAGGCCGGCGATTTCATGTCGCCGCCAGGCCGTTTCTGTTCCATGGAAGCCACCTTGCTCGGATCCAGTCGTGCATACATCGTAACGCCCTCGGTTTGTGTTAACAATTGCATCCGAACGTTGTTGATCCAGATGCCCGGCCCGGTCTGGAGACGAAAAACGGGTCGCCACATTTCCTGCCGACAAAAAAAGCCCGCGAGACCTGCGATGCCCGCCCTGCGCCCCGGTCAGCTGTTGAGATGCGTCGACTCGCAGCTGGCGTGTCGGGTCGAGACGTTGATTGGCGAGGGGGGGCAGGGCGAGGTCTATCGGGTCACCCTCGACGGTCGACCCTACGCGCTGAAGTGGTATCACCCGCTCGCGTTGCGGGTGGACCGTGGACTGCGCCAACGGCTGCAGGTGGCGCTCGAGCGGGGCGCTCCGACCGCGGAGTTCCTGTGGCCCTTCGAACTGGTGACGTTGCCCGACGGAAGCGGCCTGGGCTATCTGATGCGATTGCGGGCGGAATCACATCTCAAGATTCAGAGCGTGCTGGCCGGAGAGGTGCGTCCCACGTTCCGGGTGCTGGCCACCGTTTGCTGCCGTCTGACCGAGGCGCTGCTGGCGCTGCACACCAAGGGGCTGGTCTACCAGGATCTCAACGCCGGCAACCTGTTCTTCGATCGCAGCACCGGCCAGATCGAGATCTGCGACAACGACAACGTCGACATCGACGGCGCGCCCAGCGTGATGGGTGGAGTCTGGGAGTTCCAGGCGCCCGAGGTGGTGTTGCGGCAATGCGGGCCATCCCGGGCGACGGATCTGCATTCGCTGGCGGTGATGTTGTTCCGCATCCTGCACATCGGTCATCCGTTGATAGGGCGCTGTGAACTCGAACACCACAATCTGACAGATCAGGCCGTCTTGCGCCGTCTGTACGGCAGCGGCGCCCGATTCGTGTTCGACCCGTCGGACGCGTCGAATCGCCCGCTGCCCGATCGGCACGGCCCGGTGCTGGGGCACTGGGCCATCTATCCGCAGGCGCTGCGCGACCTGTTCACCCGCGCGTTCACCGACGGATTGTTCGATCCGCTGCACGGTCGCGTGCAGGAGTCCGAATGGCGCAAGGCGCTGCGGCAACTCCACGACTCGGTGCTGACCTGCAGGGGTTGCGGGGCAGAGAATTTCCACGACCCCCAGCGGCTGGCAGCAAAGCAGCATCAATTCGCATGCTGGGACTGCGGTGCCGCGTTGTCCACCTCGCCGCCGCGCATCGGCCTGAGGCGACTCCAGGCCCGCAGCCAGGAGGCCCCCCTGTACGTCGTGGTGCTCGATCCCGGGGCTCGGCTGCTTTCGCACCACGTCGATGATCAAAACTCGGGGCACCCGAGCTCCGCAGCGCAGATCGTCGTCGACCCGGCTCTGGCGCTGGTGAACCTGTCGCGCCAGACCTGGTCCGTATGGTCAGGCCCGTCGACACAGGTCGAGAAGGTGGAACCAGGCGAGCGGCTCTCGCTGAGTCAGGGTCAGCGCATCGACTTCGGGCGCATGCTCGGCGAGGTCAAGCTGTGAAGCGAGCGAGACAGATAATTTTTTGCGTTCGGTAAGGTTCGCTGCCCGATTGCGTCTCCAGGCCCTACCGATCAACGAAGCGCGCACGGGCCACTCCGCGAGATCCGTCCGCAAGCACAGGAGAACTGCCATGACGACCACTGCCTTTCCCGCCTCCGGCCCCAGCGACAGCCTCTACGACCCAACCATCGGCGCCAAGCTGAAGTCGCTGCTCGACCGGTACGGTATTGGACTGCTGGGCGAATCCGGCCGCCTGCGCGGCCTGCTCCACGATGACTGCCCGCAGGCCAAGCGCGAAGTCTCGGTGCTGATGCAGGCGCTGGAGGAACGGGTCCCGCAGGATCTGATGCGGGTGCATTCCGGCGAGCCGATCCAGAGCTTGACGCCGCGACTGGCCAAGCGGCTGAGTGACGAGAAGGGGATGGCGCCTAACGCCTCGCGCTGGGCAGTGGACACCTGGGCAGAGGGCTTGGGGCTGGAAGCGCTGATCTCGAACGCGGCCTTCGCCGACGGCGGCACCGGCAGCGCTCAGGCCCTGTTCCGCTCGGCAGCCAACCAGACCTTCGGCGGCCCGGCCGACCCGGTATCGGCGCCGGTCCCTGTGCCTCCCAACCGCAAGCTGCAGGCCGCAGTGGCCGGGCTGGCGTTGTGCGGCGTGATTGCGTTCTCGTGGTTTGGTTTCCTGCGGCCGGTGTTCGAGATCACCGCCGTCGAGACGCAGGGTCCGATGGTCGGCGACGGCAAGGCTCGGCCGGTGACGCTGGCGATCCACGCTCGCCGCGAAACCGTCAAGGATGTCGAGGTGCGTTTCGTGAGCGGTGAAGGCAACTGGAACAACCAGGTCGCGAGCTACCCGGCGACGGAAGCCACCAGCGGCGAAGCAAAGGTCGGTGCCGGCACACTGGCCTACAAAACGGCTCAGCCGATGAATGCGACCTTCGAGTACGTGCTGGTGTCGACCGACGGCAAGCGCAGCGCACCGTTCCAGCGCACCTTCAACATCCTGCCTCCGATCGTGATCAGCAGCGTCACGGCGCCACGGCCACTGGGTGTGGGTCGCGCCTTCAACGTAGACATCAAGTACCAGAAGGGTGCTGCGGACATCGTGCAGATCGAGCGTCGCGTCGTCGACAGCAGCGTGCCGTGGCCCGACGTTTCCGCCACGGCGGCCGTGCAGCCTGGCAACGCGACAGGTGCGGTGCAGTTTCCGTTCGATGCCGCCAAGCAGCCGATGCGCAGCACGCTGGAATTCGTGCTGGTCGATGCCCAGGGTGTGCGCAGCGAACCCGCACGCTTGACGCTCGACATCGGGACCGCAGCAAACGGCGGTGGCGGCCCGGCCGTCGTCACGGCGGTGCAGCAGGTCACGCGCACCGGCTCATCAAGCGGAGTGGGCGCCGTGGTCGGCGGCGTGCTGGGGGGAGTGCTCGGCAACCAGTTCGGCTCGGGCAGCGGCCGCGCGGTGGCGACCATCGCAGGCGTGGCAGGCGGTGCCTATGCAGGCAACACCATCGAGAAGAACAACAACAGCACCAGCGGCTGGGAGACCACGGTGAAATTCGACGATGGCAGCCGCCGCACGATTCGCCACGGCACGGCACCCACCTGGACCGTGGGGCAGCGCGTCACGGTCGACAACGGCGCGATCAGCCTGGCAAGCAACTGAAGGCTGCCGCGCAAGTCAGGCCCTGCAACGCGGCAGGGCTTCGCAATCAGCCGCCTGCGGGCGGCTGAACGCTTTCGGCAGTGCGGCCGACGGAGTGCGGAAACAGCTCAACGCCGCGCCACCTCGCGCATCGTCACGAACTCCTCCGCGCCCGTCGGGTGGATGCCGATGGTGCGATCAAGCTGGGCCTTGGTGAGGCCGGCCTGCATCGCCGCAGCAAAGCCCTGGATCACCTCGCCGGCGTCGGCGCCGACCATGTGCATCCCGAGCACGCGGTCGGTCGCGTCGTCGACCACGATCTTCATCAGCGTGCGTTCGGTGCTGCCGCTCAGCGTGTGCTGCAACGGCTTGAAATCGCTGCGGTAGATGCGCACCGGCCCGCGATCCCGCGCCGCTTCTTCGCCCAGGCCAACGGTGCCGATGTTCGGGTGCGTGAACACCGCGGTGGGCACCATCGCGTAGTCGATGGGCTGCCGCACGCCGTCGCCGAACAGGTGGTCGACCAGCAGCATCGCCTCGCCCAGCGCGATCGGCGTCAACGCCATGTGCCCGACCAGGTCGCCGAGCGCATGCACCGACGGCACCGTGCTCTGGAAATGCGCATCAACCGGCACCGTCCCGTTCGGGTTCAGCGTGATGCCGAGCGCGTCCAGGCCCAGGCCGTCGGTGCGCGCGAGGCGGCCGGTGGCGTGCAGCACGGCGTCGGCTTCGATCTCGATGTCGGCATGCGCCCCGGCATCGGCCGCAGCAGCACGCTGCTTCAGGCGCAGCGTCTGCACCGCACCGGCCCGCCGCACGTCGGCGATCGTGGATTGCAGGTGCACGTCGATGCCCTTCTTGCGCATCTCGGCGGTGACGAAATCGGCAACCTCGTGGTCGAAACCGCGCAGCAGCCGCGGCCCGCGGTGCACCAGGGTCACCTGCGCACCCAGGCCGTTGAAGATCGACGCGAACTCGCAGGCGATGTAGCCGCCGCCGACCACGACCAGGCGGCGCGGGAACGGATCGAGGTCGAACATGTCGTCCGACGTCAGCGCCCAGTCGACACCCGGGCCATCGACCTTCTGCGGGCGGCCACCGGTGGCGAGCAGGATGTGGCGGGCGGTGCAGTGCTTGACGGATGAGTCCGCGGCGCCGTCGACAGGGCGAACCGCCACCGTGTGCGCATCGACCACGCTCGCCCAGCCGCGCAACAGCGTCGCGCCGGCGGACTTCAGCAGGCCGTCGTAGATGCCGTTAAGCCGCGTGATCTCGGCGGCGCGACGCGCCTTCAGCACGGCCCAGTCGAAGCGCGGCGCAGTCGCTTCCCAGCCGAAGCCGTGCGCCTGCTCGAAGGCCTCGCCGTGATGCGCCGCATAGCTGTAGAGCTTCTTAGGGATGCAGCCGACGTTGACGCAGGTGCCGCCCAGCGGTCCCCCCTCGACGATGATCACGCGGGCGCCGCGCTGCGCCGCGAAGCGCGCGGCACGAACGCCACCGCTGCCGGCGCCGATTACCAGCAGGTCGCAGTCAAAGTCCGTCGCCGGGGTCGTGTTCGTCGTGCTCATCGGCAGGTTCTCCAGGGTTCATCAGTGCGCGCAGCGTATCGAGGGTGTCGGCTTCGTGCAGCGGCTTGTCATTGCGGATTCGCAGCATCCTGGGAAACCGCACCGCGATGCCGCTCTTGTGGCGGGTGCTGATGTTGAGGCCTTCGAAGCCCAGTTCGAACACCATCGTCGGCCGCACGCTGCGCACCGGGCCGAACTTCTCGAGCGTGGTCTGGCGGATCACGCGGTCGACCGCCTTGAACTCCTCGTCCGTCAGGCCGCCATAGGCCTTCGCGAAGGCGATCAGCTGCAGGCCGTCGGGCTGCGCCGGCTGCCGTGCCTCGATGGCATCGACGACCGCCTGTGCTTCGGCCGCATCGCGCGGCGCTCGGCTCCACACCGCGAAGGTGTAGTCGGTGTAGACGCTGGCGCGGCGACCGTGGCCGGCCTGCGCGTAGATCAGCACCGCGTCGACGCTCAGCGGATCGACTTTCCATTTCCACCAGGCCGGCGCCGGCGATCCCGGCAGAGCGGCCGCCTGCTTGCGACGCCCGCTGCCGTACCTCGCGTCGCGATGCTTGAGCATGAAGCCCTCGACACCCCGAGCGCGTGACTGCTCGCGCAGCGCAGCCAGTTCGGGCCAGCTGCCGCGCAGCAGCGGCGACAGGCGCAGCGCAGGGATCGCATCGCGGAGCGTCTCCAGCGCCGCCCGCCGCTCATGCTGTGGCGCATCTCGCAGATCGACGCCGTCGTGCTCGAGCAGGTCGTAGGCCATGAAGGTCACCGGCGCGTCGGCGAGGATCTTCTTCGTCAGGTTCTTGCGACCGATGCGCTGCTGCAGCAGGTTGAACGGAGCTGGCCGGTCGCCGCCGACCGGCCAGGCCAGGATCTCGCCGTCGATCACCGTGCCATCGGACCATGCCTGCGCGGCAGTCACCACCTCGGGGAAGCGGTCGGTCACCAGCTCCTCCCCGCGCGACCAGATCCACACCTCCCCGGCACGGCGCACCACCTGCGCACGGATGCCGTCGTACTTCCACTCGACGAGCCAGTCGCCGGCGTGGCCCAGCGCTGCGTCGAAGTCGGCCAGCACCGCGTCGACCGGATGCGCAAGAAAGAACGGATAGGGCTGTCCGGCATCGCGGCCCGGCTCGGTGTCGCGAGACACCAGCCGCGCGTAGCCGGCCGCATCGGGGCGCGCGTTCTGGTCGGTGTAGCCCATCATCCGCTGCGCCACCACCCTGGCGTCGATACCGACCGATTCGGCCAATGCGCGCTGCACCAGCAGCTTGCTGACGCCGACCCGGAAGCCTCCGCCGATCAGCTTGATCAGCAGGAAGCGCTCGGCGGCATCGAGTTCGTCCCAGTAGACGGCGATCCGGGTGGCCTGGGTCTCGGGTGGCTCCCCGCGCAGGGGCAGCAACCGCTGCTCGACCCAGACAGCCAGCCCGAGATCGCTGCGCATCGAAGGTGGCGCAAGCACGTGCGCGATGGTCTCGGCCAGGTCGCCCACCGCCTGGTAGCACTCGTCGAACAACCAGTCGTCGATGCCCGCACGCGCGCAGGCCAGCGACCGCAGCACGGCCGTAGGCACGACCCGGCGCGGCTTGCCGCCCGACAGGAAATAAACGGCCCAGGCAGCGTCGGCCGGCTCAGCCGACGCGAAGTAGCGCTTCAGCGCGTCGACCTTCGCCGAGGTCGCGGTCGTCGCATCGAGCTCGGCAAACAGTGCGGAGAAGCGCCTCAAGGCACCGCCCCGTCCGGCTTGGCGACCGAGCCCTCGACGCCACTGGCCATGCCCTCAGGATGTGGCCCGGACGCCTCCTCGGCACCAACCTCGCGGCCGAATTCGGTTCGGAACGAGCCCGCCTGCAGGCCCTGCTGTTCGAGCCAGCGCACCATCACCGCCTCGTAGCCGTGGGTCACGATGACCCGCTCAGCGCTGGTGGCGGCAATGGCGCGCTGCAGTCCCGGCCAGTCGGCGTGGTCGCTCATCACGAAGCCGCGGTCCACGGCGCGCCGGCGACGGGCCCCGCGCAGCTGCATCCAGCCGCTGGCAAAGGCATCGCTGGCCTCGACCCCACCGACGGTGAACGCTCGCGCCCAGGCACTGTCCTGGGCTGAGGGCGGCGCGATGGCGATGGCTCGCCTCAGGCCGGCCCGGTCGGTCACCTCGCCGAGCAGCTGGGTGACCGGCAGTTGCACGCCCTCGGCGCGGTAGGCGCGGTTGAGCGGCTCGACTGCGGCATGCACGACGATCGGACCGATGCGCTCGTCGAGTCCGGCCAGCAGCCGCTGCGCCTTGCCGAAGCTGTAGCCCATCAGCAGGCTGGCGCGACCGGCCTCGGCATTGGCGCTCCACCAGGCGTTGATGTCGGCATACACCTCGCGCTGCGGGCGCCATCGGTAGACCGGGAGACCGAAGGTGCTTTCGGTGATGAAGCAGTCGCAGCGCACCGGCTCGAACGGCTCGCAGGTGAGGTTGTCCTCGTCACCCGGCGCGCCCGCAGCGGCGGTTGCGAAGTAGTCGCCCGACGCCACCCAGACTCGCCCGCCGTGCTCGAGCCGCACCTGGGACGAACCGAGGACGTGGCCCGCCGGGTGCAGGCTGATGCGAACGCCGCGGTGCTCGACCACCTCGCCGTAGGCCAGCGGCTGGAGCGTGATGGCTCCCAGCCGCGAGCGCAGCACGCCCGCCGACCGCGCTGACGCCAGGTAGTGGCCATGCCCCGAGCGAGCGTGGTCGGCATGCGCATGGGTGATCACCGCCCGATCCACCGGCCGCCACGGGTCGATGTAGAAGTCGCCTGGCGGGCAATACAGGCCGGCCGGACGCTCGACGAGGAGGTCAGCCGAGGTCATGGCCGCAGCAGCGACGCGCTCGTGGGGCACGCCGGGCGCCGGGCCGCACCCCGACAGGCAGGGCCCCGCGCTGGATGGGGCGCAGCGACCGGGAGCCAGACATCAATAACGGCCTGTCGCCCCGGCAACCCGCAGGTAGATGTAGGCGACCCAGGCGACGACCGCCCGCCGCAGCGCACCCAGCACACCGGTGCGGTACTTGAGCTTCGGATCGATCTCGTCAGAGACCGCGACAGCTGCGTCGAACTGCGCCGACAACTGCGCATTGAAATCGCCATCGCGCACGATGACGTTGGCCTCGAGGTTCAGCAGCAGCGACAGCGGATCGATGTTCGAACTGCCGACCGTTGCCCAGTCGTCATCGACCAGGGCGATCTTGGCGTGCAGATAGGCCGGCGTGTACTCGAAGATGCGCACGCCCTGCCCCAGCAACTCGTCGTAGAGGGCACGCGCAGCCAGACTGGCGATGCGGTAGTCGACCTTGCCCTGCAGCAGCAGCCGCACCGCCACGCCGCGCTGCGCCGCGTGCTTCAGGGCGCGACGGAACGAGCGCCCGGGATAGAAATAGGGCGAGACCAGATCGACGCGCTTGCCGGCCTTGGCGATCGCGTCGATGTAGCTGCGCTCGATGGTGCGGCGCTGACGCACGTTGTCACGCAGCACGAAGGCCGCCTGCATCGGGCTCGGCACGCCCGGTGTGACCTGCATGCCCTGGCCCCGGCTCAACCGCAACCGCCTGATCAGCCTGCGCACGCGAGCCATCGGCTCTGCGCCGCGCACGATCGCCAGCGCTTCCTCCTTGAAGGCGCTGCCGAGATGCGCGCGGGACCACGCTGCGATCGTCGCCTGGTGGATCGGTCCGACCACCGGGCCGGTGACGCGGACCGCGAAATCGAGCCGGGGCGCATCGGTCCAGCCGTGGTTGAGGTCGAACCGATCGTCCATCAGGTTGATGCCGCCGACGAAGGCGATCTGTGCATCGGCAACGCACAGCTTCAGATGCAGGCGCCTCAGTTGCCCGGGCTGCAACCAGTTCCACCAGCGGTCGAGCGGCCGGTACACGGCCACCTGCACCGAACCCTCGGTCAGACGTCGCTGCAGTTCGGAAAGACGCCCCAGCATGCCGAACCCGTCGAGCACGACCTTGACCTGAACACCGCGCTGCGCCGCCCGGATCAGGGCCTGCGTGACGCTGTCGGCAGCGAGGTCGTCGTGAAAGATGTAGGTGGCCAGGCAGACCTCGTGACGCGCTTCGTCGATGGCCTCGACCAGTGCGGGGAAGAGCTCCTCGCCGCCGCGCAGCAGGCGCACGGCATTGCCGCCACTGAACACCGGCCGGGGCACCGCGCCCCACAACTGTTCCAGCGCCGAGCGGTCGGCGGCGGCGCGTGCGCTGGTTGCGTCGGTCGCCATCGGCCGGGAGCCTCGGGTCAGACGAGCTGCAACTCTGCGACCAGCGGCAGGTGGTCCGACATGCGTGCCCACGCCGCGCTGCGAGGCACGTGCGTCGCGATGCAGCGCAGGCCGCGCGTGTAGACGCGGTCGAGCGAGAAGAAGGGAACGCGCGACGGGAAGGTTCGCGGTGGCGCGCCGGCGGCATGCGCTGGCGTCAGCCCCATGCGGCGGATCGGTGCATCGAGCTTCTCGCCCCAGTCATTGAAGTCACCGGCGAGCACGAGGTGCTCGCCAGGCGGCACATGCAGCGAAATGAAGGCGGCGATGCGTTCGACCTGACGAACGCGGCTGGCGTGCATCAGGCCGAGGTGCGCGACGATCGCATGCACCAAGGTGCCGTTCCATTGAACCGGAACGTGCAGCAGGCCGCGCTGCTCGAAGCGGTGATCGGACACGTCGTGATGGCGGATGTCCCCGATGGGCCAGCGCGACAGCAGCGCATTGCCGTGCTCGCCATGGCGCGTGATCGCGTTGGTGCGGTAGGCGACGGCGTAGCCCTCGGGAGCGACGTAATCGGCCTGCGGCATGCGCGGCCAGCCGATGTGCGTGTCGGGAAACTGCAGCGCCTCGGCACGGTTGGAGCTGCGCACCTCCTGCAGGAAGACCAGATCGGCATCCAGCGCCTCGATACCCAGCGCCAGGTTGTGGATCTCGAGCCGGCGCCGCGGGCCGACTCCGCGCACGCCCTTGTGGATGTTGTAGGTCGCGACGCGCAGGACATCTGACGGGTGCATCGAAGCACCAAAGTCCGCCTTCGGCACGGCGCTCACGCGGCAGCGAACCGGGGCAGCTGCAGCACCGCCTCGGCGTTCGATGGTGAAAAGCAGCGGTCAGCTGCCTCGCGCCAGGGCAGCCACTCGCTGCGCACGTGCTCGCGCGGCGCCAGCGTGACCGGAATGTCGCGGGGAACCAGCAGCCCGAACACGTGCTCGGTGTTATGAGTCACGCCCGGCGCGTAGCGATGCCGCCATACCGGGTAGATCTCGTAGACGTTGCGCATGCCCCAGTCTCGCAGATGCGCAAGCGGCACGTCGGCCGAACCGATCACGATGCCGGTTTCCTCGGCGACCTCGCGCCGCGCCGTCTCCGCGAACGGTTCGTCCACCGCGTCCTTCGAGCCGGTCACGCTCTGCCAGAAGCCGGGCTTGTCCGCGCGCTCGATCAGCAGCACCTGCAGGTCGGCGCTGTGGATCACGACCAGCACCGACTCGGGGATCTTCGGCGGGCGCGAATCGTTCATCGATCGTGCGGCGTCAGCGCGCCGCTTCGGGCAGCTCGATCTTGACCTGCAGCACCTCGAGATCGCCCTGGCGCTCGACCTCGACCTTGATGTCGCCCGGGCCCACCGACACGTACTTCGAGATCACCGCAAGCAGCTCGCGCTGCAGGTCGGGCAGGTAGGCCGGATCGCGAGTGCGGCCGTTGCGCTCGTGCGCCAGGATGATCTGCAGCCGCTCCTTGGCGACGCTGGCAGTCTTGGTTTTCTCACCCAGGAAGAAGGAAAGGAAACCCATCGTTCACTTCCCCCCGAACATGCGCTTGAAGAAGCTCGGCTTCGCCGCATCGACGAAGCGCAGCGGCGTTTCCTGGCCGAGGAACCGCGTGACCACGTCCTTGTAGGCCTCCGACACGTCGGAACCCTTGATGTGGATCGCCGGCACCCCTTGATTCGACGCGTCGAGCACCGATTCGGACTCGGGGATCACGCCGATCATGCGCACGCGCAGGATGTCGTGGATGTCCTTCAGGCTCAGCATCTGGCCACCGAGCACCCGGTTCGGGTTGTAGCGTGTGATCAGCAGGTGCTCCTTGATCGGCTCCTTCTTCTCGATCGCGCGGCGCGTCTTGCTGTGCAGCATGCCGAGAATGCGGTCGGAGTCGCGGACGGAAGAGACTTCGGGGTTGGTGACCACCAGCGCCTCGTCTGCGAAGTGCATCGCCATCAGCGCACCGGTCTCGATGCCGGCCGGCGAGTCGCAGACGATGTACTCGAAGTCCATGCCGGCGAGTTCTTCCAGCACGCGCTCGACTCCGTCCTGCGTCAGGGCATCCTTGTCGCGCGTCTGCGATGCCGCCAGCACGTACAGGTTGTCGCACTGCTTGTCCTTGATCAGGGCCTGATTCAGCTTCGCCTCGCCGTGGATCACGTTGATCAGGTCGTACACCACGCGGCGCTCGCAGCCCATGATCAGGTCGAGATTGCGCAGGCCGACGTCGAAGTCGATGACGGCGGTCTTGTGTCCGCGCAGCGCAAGTCCGGAAGCAAAGCTGGCGCTGGTGGTGGTCTTGCCGACGCCTCCCTTGCCGGAGGTCACGACGATGATTCTGGACATGGAAATCGGTCCTTGTTGATGTGGTGTCGCCTGGGGCGAACGAGATGAAGTGAGAGAGAAACGGGTGGGGAATGTCAGTCGAGCGGCTCGAACACCATCCGCTCGCCATCGAGTCGGATCTGGGCCGGCTTGCCGATGACGTTGTCGGGCAGCGGGTTGTCGGTCGTGCGGTAGGTGCCAGCGATCGAGATCAGTTCGGGTTCCATGCAGGTGCTGAAGATGCGCGCATCGGTGTTGCCGCGAGCCCCGGCAATCGCCTTGCCACGCAACGGCGCGTAGACGTGGATGCTGCCGTCGGCGATCACCTCGGCACCGAAATTGACCACCGCCAGCACCACCAGATCGCCGCCGCGTGCGTAGATCTGCTGACCCGACCGCAGCGGCTTGTCCACGATCATCGTGGCGACCTGCGCGGCAGCCGCCTGGGGGGCGGCTGCAGTCGGGCTGGCGTCGATCGGCGATTCAGCGACCACTTCGGCTTGCACAGGCGGCTGCTCAACGGCAGCCGGGGCATGCACCACCGCACGGGCTGCAGGCACCACCGCTTCGGGCGCCTCACCCAGTCCGGCCGCGGCCGCGGCCGACATCTGTTCGGGCGAACCACCGCGCACCGCCGCCGCCACCATGTTGAAGCGCCGAAGCAGCGATACGAGCCGACCGTAGTCGAGCGCCATCGGATCGCCCTCGGCCTGAGCGATGTCGATCACCACCGGGTCGTGGTTGAACATGTCAGGCGTCTCGGAAAACCGGGACGCCATCTCGGCCTCGATGGCCGCCATGTCCGTGGTCTTCAGCGCGACGACGACCAGCGTCATCGAGGCGCTGCGCAACTCGAACACCGCCGGAGCGCGCTCCTTGCTGCGGGCCATGGCCGGCTCAGGACGCGTTCTGGGGCGCAGCCTGCGCGTTGCGCAAGCGGATGTGCAACTCGCGCATCTGCTTCTCGTCGACGGCGCTCGGCGCGCCGGTCAGCAGGCACTGTGCACGCTGTGTCTTCGGGAAGGCGATCACGTCGCGGATGCTCTCGGCCTTGGTCATCAGCGTCACCAGGCGATCGAGGCCGAAGGCCAGGCCACCGTGCGGCGGCGCGCCGTACTGCAGCGCGTCGAGCAGGAAACCGAACTTGAGCTGCGCCTCCTCGGGTCCGATCTTCAGCGCGTCGAACACCTTGCTCTGCACCTCGGCGCGGTGGATACGCACCGAGCCGCCGCCCATCTCCCAGCCGTTCAACACCATGTCGTAGGCCTTCGAGATGCACGCGCCCGGATCGCTGTCCATCAGGTCTTCATGGCCGTCCTTCGGCGCGGTGAACGGGTGATGCGTGGCGTTCCAGCGCTGGCCGTCCTCGTCGTACTCGAACATCGGGAAGTCGACGACCCAGAGCGGCGCCCACACGTCGTCGAACAGGCCGTGCGAGCGGCCGAAATCGCTGTGGCCGATCTTGATGCGCAACGCACCGATCGCGTCGTTGACGACCTTTTCCTTGTCGGCACCGAAGAACAGCAGGTCGCCGGTCTGCGCGCCCGTGCGCTCGATGATCTTGGCCAATGCCGCATCGTGCAGGTTTTTGACGATCGGGCTCTGCAGGCCCTCGCGGCCCTTGCTGACGTCGTTGACCTTGATCCAGGCCAGGCCCTTCGCGCCGTAGATCTTGACGAACTCGGTGTACGCATCGATTTCGCCGCGGCTCAAGCCGCCGTTCGCCTCGCCGCCACGCGGCACGCGCAGCGCGACCACGCGGCCACCCTTGGTGGTGGCCGGCGTGCTGAACACCTTGAAGTCGACGTCGGCCATCACGTCGGTCAGTTCGGTGAACTCGAGCTTGACGCGCAGGTCGGGCTTGTCCGAGCCGAAACGGTGCATCGCCTCGGCGTACTTCATCACCGGGTACTCGGGCAGTTCGACACCGATGGTGTTCTTGAACACCGTGCGGATCATCCCCTCGAACATCGGACGAATTTCCTCTTCGGTCAGGAAGCTGGTCTCGATATCGATCTGCGTGAACTCGGGCTGGCGGTCGGCGCGCAGATCCTCGTCCCGGAAGCACTTGGTGATCTGGTAGTAGCGGTCGAAGCCCGCGACCATCAGCAACTGCTTGAACAGCTGGGGCGACTGCGGCAGCGCGAAGAACATGCCCTCGTTGACGCGGCTCGGCACCAGGTAATCGCGCGCACCTTCGGGGGTGCTCTTCGTCAGCATCGGCGTCTCGATGTCGATGAAGCCGTTGGCATCGAGGAACTTGCGCACCTCCATCGAGACGCGGTAGCGCAGGATCAGGTTCTTCTGCATCACCGGGCGGCGCAGGTCGAGCACGCGGTGCGTGAGGCGCGTGGTTTCCGACAGGTTCTCGTCATCGATCTGGAACGGTGGCGTCACGCTCGGGTTCAGCACCTCGAGCTCGAGGCAGAGCACCTCGATCTTGCCGCTGGTCAGGTTCGCGTTCTCGGTGCCGGCGGGCCGCGCGCGGACCTTGCCGACGATCTTCAGGCAGAACTCGTTGCGCACGCCTTCGGCTGTCCTGAACATCTCGGCGCGATCAGGATCGCAGACCACCTGCACGAGGCCCTCGCGGTCGCGCAGGTCGATGAAGATGACGCCGCCATGGTCGCGGCGGCGATGTGCCCAGCCCATCAGCGTGACGGTCTGGCCCATCAAGGCCTCGCTGACCAGGCCGCAGTACGTTGTTCTCATGGTGTCACTCCGGAAACGAATTCGATGTGTGGCCGCCTTGACGGCGGTGGCGACAAGCGCACGGGGATCGGTGGGTGGGCGAGCGTGGAACGCACGCTGGACGGGACTGGAAGGTTGAACGCCGGCGTCACGCTCAACCGGGCTGATTTCGCTCCGGGGGCGACGACGCAGGAGCCGTCGGTGGCGCCACCACGCCCATCGAGATCACGTACTTCAGTGCCTCGTCGACGCTCATCTTCAAGGGGACCACGTCGGCGCGAGGCACCATCAGGAAGAAGCCCGAGGTCGGGTTGGGTGTGGTGGGCACGTACAGGCTCAGGTAATCGCCCGGCAGGTGCAAGCCGGCCTCGCCGCCGGGCCGGCCTGTCACGAAGGCGATGGTCCAGGCTCCCTGGCGCGGGTACTGGACCAGCACCGCTTCGCGAAAAGCGTTACCACTGCTGGAGAAAAGCGTGTCGGAAACCTGCTTGACCGAGCTGTAGATCGACTTGACGATCGGAATCTGGTTGAGCAGGCGGCTGCCCTGACCCAACCACCATTGACCGATGATGTTGGTCGCGAAGATGCCCGTCAGCAGCAGCCCGACCAGCATGACGATCACGCCCAGCCCGGGGATCTGCTTGAGCATTTCCAGCGTCGAGTGCGCAGCGGCCGGAAGTACCGCCTGGGACGCGCTGATCAGCCAGGCAAAGAGGCCGTCGAGCACGCCCAGCACCGAGGTCAGGACCCAGATGGTGATGGCGAGCGGGAGCCAGACCAGCAGACCGGTGAGGAGGTATTTCTTCAAGGGGTTCCTTGGGAATCCGGAGGGTGGCGTCGTCTGCCGCCGCTCAGGTCGACGAAGAAGACGGGGCGCTGGATGAGCCACTCGCCGCGGGACTCGGCGCTGCGGGCGCGGCAGCGGGCGCCGGCGAGGAAGGGCTGCCGGCCGCATCCGGACTGGCTGAGCCCTCCTTGGCCCCGGATGCAGCAGCCTTGCCGGCACCCTCACCGGCCGGCTTGGAATCACCTGCGTTCTTGTCGGACGGCGCACCGCCGCCGGATCCGTTGCGGAAATCGGTGACGTACCAGCCCGACCCCTTCAACTGGAAGCCGGCCGCCGTCACCTGCTTCTTGAAGCTCTCTGCCCCGCATGCCGGGCAGAGGGTCAGCAGCGGATCGGAAATTTTCTGGAGCACGTCTTTCGCGTGACCGCAGGCCTCGCACCGGTAGGCATAGATCGGCATGGCTAAGCCTTTGATTAGAAAAGGAAAAACGCGAATTATACGGCGCCGCCTCAGCGGTAGCCGACATGCATGAACCACTGAACGACCAGCACGCCGATCAGGAAGCCGAGGCCGGCGTAGACGATGGCCTGCAGCAGCCGGTTGGTGCGCCGCTGCTCGGCCAGCAACGCTTCCAGCGTGCGCTGCTCGGCGACTGGCTTGGGCTGCAGCGACTGATGCAGCAGCCGGGGCAGTTCAGGCAGCAGTTGCACGAAGCGCGGGGCCTCGTTCTTCAGGCGCGAGATCAGCCCGCGCCAACCAATCTGGTCGTTCATCCAGCGTTCCAGGAATGGCTTGGCCGTGTTCCACAGGTCGAGCTCCGGATCGAGCTGGCGACCCAGCCCCTCGACGTTGAGCAGCGTCTTCTGCAGCAGCACCAGTTGAGGCTGGATCTCCACATTGAAGCGGCGCGAGGTCTGGAACAGCCTCAGCAGCACCTGCCCCAGCGAGATGTCCTTCAGCGGCCGGTCGAAATGGGGCTCGCAGACCGCGCGGATCGCGCCCTCGAGCTCATCGACGCGGGTATTCGGCGGCACCCAGCCGGATTCGACGTGGAGCTCGGCGACACGCTTGTAGTCGCGGCGGAAGAACGCGATGAAGTTCTGCGCCAGGTATTCCTTGTCGAACTCGGTCAGCGTGCCGACGATGCCGAAATCGAGCGCAATGTACTGCCCGAACGTGGCCGGCGCCAGGCTGACCTGGATATTGCCGGGATGCATGTCGGCGTGGAAGAACCCGTCACGAAACACCTGGGTGAAGAAGATCGTGACGCCGTCGCGCGCCAGCTTGGGAATATCGACGCCGGCGTCACGCAGCCGCTGCGTCTGGCTGATCGGTACGCCGTGCATGCGCTCCATCACGATGACCGTCTGGGTGCACAGCTCCCAGTGCATCTCGGGCAGCATGACCAGGTTCAGCCCGTCCATGTTGCGCCGCAGCTGGGCAGCATTGGCTGCCTCGCGCACCAGATCCAGCTCGTCGTGCAGGTAGTTGTCGAACTCGGCGACCACCTCGCGCGGCCGCAGCCGCTTGCCGTCGGCCGACAGGCGCTCGACCCAGACCGCCATCGTGCGCATCAGCGACAGGTCGTCGTCGATCACCGGCAGCATGTTCGGCCGCAGCACCTTGACCGCGACCTCCCGACCGTCCTTCAGCGTGGCGAAGTGGACCTGCGCGATCGAAGCGCTGGCCACCGGCTCGGCCTCGAACGTGGCGAAGACGTCCTCGATGCTTCGGCCGTAGGCCTTTTCGATCATCTGCCGCGCCAGCGCTGCGGAGAACGGCGGCACGTTGTCCTGCAACTGCGCCAGTTCGTCGGCAATGTCAGGAGGAATCAGATCGCGGCGCGTCGACAGCACCTGACCGAACTTGACGAAGATCGGGCCCAGTCGCTCCAGCGCAAGGCGCAGACGCTCGCCACGGGGTGCGTCAAGACGACGGCCCAGCGTGCCCAGCCGGACCAGACTGCGGACCCAGCGCTGCCGGAAATTCGACAGCGCCAGCTCGTCGAGCCCGTATCGATAAACCGTGAAGACGATGAAGAGGAGTCGGGCCAGATGCCTCATCGCGCCGGCCGCTGTGCCGGTGAGGGGGACTGCGCTGCACCGCCAACACCACCTCGAGCCGATGTGGCGCGCTGGAACACGTCCTGCACCAGGCCGCGCAGGCCAGCGGCCATGGCGGAAGCCTGGCGCGCCAGCTCGCGTGCCGGGATTTCCCCGATGAGGCGGGCCACGTCGTCGCGCAGGTCCCAGCGCAGGTTGTCGATCACCCAGCTGACGTCGGCCGCCAGCGAGGAGTCCCCCGAAATGGACACCGCAGGGCGCTGGCCCACCAAACCCCCGAGCAGCAATGCCGCCGGGTTGCCGGCTTCGACCGTGATGTCGAGGTCGACCTGCGAATCAGGGCCAGCCCCATCGACCTCAGGTTGCCACTCCAGCAGCCCCGCGGCGGTGATGGCGAAGCACAACGCAGGCAAAGCGGGCAGCAAACCGGGCCAATCGAGCAATCGGATGCGAAGCCGGCGGCCGGCATGCGCACGCAACCGCCCGCAAGCCACCGGCTCGGAAGACAGGACATGATTGATGAGCAGGGTCGCTCGTGCCGTGACAGCAGCAGCGATGCCCGCATTCAGCGCGCTGAGCATCCCGGGATTGTAGGCATGGCGATCGGTTGCCTTGCCGCAACCCGGACATGCTTCTGGTACCCGCGCGCTTGCCATCCCGGACCATCCGAGCGGGTCGGACAAACCCGGCGCTCACAAACTGATGCACCTGTCGGGGCTGGTTTTCCCTAGGGACGCCTGCAATGCAGGTTTAATCGACGCACGAGCCCGGCCCGAACCTGAATCGCACAGGCACAGCGCCTCGCCCGCAGCCGGAGTCCTCCCACCTTGCAGAAGCGCCGCACAAATTTGACCCGCCCAGCGCGAGGCCTGACGCTGGCCATGCTCATGTGGCCGCTCGCCGGACCGGCACACGCAGAAGCCAATCCGTTCTACGTCGGAGCAGATCTCTCGGCGGTGCACGACAGCAACGTCTTTCGCCTGAAAGAGGCGACCTCGGACACCTCCTACAGCGTCGGCCTGCTGGCCGGCCTGGATCAACCGATCGGCCGCCAACGCCTCTTTGCCAACGGCAGGTTGCGAGAAACGCGCTTTCAGGACTTGAGCCGACTGGATCACACGAGCTATGCGATCAACGCCGGACTCGACTGGGCAACCATAGACAAGCTTTCCGGAACGCTGAGCTTTTCTGGTGCGGAGGGCCTCTTCAACTACGGTGGCACCAACACCGCCCAATCGACCGAGCGCAACATGGAAACACGCAGCGAGAGCTTGGCCAGGATCAGGTACGGCTCGGGTTCGCACCTGGCGGTCGAGGCCTCGCTGAGCCACCGCAGCCTGCGGTATTCGAACCCGGCCTACGAAGCCAGCGCCCTGACCCAGGACACGGCCGGAATGGCTCTGTATTACCAGCCCAGTGCGGGTTTGAAACTGGGGACCGGATTGCGACTCAGCCGCGGCGAATACAAGGGTTCGGGCCTCGATTTCGACCGTCGGGACATCGACCTGACGGCGACGTGGCTGGCCACGGGGCTCAGCACACTCGACGGGCGGTTCAGCGTCGGTCGACGCGAGTCCAGAGGCGCCACCTCGGCGCTCGACTTCTCGGGCGCCACCGGACAGCTGACCTGGACCTATCGGCCGACCGGCAAGCTGCTCTTCAAGACAGCGTTCAGCCGGGAAAGCGGGGCCGAAAGCAGTTTCCTCGACGTGGCTGATGCCCAGAACGGAAGCGTCGGCGATGCAAGCCGGATCACGAATTCGCTGGCCGTCAGTGCGGCGTACGCGCTGAGCGCGAAAATACACGTCGATGCCGGAGTTCGCGCCAACCATCGCTCGCTTGTCGCCGGCTCGATCGACGGCAGCGACACATTGCGCGCTGCCAGCCTCGGCGTCACGTACGAGCCCTTGCGCCAATTGAAGTTCTCCTGCCAAGTCGGCCGAGAGACGCGCAGCACCGCAGGCTCGCTATCGTTCGGATACAGCGCCAGTTCAGCCACCTGCACCGCGGAGATCAAGCTGCAATGAGAAGCACCGTTCTGCTCACCGGCGCCACCGGCTACATCGCTTCCCACACCTGGCTCGCACTCTGGGCTGCGGGATTCGATGTCGTCGGCGTCGACGATTTCTCCAACAGCTCGCCCGAGGTCCTGAACCGACTGCAGCGACTGTCGGGGCGTTCCGCCGAATTCGAGCGTGTCGATGTGTGCGACACCGCTGCGATGGCAGCGGTTTTCCAGCGCCACACCATCGCGGCGGTGATTCATTTCGCGGCATTCAAGGCTGTCGGTGAAAGCAGCGCCCAGCCGCTCGCCTACTACCGGAACAACCTGGGTGGCCTGTTCAGCGTGGCTGGATCGCTGGCGCAATCCGGAGCGAAGAAGCTGGTGTTCAGTTCCAGCGCGACGGTGTACGGGACGCCCGAGCGCCTGCCGATCCCTGAAGACTCGCCGCTGTCGACCACCAATCCCTACGGCGCCACCAAGCTGATGGGCGAGAACATCCTTCGCGATATCGAGCGCGCCGACCCCAGCTGGCGCATCGCTCTGCTGCGCTACTTCAATCCCGTGGGCGCGCACGAGAGTGGGCTGATCGGAGAGGACCCCCGCGGCACGCCCAACAATCTGATGCCCTACATCAGCCAGGTGGCCGTCGGGAAGCGCCCGCGCCTGCAGGTGTTCGGCAACGATTACGACACCCCGGACGGAACCGGCGTGCGTGACTACATCCACGTCACGGATCTGGCCGAAGGCCATGTGGCAGCGCTGCGATACCTGCTCGACGGCGGCGGTCGCTCTCTGACGGTGAACCTGGGTACGGGCCAGGGATGCAGCGTCCTGGGCCTGGTCAGGGCCTTTGAAAAGGCCAGCGGAAGGCCCATTCCATACGACATCGTGGCCCGGCGACCGGGCGACGTGGCGGCTTGTTATGCCGACGCCACGCTGGCGCGTGAATATTTGGGCTGGCAGGCGACCCGTGACATCGACACGATGTGCACTGACACATGGCGGTGGCAAAGTCTCAACCCGAACGGGTACACCGATTGAAATCACGCCAGCATCGCGCGGTCCTTCCCGGGGACGCGCCTGGTTCCGCCGTCGACATCCACTTGAACTGACTGCCCATGAGTTCCATTTCCGTCCATCCCGTGATCATGGCCGGTGGCAGCGGCACGCGGCTGTGGCCGCTGTCGCGTGCGCAGCACCCGAAGCAGTTCCTGGTGCTCAAGGGCAACCAGAGCCTCTTCCAGCAGGCCGCACAGCGCCTGGCCTCACTGGCCACGACCGACATCGCAGTGGCCCCGCCCCTCGTTGTCGGCAACGAGGAGCACCGCTTCCTCGTGCTCGACCAACTGCGCGAATTGAAGCTTCCGCCGGCCTCGGTCCTGCTGGAGCCGATGGGCCGCAACACCGCGCCCGCCATGACGCTGGCCGCCTTGCACGCGACCGCTGAGGGAGCCGACCCGATATTGGTGGTGACCGCTGCCGATCACGCCTACGTCGACGAAGCCGGCTTCACGCGCGCACTGCAAAGTGCCGTGCGCGCCGCCAGCGAGGGTGCGATCGTGACGTTGGGCATCCAGCCCACCGGCCCAGAGACCGGTTTCGGTTACCTGCGCTGCGAGGCTGCCGGCAGTCAAAGCGCGAGTCCTGCGCAGGTCGTCGCGGAGTTTGTCGAGAAGCCCGACCGTGCCACTGCTGAGCGCTACCTTGCCGATGGTCGCTACTACTGGAACAGCGGGATCTTCGTGGTGCGGGCCTCGGTGTGGCTGAGGGCGCTGGAGCAGTTCCGGCCCGACATTTCCAAAGCCACCCGGGCAGCCTGGGACCTACGAACCACCGATGCCAGTTTCATCCGCCCGGACCGTGCGGCATTCGAGGCGATACCCAGCGAATCCGTCGACTACGCGGTGATGGAGCGTTGTCCCGGGTCACCCGAGTTCGACATCCGCATGGTGCCGATGAACGCCGGTTGGTCCGATCTGGGCGCCTGGGATGCCGTCTGGGAAGTCAGCACCAAGGACGGCAACGGCAACGCGAGCCACGGCGACGCGATGCTGCGCGACTGCCGCAACACCCTCGTGCATGCCACCAGCCGACTGGTCGGCGTGATTGGTCTCGACGATGTGATCGTGGTCGAGACGCCCGATGCGGTTCTGGTCACCCGGCGGTCATCGAGTCAGGATGTCAAACAGCTCGTCAACCAGCTGCAGCAGGACGGTCGCAGTGAACACACCCTGCACCGGCAGGTGCACCGGCCCTGGGGCTGGTACGACAGCATCGATTCCGGCTCGCGCTTCCAGGTCAAGCGGATCATGGTCAAGCCCGGCGCCACGCTGAGCCTGCAGATGCACCACCATCGCGCCGAACACTGGATCGTGGTGCGGGGCACCGCCGAGGTCACCAACGGTGATTCGGTGATCCTGTTGACCGAGAACCAGAGCACCTACATCCCGCTGGGTCAGGCGCACCGCCTCTCCAACCCGGGGAAAGTCCCGCTGGAGATCGTCGAGGTGCAATCCGGCAGCTATCTCGGCGAGGACGACATCGTGCGGTTCGAGGACACCTACGGGCGCGCAAAGTAGACCGATTCCGATTCAATTCCAAATGAACACCCCATGAAAATCACCATCATCGGCACCGGCTATGTGGGCCTCGTCACAGGCGCCTGCCTGGCAGAAATGGGCAACCACGTGGTCTGCCTCGACCTCGACGCCGCCAAGATCAAGATCCTCGAGGACGGTGGCATTCCGATCCACGAGCCAGGACTTCTGGACGTCGTGAAGCGCAACCGTGCCGCCGGTCGACTTCAGTTCACCACGGACGTGGTCGCGGCAGTCAACCACGGGACCCTGCAATTCATCGGCGTGGGCACCCCGCCGGACGAAGACGGCTCGGCGGATCTCCAGTACGTGGTCGCCGCGGCGCGCAACGTGGGTCGGCACATGACCGACTACAAGGTCATCGTCGACAAGAGCACGGTGCCGGTGGGCACTGGTGAGAAGGTCCGCGCGGCCGTGGCGGAAGAACTGGCCAAGCGCGGGGTCGAGCTCGAGTTTTCCGTGGTCTCGAACCCCGAGTTCCTGAAGGAAGGGGCAGCGGTCGAGGACTTCATGCGTCCCGATCGGATCGTCGTCGGCGCCGACGACGAAAGAGCGATCCTGCTGATGCGATCGATCTACTCGCCCTTCATGCGCAACCACGATCGCCTGCTGGTGATGGACATCAAGAGCGCCGAGTTCACCAAGTACGCCGCGAACGCCATGCTGGCCACCCGGATCAGTTTCATGAACGAGCTGGCGCTGCTGGCCGAACGGGTCGGTGCCGACATCGAACTCGTGCGCAAGGGCATCGGCAGTGATCCGCGCATCGGCACGCACTTCCTGTACCCCGGCGCAGGCTACGGTGGATCATGCTTCCCGAAGGACGTGAAGGCCCTGGTTCACACGGCGCGTGACAACGGCGTGACCCTGCAGGTGCTGACCGCCGTGGAGGCTGCCAACGAAAAGCAGAAGCACGTGCTGGTCGACAAGATCGTCAAGCGCTTCGGAGAAGACCTGAGCGGTCGCCAGTTCGCCATATGGGGCCTGGCATTCAAGCCCAATACCGACGACATGCGCGACGCGCCCAGCCGCATCGTGATCGCCGAACTCGCCAAGCGCGGTGCGAAGATCAAGGCCTACGACCCGGTCGCCATGACCGAAGCCAGGCGCGTGCTCGAGGGCGTGCAGGGTCTCGATTTCGTCGACAACCAGACGCAGGCACTCGAGGGATCCGACGCGCTGGTCATCATCACCGAATGGAAGGAGTTCAAGAGCCCGGACTTCGACGCCATCAAATCGATGCTGAAACAGCCGGTCGTGATCGATGGCCGCAACCTCTACGAACCCGCACTGATGCGCGCACTGGGCATCGAGTACTCCGGAATAGGCCGCGCCTGAGGCGATCCGGTCAGAACAGGCTTTCCTTGACGTAGACCACGTCGCCGTCGCGCAACGCATCGTCCATGGCGGGCTGGACAATCTGGACCTTGCCATCCGCTGCCTTGCGGTGGATGCGCAAGCCTTTTTCGGTGCCGCGCTGGGTGAGCCCGCCTCCCGTGGCGAGGGCCTGCATCACCGTCATGCCCCGCTCGACGCGCATCGGACCCGCACGCTGCACTTCTCCGTAGATGTAGGCTGTCGGAGCGCGCTCGACATAGATCACGTCGCCGTTCTGCACGACGATGTCCTCGTCCCGGCTGGCGCTGCGAAAGATGGCGGGCAGATCGAGCTCACGCCGAATAGGCTTGCCATCGCGCGCACCGACCAGGATCACCGTGTCGGCGCCGATGGCAGAAATACCCCCCGCCATGGCGAGCAGGTCCGACAACCGCATGTCGGCCACTTCGATGGGAAACCGGCCTGGCCGATTCACCTGACCCAGCACCGACACCTGGTTGCCACGAACCTGCAGCACCAGAACGCTGACCTGGGGCTGCTTGACGAAGCCGCCATTGCGCAAACCGTCAGCGATCAGCCTTTCGGCGGCAGA
>JAGNWJ010000001.1:117532-131940 GCA_017986065.1 Rhizobacter sp. | reverse complement strand
GGCAGGCACCGCGCGAGCCCCGGCGGCGAGACCCGCTGATCCGTACTGCGGCGGCCTAGAGCCCTGCCAAAAAAGACGCCGAATCCAGCGAGCGACTGACCGGACTGCGCGAAGATCGCTCTTCGCTGGCGCAGCCTTGAGGCTGCGCCCTCCTTGTTCCATCTTCGGCTACTTGCATGGACAGCTTGTCCGCCATCGCATACGTCAGTTCAGCGCTTGGAGATGTCTCCGAGGCCTGGCTGGAAGCGCTGCTTGTCGATTCGCGAGGCTTCAATCTCTCGAAGGGCGTGACAGGTGTCCTGCTCTATCACGACGGCAAGTTCTTCCAGTACATCGAAGGGCCGGTCAGCGGGGTCGAGGAGATCTATGCCCGCATCAAGGCATCGCGCCGGCATTTCGGTCTCGTCGAATTGCTCCATGAGCAAATTCAGGGGCGAGTTTTCAGCGAATGGAGCATGGGGTTCGCCTGTGCTCCACGCAACTTCATCCTCCAGCTGGAACAGCAACGCTGGTCGGACGTGTCGGCCCAGCTGACGTCGGGGGCTGAAATTTCTGCCGGCCTGGACTTCCTGCTGCAGTTCTGGAAGGGCAGCACCCGCGGCATGTCGTGAACGCAGGCACGAGCCCCCGCTCGACGGTTCATGGGCAATCTCACCACGAGACAGCCCAACTGCCCCGACACGAATCTATTCGAAGACATACGACTCCATCGACAACATGCCATAGAGCGTGCCGCCTTCGATGACGTCGACCTGGTCGGCATCCGACGTGGCACCCACAGCCACCAGCAAGGGCAGGAAGTGCTCCTCGGTCGGGTGTGCGCGCACCGCGTGCGGCGCCCGCCGTCGGTAATCGACCAGCGCGGCGGTATCGCGTTGCGCGACAGCCTGGCGAATCCACTGCACGAAGTCGGCAACATAAGCCGCCTCGGTCGCCGGGCCCCGGAACTCGCCCAGGTTGTGTGTCAGGCTGCCCGAGCCGACCACCAGCACGCCATGCTCGCGCAACGGACGCAGCGCCTCTCCGAGCCGCAGGGCCCCCCGCGCATCGAGCGAGTCGCTCAGGGACAGCTGCAGCACCGGGGTGGACGCGGTCGGCAACAGATGGCGCAGCGGAACCCAGGCCCCATGGTCGAGTCCGCGCTGCGCGTCCAGCGTGACATCGATGCCTGCCGAAGCGAGCAGGCGCACCAGATCGGCGGCCCGTGCCGGATCGCCCGGCGCCGGGTACTGCAACTCGTACAAGGGTGGTGGGAAACCGCTGAAGTCATGGATCGTGGCGGGCCGGGTGCCGGACGTCACGCGAAAGCCGGACGTGATCCAGTGGGGAGACACGACCAGCACTGCCGAGAGCGGCGGCAGGCGGCGGCCGAGCGCGGACAGTGCCGCACCGGCAACGCCGGGCTCCAGGGCAAAGGTCGGTGCGCCATGCGAAACAAACAGGGCAGGAACGGTTTTCATCGGGAGCTCCACGGTTGAACCTACAGTCGGGGCACACACCGCGTTTTCAACGCGGGCCAGACTGACTTCCGGATGAATCTGTGAGCGTTCACCTCACCTCTGCGCCAGACCTGTGCCCGGCGCGCCCCCGCCTGTGGGGCGACCTGTGCACCACCGACTTCGCGACGCTGGATCCCGACACCACCGTCGCCGTGCTGCCGGTGTCGGCCACCGAGCAACACGGCCCGCACCTGCCGCTGTCGACGGACGCGGTCATCAACAGCGGCGTGCTGCATGCAGCGCTGGCGCGCCTTCCCGCTGCAACCGCGACCTCGATCCTGCAGCTGCCGCCGCTGGCGGTCGGGGACAGCCTTGAGCACAGCGCCTTCCCGGGCACCGTGAGCGTCGACAGCCACGCGCTGATGGGACTGTGGCTCTCGATCGGGCGCAGCGTCGCCCGTGCCGGCGTGCGCAAGCTGGTGATCTTCAACAGCCACGGGGGCCAGAAGGCGCATGTCGATCTTGTCGCGGTGCGGCTGCGGGTCGAATGCCGGATGCTGGTCGTGCGCGCGCACAGTTTCGGCTTCGGTGTGCCGCCAGGCTTGTTCGATGTCGAGGAGCGCGCCCACGGCATCCACGCCGGTGCGGTCGAGACCTCGCTGATGCTGCACTTGCGGCCCGACCTGGTGCGGCAATCAGCGCTCAAGACCTTCCCGTCGCTCGGCCAGCAGCTGGTGGCCCGGGGCGGCACGCTGGGCGTCGAAAAGCCGGTCGGCTTCGGCTGGATGACGCAGGACCTGAACCCCGAAGGTGCCTGTGGCGATGCGACGCAGGCGAGTGCCGCAAAGGGAGCTGCTGTGCTCGATCACATGGCCGAGGGCCTTGCAAGGCTTTTGCAGGACGTGATCGCGCTGCCGCTGGACACCCTGCGAGACGGACCGTTGCCGACAGGCTGATCGCAATGCCTGAGCGCCGCGCGCAAGCGACCTCGGCTCACTCGGGCTTGAGGTGTCCCGCCCGCTGCTGCTTGGTCTCGATGTAGCGCTCGTTGAAGGGGTTCACCGGGCCGTGCAGCGCCAGACGTTCGACGACCTCGATGCCGCCGGCTTCCATGGCGGCGATCTTCCGCGGGTTGTTGGTCATCAGGCGGATGCGTGCGATGCCCAGCGACTTCAGCATCGCCACCGCAGCGCCGTAGTCGCGATCGTCGGCAGCGAATCCAAGGTAGCGGTCGGCGTCGATGGTGTCGAGCCCGTCATCCTGCAACCGGTAGGCTCGCAGCTTGTTCGCCAGACCGATCGAGCGCCCCTCCTGTTCGAGGTACAGCAGCACGCCGCCCGTCTCGGCGAGTCGTTCGATCGCGCGGCGCAGCTGGTCGCCGCAATCGCAGCGCAGGCTGCCGAGCAGGTCGCCCGTGAGGCAGGACGAATGCAGCCGAACCGGCACCGGCTGGCTGAAATCGGGTTGCCCGACAACGATGGCCACGTGCTCGGCACCGCCGTGGTCCTCGCGGAAGAGCACGAGTTCGCAGTCGTCGTGCGCCGCCAGTGGCACCTGCGCGTCGCTGACGCGGCGCAGGCTCGCGCCACCACCGGCCGGCACCTTCGAGAGGTCGGCGCTGGAAACCCAAAGCAATTGCTCGGCGGCCAGTGCCGGCTCGAGTGCCGCGGAAACGTCGACGACCAGCAGTGCCGGGATCAAGCGGGCCCGCCGCGCCAGCTGCAGGGCGCTGTCCATCGCGACCGCGCGCACCGGCGGCGTCCGCTCACTCGCTGCCCATTCCGGCAATGCAGCAACCGCGGACAGCCCGCTGGACGTCACCGCTGCCAGCCCCAGCAAGGCGTCGAGCGAGATGTCGTCCGGCAGCCGCAGCCGCAGCGAGGTGGCCGCAAGCGACCCTGTCGAATCCGCCTCGATCCCCAGCGCGAGCGCGCGTTCGATCGTCAGCAGCAGGTGCACCGAAGCTCCGAGCGACGACATCCAGCGCAGCCGCGGCTCGGTCAAAGCCTCGACAGCAGCGACCACGCAGCTGTCAGCGGAGGCTTCGCCCGGCTTGTCGCGATCGATCAGGCGGATCGCGCGGCCGTGTCTGAGTTCGGTCTGCGCCCGGTCGATCCGCGTGGCGGCTTGCTCTTCGGCGGCCGAGGCCGGCGTTGGCGTGCGATGTTCCTGGTATCGATCGTTCATCAAGAAAGGCGTTGGACGCAAGCGCCTGGGCTGATCAGGGCGAGCAGAACAGATGCGGGAGCTGCGTTCCAGACGAGCACTCCGCACCGGAACCGGCGCCTCGATTGTCCCCCGAGCAGCGAAGCTCGTTTGTCGATGTGGCATGAAGCTATTTGGAAATCAGCCATGCACGTAGATCTGTCCATCCATGGGCAATCGAGCAACGCGAAGCCATCACCATGAATTAGCGCAACAATCGTTGGCCTGATAAGTTTTATGGGCGCAACCATCAACCCTCGAGAGCGACCCGGATCCCGGAGCCCCTCGCACCAACAATTCAACGGAGACCCACGACATGACCATCAAGCAAGGCGATCGCGTTCCAGGCGGCAGCTTCAAGCAACTCACCACGACCGGCGTGGTGGACATCTCGACCGACTCCCTGCTCAAGGGCAAGAAGGTGGCCCTGTTCGGACTGCCTGGCGCCTACACCCCGGTGTGCTCCGCGAGCCACCTGCCGGGCTATGTCGACAACGCGGAGAAACTCCGCAAGGCCGGGTTCGACACCATCGCCTGCGTTTCGGTGAACGATCCCTTCGTGATGGACGCCTGGGGCAAATCCACCGGTGCCGACGACAAGGTGCTGATGCTGGCTGACGCCGACGGCTCGTTCACCAGGGCCATCGGCCTGGTCATCGACCTGCCGGCTTTCGGTCTGGCCGGCCGCTCGGAACGCTACTCGATGATCGTCGAGGACGGCGTCGTCACCCGGCTCGAAGTCGAGAAGAGCGTGCTTGATCACGACGGCAGCAGCGCGGCCTGCATGTTGCGCAACAGCTGATCGAATCATCGCTCTGCAGAAAGCCCGCTTCGGCGGGCTTTTCTATTTCAAATTTATTGCACCCAAGATCGCCATTTGTTGATCAGGATTTACCCGCATAGAGCGTGTTTCCCTATGCATTTCGGGAACCGCGAACGTCTAAATCGTTGGTACGGGATTCTTGTTTCATTGAACTGGAATTTCCCGTCCTGCAGGGCCGACGAACGACCGGCCCCCCCTTCAAACCCTCAGGAGACCGCTTCATGACCCTCAGATACCGCGATCGCATCCCGATCGTTCATTTCAAAAAAATCGTCACCCACGTCGTACGCGGGATCACCTCGGAACAGGCCTTCAACGTCGAATAGGTTGCGCCGTTCCGCCTGCCTGGCGCCTTCAAACCGATCTGTCCGGCTCACCCCCTGCCGGACTCCATCACCTCAATGCCTAAGGATGACAAATGACTTTCATTACTTCTGCCGACGCCAAAGAACTCTTCTGGAGCGAGATCGGCGTCGCCGACAAGTTCAAGCCCCAGCACACGAAGTTCCTGAAGTACCTCGAAGGCCACGACTCCGTGACGTACGAGGACGCGATGAAGCAACTTGACAGCTTGATCGGCGAGCTGACGCCGCATGACAACCCGCCTCGACGCGTGCTGAAGTCCCAGCCCGGCGCACGCTAGGGGCGCAGGCGAGCGGGACGCTCATCGGCCCGCTCGCCGCCCTTGTTCGCGCCCGGATCGCTGCGCTCGGTGGTCACTTGACCGCACCGAGCTGGCTCTTCTGCGTGGCGCGTGCTTGCAGGGCTCAGTCGGCCAGCCCCAGCACCTCGATCACGGCGCCCACATCCAGCTGGTTCGCCACCCTGTCGGGCGTGGCTGGCACCATGTAATCGATCACGCCAAGCAGCGGGGCGCCGTGGCGCCGCTGCAGCGCGCGTCTGAGCGTGTCGATGTTGTCCTGCGCATGGGCCATGTCCGGCTCGACACGGTTGGCGATCCAGCCGGCCAGGCGCAGTCCGCGCGCGTTGATGGCCGCGGCAGTCAGCAGGCTGTGGTTGATGCAACCCAGGCGAAGCCCGACCACCAGGATCACCGGCAAAGCCAGCGCGCTCGCAAGGTCGTCGGCACCCCAGCCTGCGGTATCGGCGCCGTCCTCGACCTCTTCGGCCTCGACCAGCGGCACGCAGAATCCCCCGACGCCCTCGACCACCAGGACATCGCAGCGTGGCATCAGGCGCCGTGCGCCGGCGGTCAGCACCCGCGGCTCGATGCGCCCGCCTTCGAGCCGCGCGGCGAGGTGCGGCGCGCAGGCTTCCTCGAGCAGGCAGGGGCAGACCTCGCTGCGCGTCAGCTCGATGTTGCTCGCGGCGAGCAAGGCCTCCACATCCTCGTTGTGCCAGTGCCCGCCGGGGCCACTGGCCGCGCTGCACCACACGGCACCCGCAGACACGGGCTTGTAGCCCGCGACACGCAGACCTTGTCTGCCCAGAGCATGCAGCAGGCCCGCACTGACCGTCGTCTTGCCGACCTCGGTGTCGGTGCCGGTGACGAAGCAGCCGCGCAACGGACGGTCGGTGTCGGGCTCGGCCAGGTCGGCCGCACGTGCTTCGGGTTCCCAAAGGACACCGGCCTCGGTCGCCTGCCAACCATTCGATGGATCGCCGCCAGCCGTCATGTCGCCCCTTCCGATTCACCCGCCGCGCGGGCTGCCGCCGCCAGGCCGGACAACAGTCGCTTGACATCGTCGTGCCGATGCGCGGCGCTGAGCGTGATGCGCAGCCGTGCGCTGCCCGAGGGTACCGTCGGCGGACGGATCGCCGGCACCCACAGGCCGCGCGATTCGAGCCCGGCAGCGACCGCCAGCGCCTCGGCACTGCCGCCGACGATCAGTGGCTGGATCGCAGTCTGCGATTCGGCCAGGTGCCAGCCCTGCTCGAGAAGCACATCTCCAATCACCTCGAACACGCCCTGCCGCAGCGCCGCGATGAGTTCGCGCAGGTGCCGCCGCCGCTGCTCGCCTTCGGGTCCGCGGATCAATCTCAAGCTCGCACGCACTGCGTGGGCCACGGCCGGCGGGGACGCTGTTGTGTAGATGTAGGCGCGCGCGCTCTGCACGAGCCACTCGATGACGACGCGGTGCGCCGCGACGAAGGCTCCCGCCGCGCCGGCCGCCTTGCCGAGCGTGCCCATGCAGATCAGTCGCTCGCTGCGCAGCCCGAAGTGCGACAGCACCCCGCGGCCCTCCTCGCCAAGCACTCCGAAGCCATGCGCATCGTCGACGACGATGTAGGCGTCGTGCCGCTCTGCGAGCACGAGCAGTTCTGGCAACCGCGCCAGATCACCGTCCATGCTGAACACCCCGTCGGTGACGATCAGCTTGCGCGGGGTGCTGCAGGCGGCGAGCCGGCGCTCGAGGCCGCCCAGATCGTTGTGCGGATAGGTGTGCACTGCCGCCTTGGCAAGCCGCGCGCCGTCGATCAGCGACGCGTGGTTCAGCAGGTCGGTGTAGATCGTCGCCTGCGCATCGCCCAGCGCGGTGAGCACGGCCATGTTGGCCATGTAGCCCGTGCAGAAGTACAGGGCGCGCACCTCGGGGAGGTGTGGCGACATCATCTCGGCCAGATCGTCTTCGAGCAGTGCATGGGCACGCGAATGCCCGCTGATCAGGTGCGACGCGCCGCTGCCTGCCCCGTAGAGCCGCGCGCCTTCGGCCAGCGCGTCGATCAGAGCCGGGTGGTTGGCAAGACCCAGGTAATCGTTGCTGCAGAAGGTGAGCAGTTCGCGCGGTGCGCAGTCGTTCGAGCTGACCGACTGGTTGGGCGCACAGGCGCTCTCGGCGATGCGGCGCTGCCGACGCAGCGATTGAGCTTCACGCTCTGCCAGCTGTTGTTCGAGGTGCTTCAGCATCGCGGCGGGTATCGGTGGGTGGTGCGGCCGTCAGTGTCCCGCGCTCAGGGTGGCATTCAAGGTCGCGACCGTGCGCTCGGCAAGGTAGGCCACGTGCTCCTCGTTCAGCACGTAGGGTGGCAACAGATAGACCGTGCGCCCGATCGGTCGGATCAGCAGGCCCTGCGTGCGTGCGATCAGGTGGAAGCGCTCGGCGAAACGCGCGCCGGCGTGCGCCTCGCGCACATCGAACGCCCAGATCATGCCGCGCTGGCGCACATGCTCGATGCGCGCATCGCCGGCCAGCCGCGCGGCCAGTGCGGCTGTCAGCAGCGCACCTGTGTCGCGGTTGCGCTGGAGCACCGGCTCCTCGTCGAACCGATCGAGCACGGCCAGCGCGGCCCGGCAGGCCAACGGGTTGCCGGTGTACGAATGGGAGTGCAGGAAGCCACGGGCGGTGTCGTCGTCCAGGAAGGACGTGTAGATCGCATCGGTGGAAAGCACCAGCGACAGCGGCAGGTAGCCCCCGCTGATGCCCTTGGACAGGCACAGCAGGTCGGGCCAGATGGCGGGTTCGCCTACCGCGGCGGCCTGTTCGAACGCGAAGAAGGTTCCGGTGCGTCCGCAACCCACCGCGATCTCGTCGGCGATCAGGTGCACCTGATATCGGTCGCACAGCGCCCGGACCTCGCGCAGGTAGGCTGGATCGTGCATGGCCATGCCAGCTGCACACTGCACCAGCGGCTCCAGGATCACCGCCGCGATGTGGCCGGCGCGCGCCTCGAACAGCGTTGCGAGCTCGGCGGCGGCACGGTGTGCCACATCGGCAGCCGACTCGCCGGGCTCGGCCTGCCGTGCATCGGGTGCCATCACCACGTGGGACCGCATCAGCAGCGGGTCGTAGGCGTCGCGGAACACCGCCACATCGGTCACCGCGAGCGCGCCGATGGTCTCGCCGTGGTAGCCATGGCGCAGGCAGACGAATTCGCGCCGGTCACCCTGCCCGCGGTTCTTCCAGCTGTGGAAGCTCATCTTCAGGGCGATCTCGACCGCCGAGGCGCCGTCGCTCGCGAAGAAGGTGTGTCCCAGCGCCTGGCCGGTGCGCGCCGACAGCCGCTCGGCCAGTTCGACCGCTGGCGCGTGGGTGCAGCCGGCCAGCATCACATGCTCCAGCGTGTCGAGCTGATGCTTCAGGGCCGCGTTGATGCGCTCGTCGGCATGCCCGAACAGGTTGACCCACCACGAGCTCGTCGCATCGAAATACCGCTTGCCGTCGACATCCTCGAGCCACGGGCCCTGAGCGCGCGCGATCGCAATCGGCGGCACGGCGTCCATCCGCTGCATCTGCGTGCACGGATGCCAGACGCTCGCCACGCTGCGACGCTGCCAGTCGGCGTGGGTTGATGAAGCAGAACGGTCTGTGGGGGTGGACATGCGGGGCGCCGGGCAGGGTGAGCATCGATTATCGAAGCCCGGCCCGCCACGTCATTTTCCTAGGGTTGTCACCTACGTGTCAGCCCGCGAGGACTACCATCGGGCGCGGTACGCCGCTGCAGCGCCGCTGCGTCAGGCACCCACTCCCACCTGTCCCGGAGGCTTCCGCTTGGACAAGCACTACCTGACACCGCTGTTCGCGCCCACCTCCATCGTCGTGTTGACCGGCGGCGCGGCGCCCCAGACTGCCGCAGCACGCGCACTGCACGCCGCGCTGAAAGCGCAGGCCTTTGCCGGCACGCTGACGTTCCTGGACGTGAATGCCACCGGCACGTTGTCGGATCTGGCGCACGCCCGAGCCGATCTTGCCGTCATCGCGATGCCACCCGACGAGGTGCTGACGGCGCTCGCCGCCGCCGGACGCATCCATTGCCGTGCGGCGCTGGTCATCTCGAGCAACGTCGATGCGGCGACGGTGGCCGAGATGCACCATCAGGCACGGCTCGACGGCATGCTGATGCTCGGGCCGAACGGGCTCGGCTTCCAGCGGCCCGGCCTGCAGCTCGATGCCAGCATCGCCGGGCCGCTGCCGGCCAGCGGCTCGCTGGCGCTGGTGTCGCAATCCGGCGCCCTGACGTCGGCCATCCTGGACTGGGGAAATTCGAACGGGGTGGGATTCTCGACCGTGGTCTCGCTCGGACCCCATCCTTCAGTCGACCTGGCTCAGGTGCTCGATTTCCTGGCCTCGGACGCACAGACGCACAGCATCGTGGTCTACCTGGAGGGCATCACCCACGCCCGCCGATTCATGAGCGCGCTGCGCGCCGCCGCCAACGCCAAGCCGGTGGTGGTGCTGAAGGCCGGGCGCCAGCCCGCCGGGAACGCCGCTGCGCTGACGCATTCCGGCGCGATCGTCGGCAACGACGATGCCTTCGATGCCGCTTTGCGCCGCGCTGGCGCGGTGCGGGTGCGCTCTTTCGTGCAGCTGTTTTCCGCTGCCAAGTGCCTGGCCTCCCGCTATCGTGCGGTGGGGCCGCGCCTGGCCATCGTCACCAACGGCGGTGGTCCCGGCGTGATGGCAGCCGACTGGGTCAGCGAAATCGGTCTGCAACTCGGTCGCCTGAGCCCGGCCGAGGCAGACACCCTGCGCCCCAGACTCGCGCCCGGTGCCACGATGAGCGACCTGATCGACCTGGCCGAGGACGCCACGGCGGAACAGTTCGAGGCGGCGATCGCTGCCGCGACGCAGTCCACGCAGATCGATGGCGTCCTGGCGATCTATTCGCCGAAGACCGGCACCGATTCGGCAGCCATCGCACGCGCTCTGGTCACGGTCAAGAAGCGCTCGGAAAAGCCCCTGCTGAGCTGCTGGATGGGTGACGCCTCGGTCGTGGAGGGACGGCGCCTGCTCAGTGATGCCGGAATCCCGACCTTTCGCACGCCCGAATCGGCCGTCGGCGCCTTCGGCAACATCGCGGCCTACCACCGCAACCAGCAGCTGCTGCAGCAGACGCCGCCGCCGCTGTCCGATCTGGCCAAGCCGGACGTCGAGGGCGCGCGGATGTTGATCGAGAGCGTGCTCACCGAGCGGCGGCAGGTGCTGACCGAAATGGAGTCGAAGGCCCTGCTCGCGGCCTTCCACATCCCGGTGACCAAGACGCTGCTCGCGCGCAGCGTGCACGAGGCGGTGCTGATCGCGACGCAGCTGGGCTACCCGGTCGCGCTGAAGATCGACTCGCCGGACATCAGCCACAAGTCGGACGTCCAGGGTGTGGTGCTGAACGTGGTCAACGCGATCGGCGTGCGCGACACCTACAACGAGATGCTGCGTTCGGTGACCCGCCAGCTGCCCGAGGCGCGCATCAACGGCGTGACCATCCAGAAGATGTCGGGCCAGCAGCGCGGTCGCGAGGTCTGCATCGGCCTGGTCACCGACGAGCCGTTCGGCCCCGTGATCACGTTCGGCGCGGGCGGCACCATGGTGGAGCTGATCGACGACCATGCGATGGAACTGCCGCCGCTGAACCAGTTCCTGGCGCGACGGCTCATCGAGCGTTCGCGGGTCGCCGAGACGCTCGGCGCCTGGCGCGGCGCGGCGGCCGCCGACATGGAATCGCTGGAGCAGGTGCTGCTGCGCGTGTCGGAGATGGTCTGCGAACTGCCGCAGCTGCGCGAGATGGACATCAATCCGATCATCGTCGACGAGTCCGGCGCCCTGGCCGTCGATGCGCGCATCGTCATTGCCCAGAGACCCGAATCGACCGCCGCGTCGAACCACCACCAGTACCACCACCTCGCCATCCTGCCCTACCCGTCGAACCACGCGCAGCTGTGGCCGCTGCCGGGCGGTGGCGAGTACACCGTGCGCCCGATCCAGCCCGACGACGCGACGATGCTGCAGGCGTTCGTGCGCGAACTGTCCCCCGAGAGCCGGTACTTCCGCTTCATCTCGACGCTGCAGGAGTTGCCGGCCACCCTGCTTTCGCGCTTCACGCTGATCGACTACGACCGCGAGATGGCGCTGGTCGCGACGGTACGCACCCCCTCGGACGGCGACAGCCCGGCGATCGAACGCATCATCGGCGTGTCACGCTACATCACCAACCCCGATCGCAGCAGCTGCGAGTTCTCGCTGGTCGTGGCCGACGACTTCAAGGGCAAGGGTCTGGGCTCGCGGCTGATGCTGTCGATCATGCATTTCGCCAGCGAACAAGGGCTGGCACAGATCGAAGGCCTGGTGCTTGCGCGGAACACCGACATGCTGAAGCTCATGAAGGGCCTGGGCTTCAGCATCAAGCCGTATGCCGACGATCCCGATTTCAAGTGGGCGACCAAGGACCTGTAGCCACCGGCCGCGCCGGCACTCAAGAATGCCGGGATTGCGACGAAAGAGCGGGTAGAGATCACCCAGTCCGCCCTCGGAGCCGCCATGAAGTCCAACACCGCCGCGATCGCAGCCGATTTCTCCTGCGCCAATCAGCACGCCCTGGCCACCATCCTGGATGCCAGCCAGACGCAGAGCATCATCGCCGCGCGCGACATCTTCGACATCTCGGGCACCAAGCTGTGGGCACGTGACCTGCCGGTGTCGCAGGCGCTGCAGCGCAAGCTGCTCGACCGCCAGCTGCGCGAGCCGCTCGAAAGCTGCCTGAAGGCCGCGGACGGCGTGACCGCACACACGCTGGTCGAAGCCATCGAGAGGCTGCTGAAACAGCCCACCCCGCTGACCGCCCTGCTTCATGCACAGGCCGACACCCTGCTGCGCGAGGCAGCCAAGCTGCCGGTGCACCCGGTGGCGCAGCTGCTGTTGACGGCCTCGCGCAGCAGTCGTCCGGCGGCCTACGAGCACGCGATACAGGCGATGGCCCTCAACGGCGCATTGATGCTGGCTCAGGGCGGCAAGCCCACCGATTTGCGCATCGCGATGCTGAGCGGCCTGCTGCACGACCTGGGCGAGATGTACATCGCTCCGGAGTTCGGCGAGGCCGACGCAGAACGCACCGTCGATGTGCTGACCTACCAGCAACTGGTCGTGCATCCGCACGTCGGACAGCTGCTGATCG
Source organism: Rhizobacter sp. (assembly GCA_017986065.1). GTDB lineage: Bacteria > Pseudomonadota > Gammaproteobacteria > Burkholderiales > Burkholderiaceae_C > PBB1. The sequence goes on along the minus strand of JAGNWJ010000001.1, from coordinate 119,628 downwards.
CCCAGCTGACCGACTACCCCGCCGAGGTCGCCCGGGCGATCGCCGAACACCACGAGCGCATGGACGGCTCGGGCTATCCGCATTGCCTGCGCGGCGACCAGCTGTCGATGCACGGCCGACTGCTCGCGGTGACCGAGTCGACGCTCGCCACACTGTCCGAGCCGGCAGCGCCGCTGTCGCGCGCCAGCATCGCACTGCGCGTGGTGCCCGGCGAGTACGACCTGCGCTGGGTCGGTCTGATCACGCAGGTGGTTCGCCAGCAACCGACCGCGACGGCCAAGCGCACGGCGGAGGAGCTGCAGGAGCGACTGACGAAGCTCGCCGAGGTGATGCACGACGCGAGCACGGCCACGGCCACGCTGCGCCGCGAGGCAACGTCGGCCGCGCTGAAGGACGCGCTGACCCTGACCGAACACTTGCTTGCCCGGCTGCAGGGTGGATTGATGACCAGCGGGCTGTGGAGCATCGACCCCGTGGCGGCTCCCGACGCGGCCGAAGTCGAGGCGGTGGAAGGCGAACTGCGCTTGCGACTGCGTCGCATCGAGCGTGCGGTTCGACTGCGTGCCGGCCTGCTCACCGACGAGGATGCCCGCCGTCTGGACGAGCTGTGCCGCCAGTTGACCCTGCGCGGTTGAACCCGCGGGCTTTCGCCACCTCATCGATGTGGCTTGCCAGCCGGCGCAGGCGTCATGCCCCGATCTCCGCGATGATCACGATCTGAATCCGGCTCTTGCCGTGTCTCAACCGGTCGCACGATGAACTCCCTCGAACAGTGGATCTCCGGCATCACCGCCGCCGTGTGCATGGTGCTGCTCGTTCGGCTCTGCCTCGGCGCGGCGCGCCAGCGGCGCTTCGACCACGCAGTGCGCACGCTGGGCTGGAAGCTGCGCAACGGCTCACTGCGGCTCTGGCGCGCACCGGCCGCGCGCCGGGTTGCCACGCGCGAAGCGCAAGCCGCCATCGACCGGGCGCGCAAGGGCCGGGGCACCTCCGATGCCGATGACGGCGAGTGGCAAGGCAACGTCTACACGCCGAAGTCGTTCCGCAAGCCACGCAAGCCGCACTGACCCGCCCGGGACCTGTATTTCGGGCGGTAGAGTCGGGCGCGCAACGGTTGACTCTTCGGCACCCGCCCTGCCCCACCATGACCGGAATGAAGCGCCCAAGCGAGATCGACGCCGGCGTGCTGACTGTCGCGTACCACGAGAGCGGACCTGCCGAAGGACCGCCGGTGGTGCTGCTGCACGGGTTCCCGTACGACGTCCATGCTTACCGCGATGTCGCTCCGAAGCTGGCCGACCGGGGCTGTCGCGTCATCGTGCCGTACCTGAGAGGCTTCGGGCCGACGCGCTTCCGGTCGGCCGACACGCCGCGCTCCGGCGAGCAGGCGGCGCTCGGTGCCGACGTGCTGGCGCTGATGGATGCGCTGGGCGTGCCGCGCGCCGTGCTGGCGGGCTACGACTGGGGCGGCCGCGCGGCGTGTGTGGTGGCGGCACTGTGGCCCGAGCGTTGTGCCGGGTTGCTGACACTCAACTCCTACAACATCCAGCACATCTCGCAAGCCATGCAGCCCGAGAGCGCTGCGCAGGAGCACCGCCTCTGGTACCAGTACTACTTCCACAGCGAACGCGGGCGCGCCGGGCTGATGCAGGACCGCCGCGCCATGTGCCGCCTGCTGTGGCAACAGTGGTCGCCGACCTGGGTGTTTGACGAAGCCACGTTCGATCGCAGCGCGGCGGCATTCGACAACCCGGACTTCGTCGACGTCGCGATCCATTCCTATCGCCATCGCTACGGGCTGGTGGCCGGCGACCCGGCGTATGCCGAGATCGAGCGGCGCCTCGCGCAGCAGCCAGCGATCCGCGTGCCAACGATCAGCTTCGACGGCGCCGACGACGGATTGTTTGCACCTCGTGACGCCGCGCATCACGCGCGACACTTCACCGGGCCGCGCACGCACCGCATTGCTCCAGGTGCCGGACACAACCTGCCGCAGGAGGCCCCTGACGTCTTCGCCGATGCGGTGCTGGAGCTGGTGCGCGAGCGGTGAAGCGCCGCCGTGGCCGGACAGCCCGATCGGCCGGTGAAACCCGGAC
>JAGNWJ010000001.1:113646-117432 GCA_017986065.1 Rhizobacter sp. | reverse complement strand
GACGAGGCCAACCTGAACTACGCCCGCATCTACGCTCCGCTGGCAGGCACGGTGGTCACGGTCACCGCCCGACAGGGGCAGACCCTGAACGCGAACCAGCAGGCGCCGACCATCCTGCGCGTCGCCAACCTGTCGACGATGACGGTGCAGACACAGGTGTCGGAAGCCGATGTCAGCAAGTTGCGACGGGGCATGGAGGTCTACTTCACGACCCTCGGCAGCCAGGGTCGGCGCTGGTACGGCGCGCTGCGCAAGGTCGAGCCGACGCCGACCGTCACCAACAACGTGGTGCTCTACAACGCGCTGTTCGACGTGCCGAACGCCAACCAGTCGCTGATGACCAACATGACGGCACAGGTGTTCTTCGTCGCGGCCACGGCGAAGGACGCGCTGCTGATCCCCGCCGCCGCATTGAACGGCGGCACGCGCCCGGGCGATGCGGCAGGGCGACGGGAACGCTCCGCCAGCGAGCCGCGCCGTGAGTCCCGTGCGGCCTCGGCAGCCGAGAGCCCGGCCTCCGCATCGACCAGCGGATTCGCGACCGAGACCGCGCGCGGGTCGCGGCGCGCCACCGTCAAGCTGCTGACCGCCGCCGGCACGCTCGAGGAACGCTCGGTCGAGCTGGGTGTCAGCAACCGCGTCCAGACCCAGGTGTTGTCGGGTCTGGCCGAGGGCGATCAGGTCGTGACGGGGCTCAAGCTGCCACCGGCGGCACCGCGCAACGGCTCGCAGAGCCCGCCCGGCAGCGGCCTGCAGCAGAACCCGATCGGCATGCCGCCGGGCATGGGCGGCGGCCAGCGCAGTCGGTGATCGGAGTGAACCGCACCGACCCGGCGATGCCGGAGCCGCCCGATGCCGAGGGCAGGACACCGCTGATCGAGTTGCGCGGCGTCACCAAGACGTACCGCAACGGCGAACTCGAGACGCGCGTGCTGCACGGCATCGACCTGACGATCCACGAAGGCGAGTTCGTCGCGATCATGGGGGCGTCCGGTTCGGGCAAGTCGACATTGATGAACATCCTCGGCTGCCTCGACAAGCCGAGCACCGGCAGCTACTTCTTCATGGGGCGCGACGTGTCGGCACTCGATCGCGACGAGCTGGCGCTGCTGCGGCGCGACGAGTTCGGCTTCGTGTTCCAGAGCTACCACCTGATCGCTGGCGCCACCGCGGCGGAGAACGTCGAAGTGCCGGCGATGTACTCGGGCATGCCTGCCGCGGAACGCCACGCGCGCGCCGCGCACCTGCTCGGCGAGCTGGGCCTGTCGCAACGCCTGCACCACCGGCCGAACCAGCTCTCGGGCGGTCAGCAGCAGCGGGTGTCGATCTCGCGGGCCCTGATGAACGGGGGTCGCATCATCCTGGCCGACGAGCCGACCGGCGCGCTCGACAGCAGCAGCGGCGCCGACGTGATGAAGCTGCTGGTCGAACTCTCGCAGCGCGGCCACACCGTGCTGCTGATCACCCACGAGAAGGACATCGCCGACCACGCCGACAGGCTGATCGAGATCAAGGACGGCCGCATCGTGGCCGACCCCGGCTCGGCCCCGCACTCGCCGACGCAACGCCGGTTCACGCCCTCGCTGGCGGGGCGCGACGGCTCGAACCTGGCGGACATGCTGGAGGCCGCGAAGATGGCGCTGCGCTCGCTGCGCGCGAACCTCTTCCGTTCGGTGCTGACCCTGCTGGGCATCGTGATCGGCGTGGGCTCGGTGATCGCGATGCTGGCCATCGGCGACGGCGCCAAGCAGGCGGTGATCGACCGCATCAGCGCGATGGGATCGAACCTGCTGCTGGTGCGCCCCGGAGCGCCCAACCAGCGCGGCTTCAGCGCGACGGCCACGCTGGTGATCGGCGACGTGCAGGCGATCGACCAGGTCCCGAATGTGCTGGCCGCCGTGCCCGAACAGATGAGCAATGCCACCGTGCGCTATGGCAGTTACGACGTCAGCACCAGCATCACCGGCACGTCTTCGAAGTTCCCGATGGCTCGCCAATGGCCCGTGGCGCGGGGCAGCTTCTTCAGCGCGGAGGACGAAGCCGGCTACGCAGCCGTCGCGGTGCTCGGCCAGACCACGGCGAATGCGCTGTTCCCCAACGGGCAGGACCCGATCGGCCAGTACGTGCTGGTGGGCAACCTGCTGTTCCAGGTGATCGGCGTGATGTCCGAGCGAGGCGCGTCGCCGACCGGCGCCGACCAGGACGACACGGTGATGGTGCCGTATGCCACCAGCAGCCTGCGGCTGTCGGGTCAGCGCTACCTGCGCAACGTGACGGTGGCGGTCGCCGACGTCACACGCATCGAGGAAACACAGGCGGAGGTCGAGGCGCTGCTGCTGGATCGCCACGGCATCGTCGATTTCCAGATCCGCAACATGGCCTCGATCATCGAAGCCACTGTCGAGACGCAGAACACGCTGACGATCCTGCTGGGCTCGATTGCGGCGATCTCGCTGCTGGTGGGCGGCATCGGCGTGATGAACATCATGCTGGTGTCGGTGACCGAGCGCACCCGCGAGATCGGCATCCGCATGGCGACCGGCGCGCGCGAGCGCAACATCATGCAGCAGTTCCTGATCGAGGCGATGGTCATCTCGGCCATCGGCGGCGCCATCGGCGTGGCCGGCGGGCTGGCCACGGCCAGCGTGATCGGCGCGTTCGGCACGCCGGTCCAGTATTCATTGCTCCCGGTGCTGCTGGCCTCGGGCTGCGCCTTCGGCACCGGCCTGGTCTTCGGCTACCTGCCTGCCCGCAAGGCGGCGCGGCTCGACCCGGTCGTCGCCCTGTCCGCGGAATGACACGATCCTCGCCCATGAACTCTCTTTTCCGATTGACCTGGCGCAGCACGGCACTGCGGGCCGGCCTCGTCGGCGCCCTGGCGCTGTCCGGTTGCGCGACGCCGATCGAGCGCACGCGGCCCGCCATCGAACTGCCCGCCCGCTGGACCGAGGCCTCGACCGTCAGCGACACCCTGCAGCGCGACTGGTGGCGCGGCTTCCGGTCGGCCGAACTGGATGGCCTGATAGATGCAGCACAGTCAAGCAGCCCGACGCTGGCCATCGCCGGTGAGCGTGTGCAGCAGGCCGAGATCCTGGTGCGCAGCGCCGGCGCAACGCTGTTCCCCTCGGTCGGCATCGCGGGCGGCAGCGGCGCCCAGCGCAGCGACCCGTCAGGCGCCAGCGCACGAACCAGCAAGTCCACGAATGTGTCGCTGGGCGTCAGTTACGAGGTCGATCTGTGGGGCCGGCTCGCTGCCGGCGTTCAGGGCGCCGAGTCCTCGCTGGCCGCGAGCCGGTACGACCTCGAATCGGCCCGCCTCTCGCTGACGACCGGCGTGGCCAACGCGTATTTCCAGGTGCTGGCGCTGCGCATGCGGCTGGTCATTGCACGCGAGAACCTGGCCATCGCCGAGCGCGTGTTCAGGATCGTCGATGCACGCTACCGCAACGGCGCGGCTTCGGCGCTCGACGTGAGCCGGCAGCGCATCACCGTGATGACGCAGCGCGCGACGATCGAGCCGCTGGAGGTGCAGGAGCGGCAGACCGTTTCGGCACTCGCGGTGTTGCTTGGCCGCACACCGCAGACCGTGCAGGTCGCGTCCCGCAGCTTCGACGACCTGGCCCTTCCCGAAGTCGGTGCCGCGCTGCCGTCCGAGCTGCTGGTGCGCCGTCCCGACCTGGCGAGTGCCGAAGCGCAGCTCGCCGGTGCCGATGCCGATGTGGCGGCAGCGCGCGCCGCGCTGCTGCCCAGCCTGTCGTTGTCGGCATCGGCCGGCGTCGCCAGCGC
>JAGNWJ010000001.1:56146-113546 GCA_017986065.1 Rhizobacter sp. | reverse complement strand
GGCTCGACGCGGTGGACGGTCGTCGCCGAGTACAGCACCAGGTCGCCGGCCGGCAGCTTGATGCGTGGCTGGCCGGGCAGGCCCTCGATGACCAGCTCGCCGCCGTCGTAGTCGGCGGGGTCGTTGAGGAACAGCGTGCCCGACAGGTCGGTGCGCACCTGCTGGCCCATCGCCTCGCCGAAGGTGATGGTGCGCACCGCGCTGTCGATGTGGTTGCCGAACGCGTTGGCGCGGCCGCCATAGTGGTTGAACAGCGGCGGGAAGATGCGTTTCGGCAGCGCCGCACTGAAGAACACCAGGCTGCGGCTCAAGCCCTCGAGCACGAGCTGTCTCAACGCCGCCGTCACCTCGTGGTCCTGGGGCAGCTGCTGGTTGTTCTTGACCTGTGCCGACTGGTCGCCGGCGGTGGCGCGGCCATCACCCCAGGGGGCATCGCGCAGCAGGGCGCGGGCCTGCTGCAGCGCTTCGCCTGACAGCACGTTCGGAATCACGATCAGCATGGGATGTCCTTTCAGGTGGCGGTCGCACGGTGAATCAGAACGTCGCCACCACCGTCAGTTGCGCCGCGCGCGTCTCGCCCGGCACGGTGAAGCCGCGGTACAGGCCGTCGGCGTAAACCTTGTCGAACAGGTTCTTCAAGTTCAGCCGCACGGTGTACGGGCCGCTCACATACTCGACCAGCGCATCGACCTTCGCGTAACCCGGCGCACGGTTGCTGCCGGTCTCGGCCAGCGCCGGCTTGCGGCTGCTCATGCCGTCGGCTCCGGCACCGACGCGCCAGTTCGGTGTGACGCGGTAGGTGGCCCAGACGTTGGCGGTCACCTTCGGCAGCAGGCCCGGCGTCTTGCCGACCGAGGCCTGCGATGCCGCCGAACTGCCGGCCGCGTCGATGCGCCCCTTCATCCACGCGATGCCACCGAACACCTCGAACACCGGCGTGACGCGCCCCACCGCCTCGAACTCGACGCCGTCGGTGTGGCGCTTGCCGCTCAGCAGGAAGGCGTTGCTGGCCTGATCGATGTCGGTGTTGCGCTCGTTGTACTTCTCGGTGCGGAACAGCGCGGCGCGCAGCGACAGGTCGCCGTCCGCCAGGTCCCACTTCGCGCCGACCTCCATGTTGCGGCTCTTCTCGGGTGCGGTGTTCGCGCTGGTCGGGTCGAACTGGTACAGGTCGCCCGACGCGTTGAACGAGGTGCCGTACGAGGCGTACCAGCTGACGATGTCGGTCGGCTGGTACAGCACGCCGAAGCGGCGGCTCCAGACGGTGTCTGTGCGCGACAGCGGCCCGGCGACGCGCTCGTAGTCGCCCGAGAAACGGTCGTGGCGCAGGCCGGCAATCAGCTTCCAGTGCGGCGTCAGCGCCAGCGTGTCCTGCGCATACACGCCGATGGTGTCGGATTCGAAATGCGTGTTGCGCACCCGCACCCGCGTGTCGTTCAGCGATGCGGTGCCGCCGTCGTCGGCCCAGGTGATCGGGCTCTTCGCCGGCGTGCTGCTGTAGCTGTAGGTGGTGGTCTGCTCGTTCGCGTATTCGGCACCGGCCAGCAGGTCGTGCTTCAGGCCCAGCCATTCGAACTTCCCGCTGTAGTCGGTCTGGACGAAGCGATGGCGGTCCTTCGCGGCGCGGGTCTGGCTGCCGCGGCAGATCAGGCTGCTGTCGCTGATCGAGGTGATCGGCGTGGTCACGGTTCCTGCGGGGTAGCTGCATGCGGTGGCCAGCCCGCTCGATGGCGCCGGCACCGCCGCGAACCCGGCGGTGGTGGACCAGAGGTCGCGCTTGTAGTGGCCGTCGCGCACCGTGGTCTTCAACTGGCCCCCGCCGGCGAAGCGGTGCAGGTGGCTCAGGAAGAACTGCGTCGCCGAGTCGTCCTGGTAGTCGGACTTCGTGCCATACCAGCGGTCGGCAGCGGCGCCGACCGGGCGCCCGTCCAGCCAGCGGAATCCGAAGTCGGGCACATCGTCGTATTCGAGGTGGTACGCGCCGACGCTGAACTCATCGGACGTGCCGATGCCCCACTGGAAGGTCGGCGCGATGCCGCGGCGGTTCGTCGACGGTCCGTTGCGGAAGCTGTCGGCGTCGGTCTTCATCACGTTGACGCGCAGCGCCGCGTCCTGTCCGGTGACGAGGTTGAAGTCACCGGTGAGCCGGTAGTAGCGGTCGGTGCCGGCGGTGAACGCGACCTCGTTCTGGTTGATCAGCAGCGGCTGCTTGCTGACCTGGTTGATGATGCCGCCGGTCGAGCCGCGGCCGTACAGCATCGACGCCGAGCCGCGCAGCACCTCGATGCGGTCCTGGTTGAAGGTGTCGCGGTTGTACTGCGCGATGTCGCGCAGGCCGTCGAGGTAGATGTCGCCGCGGGTCGAGAAGCCGCGCAGCCGCACCAGGTCGCCGATCGCCCCGCCCTCCCCCGCCTCGAACGCGATGCCCGGCACGCTGTGCAGCGCGGCTTTCAGCGTGTCGAGGTTCTTGTCGTCGATCAGCTTCTCGGTGATCACCGTCACCGATTGCGGGATGTCGCGCAACTCCTGCCGCCCCTTGCCGACCGTCGTCGTCACCGCCTGGTAGGCCGCCTTGCCGGTGGCCTCGGCCGTGGCCTGCACCTTCACGGCCGGCAACGTGGCCTCGGCAGCCTTGTCGACCTGGGTTGGCGTGGCAGCGGCCTGTGCACGCACGGCGCCTGACATCGGCAGCAACGCGAGTCCGAAGCCCGCGGCCAGGGCGCCGAGCGGCAGCAACGGTGCAGCGGCGCCGCGTGCGCGGGACCGCGTCGAGCGGCCGGTGGTGGTGGAAGACATCGGAGATCTCCTGAGGTGGGTTCTGAAACTCGGTCCCGGGTCGGCAGGCTTCGTCAGGCCAAGCGCGGCCCGCACCCGCGTACAGCGGGCGTTTTTTCGCGGGGTCGTGGGTGTCTAGGTCCGCAGAGCCTGCTGCCGCGTCATCGGGGTGGCGACACCGGCAACGGCTGGCTGACGAAGCCCAGTCGGGTGAGTCCGGCGCGCGATGCATCGGCCAGCGTCGTGGCCACATGGCGGTAGGCCACGTTCTGATCGGCGCGCAGGTGCAGCTCGGGCTGCGGCCGCTGCGCGGCGGCCTCGACGAAGCGCTGCGCAGCCAGTTCGCGGGACACCGGCTGGCCGTTCCAGTACAGCGCGCCCTGCGCATCGATGGACAGCGTCAGCGCGTCTGGCATCGGCCGTTGCGGCGCCGAACTGGCTCTCGGCAGGTCGAGCTTGACGGCGTGCGTCAGCAGCGGCGCGCTGACGATGAAGATCACCAGCAGCACCAGCAGCACGTCGATCAGCGGCACCATGTTGATGTCGGTCATCGGGCCGGCGGCACGCCGCGAGGAGTCGAAGGGGGATGCGAAGGCCATGTGATTCGCTCCTCAGGCAGCGACCGGTCCGCTGCGCAGGGCGGCGACCGCGGGGGCTGTGACGGCGTCCACCGTCGCGCGTGTCGACGGGGGCGGTGCCGCAGCGGTCCCGGATTCCGGGCTTCCCAGTGGCTGACCCATCGCGACGAAGGTGTGCAACTCGCCGGCGAACGCATCGAGTTGCGATGCGATCACCCGGTTGCGCCGCGTGTACAGGTTGTAGGCCATCACCGCGGGGATCGCGACCGCGAGCCCGAGCCCGGTCATGATCAGCGCCTCGCCGACCGGCCCGGCGATCTGGGCCAGCGAACCGGGGCCGTCGGCCGCGCTCGCACCGATCGCCAGCAGCGCGTGATAGACGCCCCAGACGGTGCCGAACAGGCCGACGAAAGGTGCGGTCGCGCCGATGGTGGCCAGCAGCGACAGGCCGTTCTCGAGCCGCATGATTTCCGCATCGAGCGCCTTCTTCAGCGTGCGGGTGACGAACTCGCTGGCGGATCCGGCTTCGGCGAGCCGCGCAGCGCCATGGCGTGCATGGTGCGCCTGCGCCTGCAGGGCCTGCAGGGTCAGTTGCGAGTACGGATCGCGGTGGCTGCCGGCCGGCCGGGCTGCCAGATCGGCCTCGACCTGCGACAGCGAGCTGGCGTTCCAGAATCGCTCGACAAAGCGCAGGCTGCGATGGCGCTGCAGCGCACCGGTCAGCGCCTTCAGCGCGATGACCGCCCAGGACAGCACCGACATCAGCAGCAGCACAGCCAGCAGCGCCTGGCCGACCGCATCGGCGTGCGCCACGAAGTGAGCCAGGCCGAGCGCGTTGTCGCCCGGCGGGGCCGCAGTGGCAGCAGTTGCCACGTCCGTGTCGAGGGTCATGGTGATTTCTCCAGGTCGAAGGTCAAGGGAATGAGTGCCCAGCCGCCCATCGGGCGCCCGTTTTCCGCGTAGGGCTTGAAGCGCGCCTGCTGCACGGCCTGCCGTGCCGCGTCGTCGAGTCGGGCGTGACCCGACGACGCACTGAGCTGCACCGTTCGTGGCAGTCCGGCCTCGTCGATGTAGACACGCACCAGCACGCGTCCGGTCTCGCCCTGGCGGCGCGACAGACGCGGATAGACCGGCGCCGGTGGCACGAGGTACTGCACCGATTCGGCCGGCAGGTCTTTCGGCGCCGGCGGCGAGGCCGGCACCTCGATTGCATCCTCGGCGTTCGTGACCGACAAGGACGCCACTGCGTGCGATGACACCGACGCCTCGGTGGGACGGGTGGGAGCGTCGTCAGCCGCGGCGCGGGCGGCCTGCGCATCGGGCGGCACCACGCTCACCGTCGCAGGCGATCGCGCGGAAACCGACAGCAACGCCGCAGGAGCCACGGGGCTCGACCGGACGGGTCGAACGAGCGCCTGCGCTGGCGTCGGCAAGGCAGCAGGAGCGTTTGTGGGAGACCCGGCAGGTTCGACCGCGGCGATCCAGTCGACCCGCAGCGCGGTCTCGCGTGATGGCGGCGGCACCGGGTTCATCGCCGGTCGAAGCAGCCAGCCCGCCGCCCCCAGGTGCAGCAGTCCGATCGCGATCACCACCGTCCAGCGCTGCGGCGACGTCAGCTCGGCGCCTTCGTCCTTCGCAGCCGATGTGGGGCGCGAAACAGACGGACTCAGCAGCGCTGGCCCGCGCACGACGCCACAGTCGCGGTGAAGCGCACGATCCGCAGTGAAGGCAAGAGGTTGGAACATGTGCAGCGAAGTCGAAGCGGTCCGTTGAAAACCGTGATCCACCAGAAACTGGGACCGATCATAACGCACATGCGAACGATTCGCATTCATATACACATCGAAACTTCTCCTTTTCTTGAAGGAGTCGCGATGAACGTCGATGCCGCCCTGCCGGAAGAACGCAGCCGCGCGGCGGCCGCCGCGGTGTGGCGCGAGGCCCAGGGCCGCCGATCCGGTGCGGGACCTGCCCCGCTGCTGGCAGATCAGGCCGCGGGCGCGGTGACAGCTGCTGTCGTTCGCAACACCGACTGAACCACCCGGCTCACCGCCGCCTGGGACTTCGGGTCGCGCAATGCACCGGACTCGTCGAAGGCCTGCTCAGCCAGCGCCAGCCCGAACTGCTCGGGCACGACCAGCATGCCGAGATTCATCTGCAGGAACTGGCGGGTGAACAGCAGGCTGCGCAGGCCGCCCAACGCTCCGGGTGACGCGCTGAACAGACCGGCCACCGTACCGGTCAGGGACGCGATGCCTGAAGGCAGACCCTCCTCGGCGGCAGGACGCGTGACCCAGTCGAGCGCGTTGATCAGCAGCGGCGTCGGAAACCCGTTGTACTCGGGCGAAACCAGCAGCAGGGCGTCGTGCTCGGCGAACAGACGGCGCAACTGCCGCGCGCCCTCCGGCATGCCAAGCGCTTCGAGATCGGCATCGTAGATCGGCAGCGCAAGCGCCCGCAGATCCACCGTCGTCACCTGAGCGCCGGCTTGCTCGGCCAGGCCCGCGGCGACAGCGGCCAGTCGCTGATTGAGCGAGCCGCTGCGGGCGCTGCCACTGATCACCAGAACGCGTGGTCGGGTACTCATGGAAGCCGATCAGACCGTCAGGTCGTCGATGGTCTTGCCGCTGGCCAGTGCCGCCTTGAACCAGCCTGGGCGCGGCCCCTTGCCGGACCACGAGTGGCCGGCGTCGTCGCGGAACTTCGGCTTGGCCGGCACCCTGACCGGCTTGCCGGTCTTGTCCAGCGCACCACCCGCCCGCTTCAGCCCGGAATGCCGATTTCCCGGCTTCGAACCGGACAGGCCCAGATCGGCGGCGGTGAGCCCGTACACCGTGATCGCTTCCCTGATGCGCTTGATGACGCCCTCCACTTCCTTTCGCTTGATGCTTTCAGCCTGATGCCTGAGCACATCGATCTGCTTCATGAGTTGGGCGTAGGACTTGGGCATGGGAACGTCTCCAGGCTTGAAGGGATGAGTCGAGCCGCTCGCGATTGTGCGTCTGGCGGAGGAAACCTCGCTCGGTCAGCCGTCGCTGACCTCACGGCACGTGCCCCTATCGAAGCGGGAGACACGCGTCAGATAGAAATAGATCGATTGATAAGTTTATTTATCATTGCACTCACTTTATGCTGACTTCTGCCCGATCCAGCCGACGCACACCCATGCCAGCGTTCCTGGCGCCGGCATGCGCCTGACGCGCGAGCACTTCCGTTTCCTGAGCGGTGTCGTTCAGGGGCTGGACGTGCGAACGCTCTGGGACCGGTACCTCTACGCCGGGGGCTCAGCGGATCTCCGCCGCATCCGCTCGGTGACAGCGCTGCTCCAGGATGAACTCGGCGCGCTGGCCCGACGTGCCGGCCATCCCGAAATCGCCGCCCTGCTTCGCAGAAGGTCGGACGCCGGCGTGCCCGCCGACAGCGCGCCGACGCTGGAGGAGTTTTCCGCCACTCTGCCCACCGACATGCACAGTCAGGCCGAGTTGCTCGCCCTGTGGAAGGAAGCCCACCCCGAAGCGCGAATGGGTCGGCCGGTGATTCGACAGCAGCGGCTGATCGATCGGCAGCTCGAAGCCTTGCAGTGGCTGGAGTCGCTGGCGGTCGTGGCGCCTCAACCGCCGGATCCGGTGTCCGTCTGGCTCGACCACAAGCTGTCACGCCGCCTGGCCGCGGTGGGCATCGACACGCTGGACAGCCTGCACCAGTGGATCGACTTTCACGGCTACCACTGGCACCGCACCGTGCCCCGCGTGGGCGCACTGGGGGCAGCCCGCGTCACGCGCTGGCTGGTCGAGCATGCCGAGACCCTGGGCACCCTGCCCGCTCGCTCGCTGATACCGCGTTCGCGCATCGACCCGGTTGCACTCGAACCGGCGAGAGCTGTCGGCGTGGTTCCGCTGGAGCGATTGAAGCTCCCGGCGGGGCTGTCGGGCGAGCGGGGATCCAACCGGGCGGCGGCGCACCTGCGCCGGACCCCGGCCACCGACGACCTGGAAGCGGTGCAGGCATGGCTCGCTCAACATTCACCCGAATCTCACACGTGGCGCGCCTACCGGCGTGAGGCCGAACGCTTTCTGCTGTGGGCGGCTTTTCGGCGAGGCAAGGCCCTGAGTTCGCTCGAGGCCGAAGACTGCGCGGCTTTTCGCGACTTCCTGGCTGCCCCCGACGCCGACTGGACGAGCCCGCGTCATGTGCCTCGCTGGTCCGATCGATGGCGGCCCCTGGAGGGCGCGCTGTCGCCCGCATCGATTGCCACGGCGCTGGGCATCGTCAGGAACCTCTGCAACTGGCTGGTCCGGATGCGCCACCTGGAATCAGACCCCTGGGCCGATGCCGCCTCGACGGACCGCCCCGCCTTGCCGGCACCGACATCGCGCTCGCTGAGCGACGGGGACTGGGAGGCTGTGCTGCGGTGGCTGGAGGTGCAGCCTCCTGGCATTTCCACCGATCGCCTGCGCGTGCTGACGGCCTTCGCGTGTCACACCGGGCTGCGTGCCGCGGAGCTGGCCAGCGCGCGAACGCGCTGGCTGCGCTGCGTTGCCAGCCTCGAGGGCGACTCGAAGTGGTCGTTGTGCATCCCGGCGGAAATCGGGCGGACCTTGCCGCGCGCCGTCGAGCTTCAGGGCGCGGTCGCCAGCCAGTTGCTGGATTACCTGCGGAGCACAGGCAGTCTCGTTGGGGATCCCCCCGGCGTGGTGGACCGTCCGCTGTTCGCACATCGATCGGATCCGCACAGGGCGCTGACAACCGGCCGGGTCTACACCCTGATCAAGGGTGCGCTGGGACGCTGCGCCGACGCCGTGGAGCTCGAGCATCCGGCGACGGCGGCACGACTGCGGCAGGCTTCGACCCACTGGCTGCGCCACACCCACGCCAGGCAGCTGGTGGCCGCTGGCGCGTCGCTGAGCTCACTGCAGCACCGGCTCGGCCATCGATCGGCCGTCTCGACGGCCGCCTACCTCTGCAATCCGGGCCCGGGCGAGAAGGGCGGTACGCAGCCCGACTGACCGTTGTACCGTACAACACCCGGCGCAGCGGCCGCGCCGCCGTCGGTCAACCGAGGAAACTGGCGATCAAACGCCGGAGTTCCTCGCGCCGAGCCTCGGAGACGGCGCCCTTGCCGAAAACCACCGCCGACTTGCCGTCGGCGCCATGGCTGATGCGCGCCGCGCGCTTGCCATCGGCCGACGTGATCGTGAGGTCGGCGGTGTTGTACGGTACAACGCGATCCGCCGAGGCGGTGAGGGCGTCCAGCACCTGGCGCGGGCCCAGCTTCTTCAGCGCAATGGCCCGGGCACGAGCCATGGTGCCTTCGGGATCCTTCTGCACCGCCGACGACAGCGCCGGCCCCCAGTTGTACTGAATCACCAGCGGTGTGGGAAAGGCCTCGATCACCGCATCGGGCAAACGCGCCAGGGTCAACGCCTTGCTGACATTACCGGCATCTGCGCCGACCGCCTCGGCCAGCCGCCTCAGCGACGGATACAGGCCCTCGTCCAGCGCCTTGCGGTACATCAACCCCTGTTCCCAGGGGCTGAGATCCTTTCGCTGCCGGTTCTCGCGATCCATCGCCGCGAACAGTTCGGCGTCGGAGACCTCCTCGACCATGGCAAGCACGGGCAAGCCAAGGTCCAGGCAGGCGCGATGCCTCCGGTGGCCAAAGACAATCTCGAAGTCGGCATCGTCGCGCCCATGCAGAGGTCGCACCTTGATCGGCTGCACATTGCCGCCGGCCTGGCGGATCTCCTCCCGGAGCGCAGCGAATTCGGGCGACTCGAACGCGGATGCATGCCGGTTGGCCCACTTCGAGGCGATCACGCGAGACGGATCGATGGAGCGCACCACCGACGCGCCGTCGAAGGCCTCGAGTCGCGTCTTCAGGACCTCGGCCTCCTTGATCGCGTCCGACTGGGATGCCAGGAAATGCATCATCGCGCCGGGCGCGGTCTTCGGCTTGGCTTCAGGCCGGGGCGGCTCGGCGCGCCTATCCGCGGTGGCCGGCAGCGGATGGTGGATGAGGCCGGCCTTCTCGAAAAGCTTCTTTGCCATCACGCTTCTCCTTCCAACTGGCGGCGCCAGACCGCCTGCACCGAGCCCTCGATCAACTCCGTCACGCGCTCGTAGGCGTCCTTGGCACGCTTGAATGTCTTCAGGTTCCCGTCGTATCGGCTCAGATCGTAGACGGTGCCGAATTCGGCCGATGCGGTGGCCGTGACAGCCGTCT
Source organism: Rhizobacter sp. (assembly GCA_017986065.1). Classification (GTDB taxonomy): domain Bacteria; phylum Pseudomonadota; class Gammaproteobacteria; order Burkholderiales; family Burkholderiaceae_C; genus PBB1. The sequence goes on along the minus strand of JAGNWJ010000001.1, from coordinate 103,970 downwards.
TCGGTATCTCGACCGGCAGCACCTTGTCGGTGTAGACCGAGCTGATCCAGGTGCGCACGATGGCGCTCGCCGCATCCGACGAATCAACCCGCGACATCAGCACGTGGATGAACTCGAACGTCTTGTCGAGGCCCCGGTTGGTCAGCAGCCCGCCGGCCAGGTCGGAGAACAGGCTCCAGAACTGCGCCGCAGACGCGAAGTCGAGCGCGTTGGGCGGCAGCGGCATGATCAGGCCGTCGCTCGCCATGAACGCGTTGATCGTCGTGTACGACAGCGCCGGTGGCGTGTCGATGATGATCACGTCGTATTCGGCGCGTACATCGTCCAGCCCGTAATGCAGCACGTTCCAGAACTCGAACTCCGGGTCGCGCGCCTGCCTGGCCGGCAGCGCGAATTCCGCACCGTAGAGCAGGGGGGCTGCGGCGACGAGATCGATGCCATCCCAGTAGCTGGGACGAATCGCGTAGCGAATCGAGCTTTCCGCGCCAGTACACAGCGGCAGGATCGTGTCGCCGTCGTCTACCTCGGTGTCGGGCAGGATGCCAAAGAGTGTGGTCAGGCTGCCCTGGGCATCGGTGTCGACCACCAGCACCTTGTGGCCGCGCAGGCTGAGGCCCTGAGCCAGCGTCACCGCGGTGGTCGTCTTGCTGACACCACCCTTGAAGTTGCCGATCGATATCGTGACCGCCTCGGCGCCAGGCGGGCGCAATGCAGTTTGGCGGTACTCACGCACCCACTGCCGCGCTTCACCGAGGCTGAACTCGCGTCGCGAACGGGTCGAGTTCAGTTCACCGGCCGGCAGATCGCCCTTGGTGATCCGATAGGCCATGTGCCCCTTGTCGATGCCACACAACGCAGCCACCTGGGTGCTGTTGAAGCGCGGGGGCGACTTGCGAGCGGTGGGAGACAGCATTGCGCTGCGGATTTCGCTCATCATGCCGACAGCGCGTTCGGCTTGATCGACGATGTCTGCCAGGGTGATGCGTTTCGGTTTTCCGATGACGATGGGTTCCAACACGATCTCCAGAACAGTCGACAAACAAGCGAGTCAACGCGATTGCGCCAACTGTCGCCATTGTGTCAAATCCCGGGGATGCCGCGAACGTTTTCCAGGCGAGATCCTCGCAACTGCGCATCAAGCCGGGATTTGACCTCAGCTCGGCCAGGATCGGGATCGAAAATCAGACCGGCGCGGGTTTTCAATTTCAGTCTCTTCAAGCCCTTTAAATACTTCAGGCCGAGAAAACCCCATGCCGGTCAAAGACTTAGGCGATTCCGAGTGAGTGCATACAGGTTGATGCGTGAGGAACTTTAGGTGGTGAGGTGCGGGGATGTGTTCGCCTGCGTGCAGGAAACTGGGCTGACAGGTGAGTGCATGTAGGCCAGCTCGTCACGGAAGCGATCGGGCGGTGCGGAGTGGGTGCTCTTTCAGTTCACGCAACGGCCTACCGGCTTTCAGGTGAGTGAAAGTAGGCGCAGGCAGGCAAAGATCTCGCTCGGATCCGCCTTCCTGGCGATTCTTGCAAGATGGGCGGCACATCGGTACGCGCAGAGGATCGGTGAATTGATGACGTGAGTCGATTTGGGCGGTTATCCGGCCTGGTCCCACGGCAGTTCTCATCCCAGACGTGAGACGTTCTAGGACTCCGGCCGCGCCATGTGATCTGATCCGATCACATTTCCATTGCGGATGAATCTGGTTCACGTCAAACTCGATCAATGATGGATCCGACGTCCGCCGACCCCCCTTTGCGCAAGCCGGTCAACACGCTGGCGATCGTGCCGACCAAGTCCAGCAAGATCACGGTGCTGGCGCGCAAGGCCTACAACGTGCTGCTGTACCTCGCGCAGGAGCAGGGCATCGATCAGGAGGTCTATCGCGCGCCGCTCCAAAGCGTATTGCGCGGCATCGATTTCAATTCGCATGCCCGGGAGATCGTCAAGCAGCATCTGCGCGCGATGGTCAGCACCACAGTCGAATGGCAGTCACCGACCTCCGGTGAAGGCGAGGCCTGGAACGTTGCGGGCCTGCTGGCGCATGCCAAGCTCTACAAGCAGTCGGGCGAGAACTGGGTCGAATGGTCGTTCGCGCCCAACATCAAGCACGAACTGCTGGAGCCGCAGCGCTTCGCGCGCCTGCGGCTCGACGTCATCTCGCAACTGCGGCGGCATGCAGGTGTCGTGCTCTACGAGATCTGCTCACGCTATCGCGACGTGGGTCTGACCGCGCGCCAGCCCTGGCCCTGGTGGCGGCCGGTCCTGACCGGCAGCCCGGACAGCGAGGATTCGATAAAGCAGGAGTACCGGTTCTTCAAGCGCGACACGCTGAAGCTGGCCATAGCGGAGGTCAACGCCGTGACCGATCTCGATGTCGAACTGATCGAGCACCGTGCCGGCCGCTTCATCGCGGACATCCAGTTCAGGATCAGCAAGAAGCAGCAGGCCACGTTGCCGCTGGGCCGCGCGCCCCAGCCCGTCGACCTGACCCAGGTGGCGCGAGCGCGCGCGGCCGGGCTCCGGGACGAGGACGCCGAAAACCTGATCCATGCCCACGGCAACGACGCGATGAGTGCGGCGCTCGATGCACTCGAGAAGCGCGCTGCCAGCGACTTCCCTGAGCCGCTGCGCGATCCGCACCGTTATCTGCGCGCGTTGCTCGTGTCGACCTCGGCTTCGGCGGCCAAGGCCGCCGCAGATCCGATGGCTGCGCCCGACGCGCGCGAGACGCAGGTCGCCGCTGCCGCGGTCGAGGGCTGGACCTCCGAGTGGGTCGGCCGACGGCGCGCAGCCGTGATTGCCGAGTTCGAGGCCTTGCCCGCGCAGCAGCAGTCCGACTGGACAGACCGGCTGCGGCTGCAGCTTGCCGAACGCGGGGTGCACCCGTCGATCCGCCGGCGACTCGACACCCATGGCTGGAAGCACCAGCTGGTGCTCGGTGAATTCATCAAGTTCTACAAGGGCCCGGACTGGGACAAGCCGGGGCCGCAAGACCTGCTGGCCATAGCCGCAGAGCAGAGCGCACGCGTGCGCTGACCGCGTCGGACTCGCTGCGCGTGCGCTATTTCGGCGCCGTCGGCGGGCTGAAGCTGGCGCACGGATCGGGACGCTCCACGCGTTCCGTGAACCAAGCCTCGTCGTAGGGGCCATCGACCGAGGTTTTGCCCTCGCTCGAGCGTTCCAGGAAGCCGATGCTGACGATGCGCGAATCGTCTGGCGAGAGCTTGTCCGCCACTGCGAGATAGTGCGGTACCCCGATGTCCCGTCGCACGTGGCCGTTGCCGGCAATGAGGACGACGCGGGTTCCTGCAGGCGCCTGCGACATGGCAGACGCCAGCGCTGCATCGCGGCTGCGCTGTGCCAACGCCATCGGAGCCAGCATGCTGCGGGGCAGGGCGCCGCAGTGACCCTCTTCGACCAGGCGCAGCAGTTCGGCCTCGAGAGCCGCTGTCCAGGCCGCCCGGCCCTCGGCAGCGGCTTCTCCTGCCGGTGACAGGAGGTGATGCAGATCGGGTGGCGCCTGCGTCAGGCCGCCGCGCACCACCTGACTGGCCTGCGCGCGACCCAGATTGCCCGCGACCACGGCTGCCCCTCCTTCCAGCGCTGCGTCGAACAAGGGACGGTGCAGCGGCCACGCCCAGCCTTTGCGGTCCAGTCGTCCCGCTTCGACGATCGCCTCGGTGTCGCGGGGCGCGGCTGCGATGGCAGCGTTGTGCTGTCGGTCCATCTGCTCGAAGACCACACGGGTCGGCACGCCGTCGGCCAGCAGGGATCGCAACAGCGCGGCGCGCAGCCGGTGGTGTCGTGGGTTGTCGTGGATCTCGCCGAGCAGCACGTAGCGTGCGCTGCGCACCCGCTCGACGATCTGGCTGACGTTGATCGGGCGCCCGGAGGCGTCGACTGTCTCGGTGGCGGGCTGAACGGCTGCCGCGGTGGTCGCGGTCGGCTCGGTCGCCACCGCGCCGCCGTGGACGATGGTGGCCGCCAGCAACCAGCCCCAGCGATCCAGCCGCTTCACCGCGCGCGTGCCCGGTGCCACCAGCCGAGGCCGGCCGTGGTGCCCGCCCGAGGCTGGTACTCGCAGCCGACGTGGCCGGCATAGCCCAGCTCGTCCAGCAGATCGAACAGGAACGGGTAGTTGATTTCGCCGATGTCCGGCTCGTGGCGACCGGGTACGCCGGCAATCTGGATGTGTCCGATGCCGTCGATGTGCCGCCTCAGCCGGCTTGCCAGGTTGCCTTCCATGATCTGGCAGTGGAACAGGTCCATCTGCACCCGCAGGTTCGGCTCATCCACCTCGGCCATCAGGTCGTGCGCCTGCTGCTGCAGGTTCAGCCAGTAGCCGGGCATGCTCTGCGTGTTGATCGGCTCGATCAGCAGCGTGATGTCGTGAGGCGCGAGCGTTCGGGCCGCGTGGCGCAGATTGCCGACGTAGGTGCGGTGCATCGCCAGCCGGTCTGCCTCGGTCGCCGATTGGGGGGTCAGGCCGGCCAGCGCATGCAGTTGCCGACAGCCCGAGGCGAGCGCGTAGGGCAGGGCGGTGGCGATGGACGAGGCGAACTCCGCCTCGCGTCCCGGCAGTGCGGCCAGACCCCGGTCGCCGGCTTCCCAATCGCCGGCCGGAAGGTTGAACAGCACCAGCCGCAGGCCGTGATGGCGCAGGCGCTGTGCCAGATCGTCGGCGCTGAGTTCGTAGGGAAACAGGCACTCGACCGCATCGAATCCGTCGGCGGCGGCGGCAGCGAAACGGTCCGGGAACCGATGCTCGGTGTACATCAGCGTCAGGTTGGCGGCGAAACGCGGCATGGCGGGGTGTGGCCGTGGAATCAGGCGACGATGCGCTGCATCCTCAGACGCCGAAGGCCTCGCGCACGCCGAGTACGCGGCCGGTGTCAGCGGCCTCGTAGCCGCCGAGCGCAGCCACCGACGAGCGGTAGGCCGGTGACTGCAGCAGCTGGATCACCTGAGGCATCTGGTCCATGTCGCGGGCACGCCGGTTCATCGCCAGGAAGTAGCGCTCGCGCACCAGCGGGATGAAATGCAGGCCGAAACGCTGCGCCGCGGTCTGCACGCCCACGCCGACATCGGCCATGTCGCTGGCGATGAACGCGGCAACCGCGGCGTGCGTGAACTCGGCGCTGTCGAAGCCGGTGACCTCGTCGTGCGAAATGCCCTGCTTGGCCAGCATCAGCTCGGTCAGCATGCGTGTGCCCGAGCCCTCGGGGCGGTTGACGAAACGCAGGTCCTTGCGTCTCAGGTCGGCGAAGCTGCGTACGAATTTCGGGTTGCCGGGGGCGGCGAACAACCCCTGCGTGCGCACCGCCACCTGCACCAGCAGATGGGTGTCGTCGCGCAGCCAGCGGCGGTAGCGCTGTGCGGCGGGCACCTCGAACTCGCCGATGGGCACGTGGAAGCCGGCCAGATCGCACTCGCCGTGCGAGAGCGCAGCCACCGACTCGAAGCTGTTGCGATAGCGCAGTTCCACCTGCAGCCCGGCGGCGGTCAGCTGCTGCATCAGTGCGGCGATCGCGAAGCCGTGGCTGGCATGCACCCGCAGGGCTTGTGGCGGTCTCGGCAGGGTGCGCTCCAGCTCATTCGCCAGCTCGGACGCCAGCGACTCAAGCATGGGCGACAAACGGGCGGCGATGCGGCGATCGGCCCAGATCAGCTTTTCGGCCAGCGGCGTCAGCGTGGAGCCGCGCCCGCGCCCCGCGTTCAGGAGCGTGTGGCCGAACAACTCCTCGGCCTTCTTGATCTGGCCCCAGGCATGCCGGTAGCTCATGCCCATGGTGCGGGCACCCTGGGCGATCGCGCCGGTCTCCTGCACCGCCGCCAGCAATGCCAGCAGGGAGGTCGTGTCCAGCAGCGCATCCGACGCAACGCCCAATTCCCAGTGCGGGGTGATGTTGATTCGCAGCATTAAGCAATCGTTTTCATATCCTGAAGGCGCCGCAGTTATATCGTCAGCAGGTAATTCAGTCCAGTCGAATAGTTTTGGCAAAACATATACGCGCTGTATGTTCCGCCAACCGTGCCTTGCGAAAGATCGCTGCCCATGAACGCCCCCGTCATCCCCATTCATCTGCTGAACGATCCCTCCCCGCCGCGCCCGAAACGGACCCAGCGAGAAAGGCAGGTTGGCGCCGAGGCGCTCGCCGCGGTCAGGCAGGCGAGCGGAGACCGGCCTCTCCGGCGCGATCTGTTGATCGAGCACCTGCATGCGCTGAACGATCGATTCGGTCAGCTGCGCACCGATCACCTGGCGGCGCTGGCGCAGTTGCTGAAGCTGTCGCAGGCCGAGGTCTACGAGGTCGCGACCTTCTATCACCACTTCGACGTGGTCCGCGAAAACGCGGCAGGCGGCTTCGATGCGGCGCCGCGCCTGACGGTGCGTGTCTGTGATGGCCTGTCATGCCAGATGGCTGGAGCCGCCGATCTGCTGAAGCGTCTGCCTGCGATGCTCGAAGCCGACGTGCGGGTGATTCCGTCTCCTTGCATCGGGCGCTGCGAACAGGCGCCGGCGGTGGCCGTGCATCAGCATCCGTTGGCGCACGCCAGCGTCGAATCGGTGGTGCAGGCCGTTCAATCGGGGGTGACCACGCATGAACCCGAGCCTTACACCGGACTGGATGCCTATCTCGCCGTGGGCGGTTACCAGACGCTCGAGGCCTGCATCAGCGGAGTCCGCGATGTCGAGTCGGTGATCAAGTCGCTCGAGAGCTCGGGCTTGCGAGGTCTCGGTGGCGCCGGGTTCCCGGCCGGCCGCAAATGGCGCATCGTTCGCGATCAACCAGCACCGCGCCTGATGGCCGTCAACATCGACGAGGGTGAGCCCGGCACGTTCAAGGATCGGTACTACCTCGAACGCGATCCGCACCGATTCCTCGAGGGCATGCTCATCGCTGCCTGGGCGGTCGGCATCGAAGCGATCTACATCTACCTCCGCGACGAATACCACGGCTGTCGCGCGCTGCTCGAGCGCGAACTGGCCCGCCTGCAGGCCAGTCCACCCCACGGTTACGGCGAGCAGGGCTTGCCGAAGATCGAGTTGCGTCGTGGCGCCGGCGCCTACATCTGCGGCGAGGAGTCCGCGATGATCGAATCGATCGAAGGCAAGCGCGGCATGCCGCGTCTGCGCCCACCGTATGTGGCCCAGGTCGGCCTGTTCGGTCGGCCGACGCTCGAGCACAACTTCGAGACCCTGTACTGGATCCGCGACATCCTGGAGCAGGGCGACGAGGCGTTCGCGAACCACGGCCGCCATGGCCGCAAGGGCCTGCGCTCGTTCTCGGTGTCCGGCCGCGTCAAGAAGCCGGGCGTGCACCTCGCACCCGCGGGCATCACGCTGCAGGAACTGGTCGACGAACACTGCGGCGGCATGCTGGACGGCCACACGCTCTACGCCTACCTGCCCGGCGGTGCTTCGGGCGGCATCCTGCCGGCCAGCCTGGCCCACGTGCCTCTCGACTTCGACACCTTGCAACCGCACGGCTGCTTCATTGGTTCTGCGGCGGTGGTGGTGCTTTCGCAGCACGACCGCGTGACCGACGCGGCGCGCAACCTGATGTCGTTCTTCGAACACGAAAGCTGCGGCCAGTGCACACCGTGTCGCACCGGCACGGCGAAGGCGCGTGCCCTGATCGAGCGCGACCGGTGGGACACCGGTCTGCTGGCCGAGCTGTCGCAGGTGATGCGCGACGCGTCGATCTGCGGGCTGGGGCAGGCGGCGCCGAATCCGATCGATTGCGTGATCAAGTACTTCCCGCACGAGCTGTCCAACGCACAGCCAGGAGCCTGCGCATGAACGCCCCCACAACACATGGCCTGCTGAAGCCCGACGTGCCGGTGGTCGAGTTCACGCTGGACGGCAGGCCCGTGCAGGCGCGAAGCGACGAAACCATCTGGCAGGTCGCGAAGCGCGAAGGCACGACGATTCCGCACCTGTGCCACAAGGAGGGCCTGACGCCGGCGGGTAACTGCCGCGCCTGCGTTGTCGAGGTCGAGGGCGAGCGAACCCTGGCAGCGTCATGCTGCCGCAACGTCAGCGCGGGGATGAAGGTGCAGACCGACAGCCCGCGTTCGCAGACTGCTCGCAAGATGGTGATCGAACTGCTGGTCAGCGACGCCGGCGGCACCACCGACCGGCACACGAACAGCTCCGAACTGAGCCAGTGGGCACGGCAGCTCGGTGTGGCCGAAAGCAGGTTGCCGGTCCGCGACGCCCATTACGCCGCGCCTGACCTGAGTCACGCGGCCATCGCGGTGAACCTCGACGCCTGCATCCAGTGCACCCGGTGCCTGCGTGCCTGTCGCGACGAACAGGGCAACGATGTCATCGGCTTGGCGCTGCGTGGTTCGCACGCCACCATCACGTTCGACGCCGGCGATGTGCTCGGCCAGTCGAGTTGCGTCGCCTGTGGCGAATGCGTGCAGGCCTGCCCGACCGGCGCGCTGATGCCGGCGAGCGGTGCGGGCCTGGCGCCAATCACCAAGCAGGTCGATTCGGTCTGCCCGTACTGCGGGGTCGGCTGCCAGCTCACCTGGAACGTGGGCCAGAACGATCAGGGCGAGGAGCGCATCCAGTTCGTCACCGGCCGCGACGGCCCGGCCAACCACAACCGGCTGTGCGTCAAGGGGCGCTACGGCTTCGACTACATCCACAACCCGAAGCGGTTGACTGCCCCGTTGATCCGCCGTCCGGGTCGCGCCAAGGACCCTGCCGACATCGAGCGACTGAAGCGCGGCGAGTTGCGCATGGACGAACTGTTCCGTGAAGCAAGCTGGGACGAGGCGCTTGATCTGGCGGCCAGCGGATTGAAGAAGGTTCGCGATTCGGCGGGCCACGGCAGCGGCTCCGCGCTGGCCGGTTTCGGCTCGGCCAAGGGCAGCAACGAAGAGGCTTACCTGTTCCAGAAACTGGTGCGCCAGGCGATGGGCAGCAGCCATGTCGACCACTGCACGCGGTTGTGCCACGCGAGTTCTGTCACTGCGCTGCTCGAGGGCATCGGATCCGGGGCGGTGAGCAACCCGGTGGCCGACGTCGCCGAGGCCGAACTGATCTTCCTGATCGGCGCCAACCCGACGGTCAACCACCCGGTGGCGGCCAGTTTCATCAAGAACGCGATCGATCGCGGTGCCAGGCTCGTGATCTGCGACCCGCGCCACACGCAGCTGACGCGACGCGCCACCTGGCATCTGCAGTTCCGTCCCGACACCGACGTCGCGCTGCTCAATGGCATGCTGCACACGATCATCAACGAAGGCCTGGTCGACGAGACCTTCATTGCCGCGCGGGTCAACGGCTATGACGCGTTGAAGGCATCAGTTGCCGAGGCGACCCCCGAGCGGATGTCCGAGATCTGCGGGATCCCAGCGTCGACCATCCGCGAGGTGGCGCGTGCTTATGCGACCGCACGCAGCTCGATGATCCTGTGGGGCATGGGCGTCAGTCAGCACGTGCATGGCACCGACAACTCGCGCGGCCTGATCGCGCTGGCACTGATCACCGGCCAGATCGGCCGACCTGGCACCGGCCTGCATCCGCTGCGAGGCCAGAACAACGTGCAGGGCGCCAGCGACGCCGGGCTGATCCCGATGATGTTGCCCAATTACCAGCGCGTGTCGAATGCCGCGGTGCGTGCGCATTTCGAGGCGATCTGGAGCACGCCGATCGACGCGACGTCGGGGCTCACCGTCGTCGAGATCATGCACGCGGTCACCGACGGCAAGATCCGGGGCATCTTCGTCGAGGGCGAAAACCCGGCGATGAGCGATCCCGATCTCGACCACGCCCGTGCAGCACTGGCCAAGCTGGAGATCCTGGTCGTGCAGGACATCTTCGCGACCGAAACCGCGATGCTGGCCGACGTGATCCTGCCGGCCTCGGCTCAGCCAGAGAAGTGGGGCACCTACACCAACACCGATCGCCTGATCCAGATCGGCCGCCCCGCGCTCGCGCCGCCCGGGCTGGCCCGGCAGGACCTGTGGGTCATCGAGCAGCTGGCGCGTCGGCTCGGCGTGGCCTGGAACTACTGGCAGGCCGCCGACGGCGAGGGACACGTCGCGGTCGAGGCGCCTGTTGCACGCGTCTACGAAGAGATGCGCTCGGTGATGGACCCGCTGGCCGGTGTCCCATGGACACGGCTGATCCGCGAGGGTGCGGTGGTTACCCCAGCGCACCGCGAGGACGAACCCGGCGAAAGCGTGGTCTTCATCGATCATTTCCCGACCGCGGACGGTCGTGCGACCGTGGTGCCGACCACTTACCAGCCCGGAGTCGAGCAGGTCGATGCGGCTTACCCGTTCGTGCTGACCACCGGACGTGTGCTCGAGCACTGGCACACCGGCGCGATGACGCGGCACGCCAGCATGCTCGATGCCATTGCCCCCGAAGCGCTCGCCGTGATCCACCCGATCGCCGCGGCGCGTCTGGGCATCTCCGATGGCGAGGTGGTCAATCTGACGACCCACCACGGCAGCGTTCGCACCCGTGCCAGCCTGAGTGGCGATGTGCAGATGGGGCAGGTCTTCCTGCCATTCGCGTTCTGGGAGGCCGCAGCCAACAAGCTGACCGGTGATGCGCTTGACGCGGCCGCCAAGATTCCCGGCTTCAAGGTGACCGCCGTTCGAATCGACAGGATTTGAAGCCGACCTGCGGTGCTGCGCCAGAATGCCGGCGTCTCTCGACATGAACTCTCCCGGACTCGCCACTCGACCTGAACGCGCCGCAGACCGGCGCGTCGTGTCGGTGCGTGCGCCGGGGCGTCTGCATCTCGGCTTCCTCGACCCAGGTGGCTCGCTGGGCCGGCGCTACGGCAGCCTCGGACTGGTCGTCGATGGATTCGAGACGCAGGTCGACCTGTGCGGAGCCCCTGCACGGCGCGTCACCGGGGCAGTGCCTTCGGCGCAGGCCGAGATCGACCGCGCGGAGTCGCATCTCCATGTGCTGCAACGGCAGACCGGACTGACGCAGCCGCTGCACCTGCATCTCGAGAAGGTGCTCCCGGCGCATGCCGGTCTCGGCTCGGGCACGCAGTTGGCACTGGCGATCGGTCGGGCGTTCGCGCTCTGGCACGGGCTCGATGTGCCTTCGGCCACGCTGGCCCGATGGCTGGGTCGCGGTCTGCGCTCGGGCGTTGGCATCGGCGGGTTCGAGCAGGGTGGCCTGCTGGTCGACGGCGGGCCGGGACCCGACGGCCAGCCCGCGCCGGTGCTGTCGCGGGTAGCCTTGCCCGACGCCTGGCGCGTGGTGGTCGTGCTTGACTCGCAACACCGAGGCCTTTCGGGTCACGAGGAAAAGCAGGCGATCGCCGCTTTGCCGGCCATGCCCCGGGCCGTTGCTGCCGACATCTGCCACCAGGTGCTGATGCGTGTGTTGCCCGGTGCAGCGTGCGCCGAGTTCGCGCCATTCGCTGCCGGCATCACGCGGGTGCAGCAGCAGCTCGGCGCTCACTTTGCGCCGGCGCAGGGTGGCGAGGCCTACACCAGCACGAGCGTCGGCCGCCTGGTTCGATGGCTCGGCGAAGCGGCTGGTGGTGAATCGGGTGCGGCGATCGGACAAAGCTCGTGGGGTCCGACCGGCTTCGCGATCCTGCCCAGCCAGCAGCAGGCCGACGCCCTCGTCGAGGCGGCCCGCGCCACTCCGTTGATGGCTCCCCACCTGACGCTGCAGATCGTGGGTGGCCGCAACCGTGGCGCGACGCTGAACGACCCGCGTGCTGCCACGGCGTGACGCCCTTCAAGACCCAATAAGAGACAGCCAGAAAGAGGTCCGACATGGAACGCCCCTACATCCTCCACATGTTCACTCCGGGCCGACAGATGAGCCCGTTCGACATCAACATGTCCGCCGACGCGGGTTACCAGATCGTGGTTCCGTACAGCGGTGTCGACATCGGGGCCATCTCCGCACTGACGCAGGACGTGATCTTCTCGCGCGGTCCGACCGGTGTCTCTCGCACCGGCATCTTCATCGGCGGTCGTGACGCCATCCTGGCGGCCGACATGCTCGACAAGTCGGTCAAGGCGATGGTCAAGCCCTTCGTCGTGTCGGTGATGGCCGACCCGAGCGGGGCCTACACGACCGCGGCCGCGATGATCGCCTGCGTCGAGGCCGCGCTGCAGCGTGGCCATGGCCACGGCCTCGAAGGCCAGAAGGTCGTTGTCATCGGCGGTGCCGGGCCGGTCGGCCGCATCGCCTGCGTGATTGCCGCGCAGGCTGGCGCACGTGTCTGCCTGTCGAACCGCGACGGGCTGGCCGAGGCCGAGACCGCCGCCGGTGTCACGGGAGTGCGTTTCGGCGTGACCCTGCAGGGCGTTTCGGGCGAGAGCCAGGACACGGTGCATGCGTCGCTGGCCGACGCCGATGTGATCCTCGCCTGCGCGGCGGCTGGTGTGCAGGTGCTGTCGGCTGTGGATCTGTCGCATGCCAGGCGGCTGAAGGTCGCCGCGGACGTGAACGCGGTGCCTCCGAGCGGGATTGCCGGTATCGGCGTCATGGACAACGGTGTGCCTCTGCCAGATACGCAGGCGGTCGGCATCGGCGCGCTGGCCATCGGCAACGTCAAGTACCAGACGCAGCACCGCCTGCTGGTCCGGATGCACGATTCGCACACGCCGCTGGTTCTGAGCTTCCCGGAAGCGTTCGCCACCGCGCGTCAGTTTCTGCAGGAACAGGCCTGCGGTCGAGCCTGAACTGCTCGCCGCTCCCATGACGATGCTGGCGGTGGCCGCCATTTCCGCGCGCGCGATGACCGAAGCCGCCGCGCGCGATGGCTATGAGGTCGTCGCGCTCGATCTGTTCGGAGACGTTGACACCCGCGCGGCGAGCGTGACGTGGTCGGCGCTCGGTGAGCCCGGCACCCTGCACATCGACGCCGAGCGCCTGCGTTCGGCGCTGGCGGGTCTGGCGCGCAATGCCGACGTGCTCGGCTGGTGCCCGGGCGCCGGGTTCGAAGGCGCTGCCGATCTGCTCGAGCGGGGCGCGGCCGTCCTGCCTCTGATCGGCAACGACGCCGCCACGATGCGGAGCGTACGCGACCCGCGGATCTTCTTCGAGGCCCTGGATCGCCTGGGCATCGCGCATCCCGAAGTGCGCTTTGAGCCGCCGGAAGATGGCGAGGCGCTGCACTGGCTGGTCAAGGATTTCCAGGGCACCGGTGGCTGGCACATCCGCCGCTGGGTCGCCGGCAGTGCCTCGCGACTCGGTGGTTCGCCGGCGTTGTATTTCCAGCGCGAAGCGTTGGGCCGGCCGATGTCGCTGACCTTCATCGCCAACGGCAACGATGTCTGCGAACTGGGCTGCAACGAGCTGACGATTCGGCGCTTCGGCGCGAAGCCGCATGTCTATTGCGGTGCGGTCGGACCGGTGATGCTGCCGACCCCCGTGGCTCGGAAGGTCGGCCGCATCCTGCGGGCCCTCGTGGCCGAGTGGGGACTGCGCGGACTCGGCAGCCTCGACTTCCTTCTGGAGGGCGACACGGTCTCGGTGCTCGAGGTCAATCCGCGGCCCCCGGCCAGCATGGCGCTTTACGAGCAGCGCCGCTTCGAATGCGCTGCCTCTGGAACGCTGCGCACGCACGGCTTGATGGATGCGCACATTCGCGCCTGCCTGAACGGCGATCTGCCCGCGATCTGCCCCGAAGACGCCGACGCACCGGCGGTGCGTGGCATCGAGATCGTCTATGCGCTGCGGCCTGTGGAGGTCAGCGCGGCCGTGACGGCACGGTTGTCGCGCTGGCCCGGTGCGCACGACCTGCCTGCCCCGGGCATCCGCTGCACGGCGGGCGATCCGCTGTGCAGCGTCGCGGCCGTTGGTGCCAGCGCCGACGCAGTCCGAACCCGATTGAACGACAGCCGCAAGATGCTGTTGCAGACCCTGGAGACATCGACATGACCGACACCCTGCCGCCGCTGGCGGACACGCACCTGAGCGTCAATGCCCTCACGCAATCGCGTGTGCAGCGCCTGTTGAACGAAGCCGAATCGCTCAACGTCAAGGCGATCGAGGATCCGACCGGCGTGTGCATCGTCGATGCCGGCATCGAGGCCCGCAGCAGCATCGCCGCCGGCCTGCTGATCGGCGAGATCTGCATGGGCGGGCTCGGTGACGTCACCTTGCGCACCGGTGTGGACGACGGCTGGCCGACCTGGGTCCAGGTGCGCAGCGCACAGCCGGTGCTGTCGTGCCTGGGCAGCCAGTACGCGGGCTGGAGCCTGGCTGCCACGAAGGAAGAGACCGGTGGCAGGAAATTCTTCTCGCTGGGTTCCGGTCCCGCGCGTGCGCTGGCTGGCAAGGAGGCGCTGTTCGCCGAGCTGGGTTACCGCGACCGGGCCGAGTCCGGCGTGCTGGTGCTCGAAGTCGACCGCTTGCCGCCGAAGATCGTCATCGACAAGGTGCTGAACGACTGCGGGCTGAAGCCGGCCGGCCTGACGCTGATCCTGACTCCGACCACCAGCTGGGCTGGCGGCACCCAGGTGGTGGCGAGGGTGCTCGAGGTGGCGCTGCACAAGGCGCACGAACTCGGCTTTGCGCTCGGCAACGTCGTCGATGGCCTGGCGTCCGCGCCGCTGCCCTCGCCGAGCCCCGACGGGGTGGTGGCGATGGGTCGCACCAACGACGCGATCCTCTATGGTGGTCGGGTGCACCTGAGCGTGCGCGGTGACGATGCGGCTGCGCGCGACCTGGCGCTGCGCCTGCCGTCGTCGAACTCGCGTGACTACGGGCGTGGCTTTGCCGACATCTTCAAGGAAGCGGGCTACGACTTCTACAAGATCGACGGCGCGCTGTTCGCACCGGCCGAAGTCTGGGTCAGCAACGTGGATAGCGGCAACACCTGGCATGCCGGCGCGTTGAACATGCCGTTGCTCCAGAAGCTCTGGCTTCAACAGGCCTGAGCCATGCGCGTTGCCATCCTGACCGACGAGACCGGCTGGCACACGCGGCAGCTTCAGACCGCCCTGCGGTCTCGCGGTGCGGTCGGGCGGTGTGTGGATCTGGCCGATTGCCGCATCGACACCACTGCCGCATGGCACGGGCTGGCGATCCCCGGCTATGGCCGCGAGCTGCCCGACGCGGCCCTCGTGCGAGGCATTGCCGGAGGCACTTTCGAGCAAGTGACGAAGCGGCTGGGTGTGCTGCACGCGTTGCGCGAACTCGGGGTGCCGGTCTACAACGACGCCCGCGCCATCGAGCGCAGCGTCGACAAGGCCATGACCAGTCTTCTGCTGCATGCTGCCGGCATCCCGACTCCGCCGACCTGGGCCACCGAGTCGGCTGCGCAGGCACAGCGCATCGCGATCCGCGAAGGCGCGGCCGGCCACGCCCTCGTCCTCAAGCCGCTGTTCGGCTCGCAGGGCAAGGGCCTCCAACTGGTGGGCGAGGTCGACGGGATACACCACCCGCTGCCGCCGCTCGACAAGTCCTATGGCTCGATGGCTTACCTGCAGCGCTTCGTGCCACCGGTCTGCGAACCCGGCTTCGATTGGCGCGTGCTGGTCGTCGGCGGTCGCGCGATCACCGCCATGCGCCGTGTCAGCCGGCACTGGATCCACAACGTCGCACAGGGCGCGCGCTGTGAACCGCAGGCCATGACCCGGCCGCTGGCCGCGCTGGCAGAGCGCGCAGCGGCCGCGCTCGCTCTGGATTACGCCGGCATCGATATCGTGCCGGTGCGCTGCGATGACAACGACCCCGACGAGTCCGACATGCAGGTGATCGAGGTCAACGGCGTCGCTGCCTGGCACGGCCTGCAGCGAGTCACGGATTTCAACATTGCCGCTGCCCTGATCGACGACCTGCTGGATCGCAAGTGCGCCGGTGCGGCGGCTCGCTCCGGCGTGGGTCCATGCGTCGCGCCGGAAGTTCGCCGCGCGTGAGTTCCGACACCGGGGGCGCGATCGACCGCGCCCGGGCCGCCTACCTGCGAGCGTGCGAACTCGATATCGCGGTTCGCAAGCCCGGCAACGTGAGCATCGACTCGCCCGGTCACGGCATGCAGGCGCGGCAGTTCATCGACAGCGGTCGTGCTTCGGCTGCAGCGCTGTTCGCGCGTGGTGCCCGCGTCGGCGAGCGCATCGAAGCGGCGATTGCAGCGACCTGGGCGGTGGCTGGTTGCAACACCAATCTTGGCATCGTGCTGCTCTGTGCCCCTGTGGCGGCAGCGGTGGAACGTTTTCCGCGCGCCGCCTCCGAGCCGGAAATGAGGTTGGCCATCGAAGCGGTGCTGGCCGATCTCGACGAGACCGACGCGCGTGCTGCATACCGTGCCATTGCGCGGGCCAACCCCGGTGGTCTTGGCAGCGCCCCACGCGAAGACGTACGCGCGGAACCGACGGTCACGCTGCGTGCGGCGATGGCGCTGGCCGCCCATCGGGACCGGATCGGGCTGCTGTATCGGGACGGATATGGCGCGCTGTTCGACATCGGGGTTGCCGCCCTGGGCGATGACTTTCGCCTGACCGAAGCGCAAGCCGCGCATCGGTCAGCCGTTGTTGACGTGGCGCTGCCGGTGCCCCCGACGCGTCGAGCGGTCCTGCGCTGCTATCTCGCGTTGCTGAGCCACGCGCCAGATTCACACATTGTTCGAAAACGCGGGGCAGGACCGGCACAGACTGTCATGGTGACTGCGGCGCGCTGGGCCGTCGACCCCCGACTGACCACAGCCGACCCGGGGCTCGAGCTGGATCCGGTATTCGTCGAATGGGACGAATCCCTGAAGTCCGAAGGCCTCAACCCCGGGACCACGGCCGATTTGACGGTCGCATCGATGCTTCTGGCGCTGATCACGCAGCCGCCATCGCGCGACTAAATCGGCAACAGCGTGCAGGTTAGCTCCCGGGTTCTGGTGGGTTTTCCAGTGGCACGGATCGTGATACTGTCTTTGACCGGCTGGAGCACCAGTCCGTGAGACAAGACCTCTTCATCCCAGACAGGAGCTAGAAAAATCATGGCAAAAATCGACCGCTTGATGGTTGGCGAATCGCTCGTCGGCGACGGCAACGAAGTGGCACACATCGACCTGATCATCGGCCCACGCGGCAGCGCCGCTGAAACCGCGTTCGCGAACGCGTTGGTCAACAACAAGGACGGATTCACGTCGTTGCTGGCTGTCGTCGCGCCGAACCTGCTGACCAAGCCTGCCACGGTGATGTTCAACAAGGTCACCATCAAGGGTGCCAAGCAAGCCGTGCAGATGTTCGGCCCAGCCCAGCGCGGCGTCGCGATGGCCGTGGCGGACTCGGTCGAAGACGGGACGATTCCGCTCGACGAAGCCGACAACCTGTTCATCAGCGTCGGTGTCTTCATTCACTGGCTGGCCGAAGACGACAAGAAGATCCAGGACTACAACTACCAGGCTGTCCGCGAGTCGATCAAGCGCGCCGTCAACGGCCTGCCGACCGCTGCTGAAGTCGTCGCCAAGAAGGGTTCCTCGCCGCACCCATTCGCTGCAAACTGAGTTCGCTTTCCGCGGCCCACAAGGCCGCAGAAATCGATCAGAAAAGCCGATCGGAACATCGATCGGCTTTTTTGTTGGCGGGACGCAAGCCGGTCCCTCCCGCGGTCAATTGCCCCCAGGCACCATTCCTGCGCCGATCAGGCGCAAGACACCCGCCGCACGGGGTGTCTCGGGCAGCGCCGCCGCCGAACGTTCGATCACCACACCGACGGCGGCCACATCGTCGAATTTCCTGGGCTTGACCACCTTGACCCGCACCCACGCTGCCCCGAAATCGATGATCAGCATGTCCGCGATGGTTTCCGCGAATGATTCGAGCAGGGTCAGCTTGTGATCGCGATAAAGCACCTGCAGCCGTTCGCGGACCACGCCGTAGTCGATGGTGTCGGCGATCTGGTCGGTGTCACAGGCCTTGGATCGAGGCAACCCGGCGTGCAGGTCGACGACGATGGTTTGTGGTCGGTGCAGTTCGGAGTCATGGATGCCGATGACGGTCTGACCCGTGAACCCTTCGATGAAGATCACGTCCATGGTCTGCGTTGCGTCGGCGGCCGCCACGCGACGGGCACCTGGCACCGCTGCGGCAGCCAGTGCAGATGGAAAGCCGGGGTCGGGTCGGGTGGTCAAGAGGTTCTCCAAGGCGTGTACTTTGTCTGTATCAAAACTGCCGCGACAATGCGATATTGACACACGCGCTGCAAGCATCGAGCCACGGGCAGTCGCATGTGGCCCGATGCGCCGGAAGACAGCCAGCCACGATTCGACAAGCACAAGCAGGCGCCAGAGGCTCCCATCGACCTGGGGCCACTCGCGTTGCGAAGAAAAGCCCAGGAGCCGTTCATGTCATTGAGTCTGCAGAACGCAGAGCATCACGCCGAGCGCATCCTCGACGCGCTGCGTCGCGGCGAGCGAAGCGTGGCCACCAACGATATCGTCACCCGCTCATGGGGACGCTGCGTCCACGACTACCGCCTTCATCCTGACCAGCCGCACGAGCCGACGGTGATAGCCCGCAGCGCGCTGCAGGAGCGTCGCGAGCGCATCGGTGACGTGATCGAATGCGCCCGCCACGAGATGTCGACCTTGTTCGAACAACTCGCAGATTCCGAGGCCGCTGTCGTGTTGACCGACACCGATGGCGTCATCGTGCACATGGTCGCGGCTCCAGCCTTCGCCGCCGATGTGGCCCCGTTGGGGCTGCGCCCGGGTGCGGTCTGGAGCGAAACCGCAGCCGGCACCAACGGAATGGGCACCTGCCTGGCCTCGGCGAGTCCTGTGGCCGTGCAGCGCGAGGATCATTTCTACACGCAGTTCACCCAGCTCACCTGCTCGGCGGTTCCCGTTTTCGACCCTTCGGGGGAACTGGCAGCCGTGCTCGATGTGACCAGTCGTTCGACGCTGATGCAGCAGCATTTGCTGGTGCTGCTGGGCATGACGGCGCGGATGATCGAGAACCGTCTGATCGACCAGCGCTTCCCGCTTGCGCACCCGATGCACTTCCACAGCCGACCGGAGTTCGTGTACACGCTGCATGAAGGCAAGCTGGCCGTGGCCGCGGACGGCCGCATCGTTGCCGCCAACCGCAGCGCCCTGTTTCAGCTGGGCGTGCAGACGGTCGACGACATCCGGTCGAGGCGCATCGACGACGTCTTCCAGACCTCGCTCGGCGAACTCCTGCAGCGCAGCGCCACGTCATCCTTCCATCCGGTGGTGACCTTTCGCGCCAATGCGTCGAACCGGTTCTTTGCCGTCGCGCGGCGGCCGGCTGGCGGCGCGATGGCCGCCCCGTTTCCGCTGCCGATGGGCGAGATGCCCGGCGCAGCGGTCTCGACGATCACGACCGGGCGGTCGGCGATGCGGCCAGCCGCGTCGCGCGCGGCCAGTCCTTCGGTCGATGCCACCTTCAAGGATGATCGTCTGGTGGCTCACCTGAAGACCGCTCGCCGGGTCATCGCGCGCGGCACGCCTGTCCTGCTGTGCGGAGAGACGGGATCCGGCAAGGAAGTCTTTGCGCGGGCCATCCATGACGGGAGCCCGCACGCGACGGGCGCCTTCGTTGCGATCAATTGCGCCAGTCTCCCCGAAAGCCTGATCGAGTCCGAGTTGTTCGGCTACCGCGCGGGTGCCTTCACCGGCGCGCAGCGGACCGGGCGCCGCGGCAAGATCCTGCAGGCCGATGGAGGCACGTTGTTCCTTGACGAGATCGGTGACATGCCGCTCGAGCTGCAGGCGCGGCTGCTGCGCGTGCTCGACGAGCGCCAGGTCACCCCGCTGGGTGGCGAGGAGATGCACGACGTCGACTTCCAGTTGCTCAGCGCGAGTCACCGACACCTGCCGACGCTGGTGCGCGAAGGGCGCTTCCGGGAAGACCTCTACTACCGCCTGGCCGGCATCGAACTGGAGCTTCCGGCGATGCGCGATCGCAGCGACAAGCGGGAGCTGATCCGCAGTGTGCTGGCCTCGGAGGCGGGGTCTCATGCGTCGATCAGTCGGGAAGCCGAGCAACTGCTGATGGCCCATCCCTGGCCCGGCAATGTGCGGCAGTTGCGCCACGTGCTGCGCAGCGCCGCAGCGCTTGCCGACGGTGCGGCGATCGGGCCGGAGCACCTGCCGTCGCTGGTGGCCTCACCATCGGTGTCGGGCGCTCGTGCGTCGTCGGCCCAAGTCGATGGCGAACCCGGTCCTGCAGCGGCGGCATCCTCGGCGGCGCCGGTGGAGCCGAAGCTCAATGCCATCCAGGCCAGCGAAAGAATGATGCTGATGCAGTTGCTGGAGCAGCACCGCTGGAATCTCAGCAACGTGGCCAAGGCACTCGACATCAGCCGCAACACGCTCTATCGCAAGCTGCGCAAGCTGCACATCGACATTTCGCATCCCTGACCGCCTCAGCCTCGAACCGCATCCGTGACGCTCGCCCATGACCGCCCTCCGGTAACTCCGCTGTCCGACGGCGACACCGTACCCGTCGATCCGACCCCGCGTTCGCGCTTCGCCTGGTGCCTCACCGGCTCGGGACATTTTCTCGAGGAGTCGATGGCAATCGCTGCGCGCCTGCCGCAGGTCGATCTGTTCCTGTCGGCTGCGGCCGAAGAGGTGTTGCCGATCTACCAGATTCGCATCGAGGATCTGCGGCCGACGTTCCGCGTGTTCCGTGACAAGACGGCCAGCTCGGTGCCTGTCGGCATGCTTTACGACGACGTGTATCACACCGTGATCGTCGCGCCCGCAACCAGCAACACGGTGGCGAAATGCGCCTTCGGTATCAGCGATTCGCTGCCGACCAACATGTTCGCTCAGGCCGGCAAGCTCGGCATTCCGGGCGTCGTGTTCGCCTGCGATACCGAGCCGGTGGTCGTGACCAAGTCGCCGCACGACTGGGTCACGCTGCGCCCGCGGCGCATCGAGCTCGACAACGTCGAACGCCTGCGCGGCATCGACCACTGCCATGTCGTGACCACCCCGGCCGAACTCGAAGCCTGGCTCGATGCGCGGTTGACCCATCTTTCGCTGGCATGGAACACGTCGTCTTCCTGACCGGGCGACTTGCGCAGCCGAGCCTCGAACGCCTGTTGTCCGGCATCGAGGCCCTGCCGTTCAGCTGGGAGGTGCGGGAGATCGGCCTGCAGGTGGCATCGTTGATGACCGCCGATCTGATCAGCCGCCGGGTTCCGGCGCCGGTCGTGACGTCGCGCGAGGACGGAGTTCAGCGCACCGCCGACAGGATCATCGTGCCCGGTCGCTGCCGAGGTGACCTCGAGGCGCTGGCGCGACATTACGGCGTGCCGGTGCTGCGCGGGCCCGAAGAGCTGAAGGACCTGCCGCGCTACTTCAACCGTGCGGCCCTCCCGATCGACCTGACCGAGTACGAGGTCGCGATCTTTGCCGAGATCGTCGACGCTCACCGCATCGGTGTCGATGAGATCGTCGGGCGTGCCCGCGCGCTGGCCGCCGATGGTGCCAACGTCATAGACCTGGGTTCCCTGCCAGACACGCCGTTCGACCACCTCGAGGACAGTGTGCGCGCCCTGAAGGCCGAAGGGTTTGCCGTCAGTGTCGATTCGCTGAACCCTGACGAGTTGCTGCGAGGCGGGCGTGCCGGGGCGGACTATCTGTTGAGCCTGACACTCGACACGTTGTGGGTGGCCGACGAGGTGCCGTCGACGCCGATCCTGATCAGCCGCACGCCGACCGACGAGGATTCGCTGTACCAGGCGATCGAGTTGATGCAGGACAAGGGCAGACCGTTTCTGGCTGACGCGATCCTCGATCCGATCCCGTTCGGCATGACCGCAGCCATCGTGCGCTACCACCGGCTGCGCGAGCGCTACCCGGACGTCGCGATCATGATGGGCGTGGGCAACGTGACCGAGCTGACCGAGGCCGACACCAGCGGCATCAACGCGGTGCTGTTCGGCATCTGCGCCGAGCTCAACGTGGCCGCGGTGCTGACCACACAGGTCAGTCAACATGCGCGGCGTGCGGTGCGCGAGGCCGACTGGGCTCGCCGCATCATGCATGCGGCTGCGCGCCACCAGACGCTGCCCAAGGGCATGAACGACGCGCTGATGACGGTGCATGCCAAGCACCCGTTTCCCGACACGCCCGAGGAGATCGCAGCGACGGCCGCTCTGGTGCGGGACCCGAATTTCCGCATCCAGGTTTCGCCCCAGGGACTGCATGTTTACAACCGCGACGGAATGCGCCTGGGGCAGGGCGCTTTCGAGCTGTGGCCGCAGCTCAAGCTGGAAGACGACGCAGCGCACGCCTTCTACATGGGTGTCGAGCTGGCGCATGCCGAGACTGCGCTGCAACTCGGCAAGCGTTACGTCCAGGACCAGCCCCTGGACTGGGGTTGCGCGGTCGAGCGTGCCCCCGTCGATCTGGCCGGCTGGTGTGCGCCCGGTACGACGATGCAGACCGGGAAGATGCGTGGCAAGCTGCCCGCCGACCCAGCCGACGAAACCAGCGAGCGGACCTGACGATGAATGACGTGATTTTCGAGACCGTGGTGACCACGTTGTCGGCTGATGGCACATCGCATGTGGCGCCGATGGGCATACGCTATCGGGGCGACGAGGTGGTGCTGATGCCTTACCGTCCTTCGACGACGCTGGACAACATCGTGGCAACCGGCTGGGCAGTACTGAACATCGTTGTCGATACAAGGGTGTTCGCGGGCAGCGTGACCGGACGCAAGGTCTGGGACACGTTGCCAGCCGAGCGGATCCCTGGCGTGCGACTGGCTTGTGCACTGAGTCACCTCGAGTTGCGGCTGGTGTCACGACAGGACGAGGAGCAGCGAACCGTGCTGCACCTGGCGCGCGAGCACGCATGCGTGCATGCGCCGTACATCGGGATCAACCGTGCGCAGGCGGCGGTGGTCGAAGGCGCCGTTCTGGTCAGCCGCCTGAGCATGCTCCCGGCGGCCAAGGTCGACAGCGAGATGGCCTACCTGCAGATCGCTATCGACAAGACCGCGGGACCCGAGGAGCGCGAGGCCTGGGGCTGGTTGCGAGAAGCGGTCGCGAAGCACCGCCGACACGCGCAGCAGCAGCAATGACGACCGCCACGATGCGCATGCTGGTCAGCGTGCGCGATGTCCAGGAGGCGTTGGCTGCCGCCGATGGAGGCGCCGACTTCATCGACCTGAAGGAGCCGCGAGAGGGTGCGCTGGGCGGACTTCCCTTGAACACGATCCGCGAGGTCGTCTGCGCGCTGCGGGCGCACCACCTGCGCCTCCCGATCAGCGCCACCATAGGAGACCTTCCGATGGAAGACGTGGCGCAGATCCTGACCCGGGTCGCCGACGTTGGCTCCTGTGGCGTCGACTATGTCAAGGTGGGTATAGAGCGCGAAACTGGTGCGGCGGCTGTCCTCGACGCCCTTGCCAGCTGCGGTTGGCCCGTGGTGCCGGTGTTCATCGCCGACCGCGGGATCGACGACGAGCTTGTCTCGCGGGCTTGCAAAATGTCGGCAAGAGCGGGCGCTGCATTTCCGGCGATCATGGTCGACACCGCGGAGAAGCAGGCGGGCAGCCTGTTCGAACTGCTGAGTCCGGAGGCCTTGCAGCGTTTCATCGACGCGGTGCGTGGAACGCATGCGATGGTCGGGCTGGCCGGCGCCTTGCGCCTGGCGCACGTCGAGCGACTGGCCACGCTGCAACCCGACTTCGTGGGCTTTCGCAGCGCGGTGTGCGTGGGTGATCGGGCATCGCAACTCGATGCGGGCCGGGTGCGCGATCTGTCGGCGCGGCTGCGCGCTGCCGTGCACCACGAGCTGCCTGCCTGAATTGACGCCCGGGTCAGCCGCCCTGGTCGTGGCGGTCCTTCAGTTCGTCCCGCATCAGCGAGCATGAGCGTTGGCTGACCACGTCGATGCGCAAGGACTGGCCCTCCGCCAGCTTCGCGAATCGGCGATCGATGACGCCGCCTGCACTCAACTGATCCAGCGAGGCCGACGGATCGGTCTCGCATGACTTGACCACGATCAGCCGCGCTGCGCCCAGCCGCAGGGCGAGTCCGAGCGCGATGCTGTCGGATGTGACGTCCCAGTTCGTGTCGGCATCCGCGCGGTCACGCTGCAGTTCGAGCGGCGACCAGACCGCGACCGCGCCCTGCCGAAGCGCCTGGTGCAGCGCCGCCTCGCGATCGCACAGGCGCAGCGCCGGATTCAGGCTGCGCAGCAGGTGCGCGGTCTGGGACATCGCGAGCAAGGCCATGTTGTGGGCTGTGAGGTCATCGAAGCGCCACTGCGCCTGCGCCCCGCGCACCGCATCGGCGAACCTTCCGCCGCCCGGGACGATCACCACGCGGCCCGCACCTTCGCGAACCAGCAGGTCCAGCCAGTCGCGCAGGGGCGAGGTTTCGGGTGCCTGCTCGCACAGGCTGCCACCGAGCTTGACCACCCACATCAGCAGGGCTCCCCTGCGTACAGGCTGGCGACCGCGACGCTGGGGGCGCAGACCTGAGCCCAGTCGGCTTTGCTGGCGTCCGCGGATCCATCGTCGCTGGCTGCGATGCGCGCGACATCGCAACCGTAGGACTGGATTGGCCAACCCGTCAGCGCCGGCACGCGCGCTGCCAGGTCAGGGACCAGAAAAGCGCCGCAACCCGCGGTGACGATCGTGCCGGACGATGCGGTCCCGCACCGCGTGGCCATCATGCGAGTCAGCGAGGCTGCAATCTCTTCGATCTGGGCCTGCCGCCATGACTTCGCCAGCGCGAGCCACTCGTCGTCCTCGGCATCTCGCGCGTCGAGTCCGATCATCCGTGCAAGTCGCTGCCGGGTTGCCGCGCGGTCCTTCGACCGTGCGTCGGCACTCGGCTGCTGATCGTGTGTCGGGTCGAGCTCGCCGGTCATCCGGTAGACGTCCGCCGTGGTCGCGAACCATTCGTTCATCACGTTGACCGGGTGGCCGCGAAAGGCAACGTGCCTCGCCAGTGCGCACAGTGGCGTGCGCACGACGCCGTGATAAACCAGCTCGCCGCTGACCAGCCGCTCGTGGTCGCTGCGGCTCGCGGTTTGCACGCGCCCATTTGCCAGCGCGATCAGGTCGGTGGTGGTGCTGCCGATGTCGACCAGCAAGCCGTCGCGAAAGACCGTCGCTGCATGCTGCGCGGTGGCGAGCCAATTGGCCGATGCGATCTGCGTCCAGCACCGCGCTGCGTCGGCTGGCGCAATCCAGCCCAGGTCGCCGCCATAGAGTCGCACCTCCCCGCGCAACACCTGCGCCAGCCGATCCGCGATGCGCTGCACGCCCTGTTCGCGATGCTCGAATGCATCGACCATTTCGCCGCTCATCGTGATCGCGTGTCTGGTATCGCTGCCCAGCGCGGGCCAGCGTGCCTGGGCTTGCTGCAGCGCGATGTCGATCTGATCCAGCCCCTGCCACAGCGGGCAGGCCCATTGCGCGACGTCGATGACCTGACCATCGCGCGTGAGGCAGGCCTTCAGGTGCGCGCCGCCGATGTCCCAGCCGACGACGAGCGTGTCAGAGCGCTGCATCGGTGATGGCAGCTCGGGGCTGTGCTGCTTCGTGTGCCGACAGGATCTCTGCCGCCAGATTGCGGCCCAGCGTGGCCGACATCCCGACGTACGCGCTGGTGACGCGCGGGTTCACTTCGACGACCACCGGTCCGCGCTGGGCATGCCACACCAGATCGATGCCGACCCAGCCGGCCAGACCCGGTATGGCGGCGCAGACGTCGCGGGCCGTCTGCTCGAACGCGTGCCGCTGCGCGGCATCGAAGTCGCCGGCGGCGATGTCGACCTCGATCAGCGACACCGCGCCTTCCCCATCGATCGCGAGCCGCTGCCGATTGACCGCGAGCAGTTCTGCGTTGTTGTCGTGAACCTGCAGCGACAGGCTCAGCGCATCTCCGTTGACCCAGGGCTCCAGCGTCGCGGTCTCGCCGCGCTGTCCGCGCCGCTGCAAGTCGATCAGTGCGGCCGCGTGATCGCCATGCCGCCGCGTGTCCAGGCTGCCTGCGCCGTCGTCGGGCTTGACGACCCAATGTCGCACGGCGGCATCCGTCATGAAATCCAGTGGAGTCGCGATGCTGTGCTGTTGCAGTCGGGCCAGGGTGGCCCGCTTGCTCGATGCGAGCCGGATCGCATCGCCGGTGCAGCCTAGCCATCGCTGTGGTGGCACCACCTCGTTCAGTGCCGCGAGCAGACCTCCGGTCTCGGGAGCGACCACCCACACGAGGTCATGCGAATCCGCCTGTCGGGCGACGAAGTCGGGCGCCGACTCCCCGACGAGCGCGCAGACGTGCCGGGTCGAGGCGGGACTGTCGGCACCGAAAGATGAATCCGATCGGCCGACGGCGACACTGAGCTTGACGTCCTGCAAGGCGGTCAGATCGGCCTGCATCGCGTCGCGCATCGCGAGGCCTTCGGCGCGCAACTCGGCAGGCGCGCCATGGCGGCCGTCGCCCATGCCGGCGCTGAGATACTCGAACAGGAACACGCGCCGCGTTGTCATTTTCCGTGGATGCTTCCTGGGATCCGCCGCCCCGCCATGAACCTGATTCCGGTGATCGATCTGATGCGCGGCCAGGTGGTACGTGCGCACCGCGGTGCGCGCGGCAGCTACCGACCGATCGAATCGAGGCTGTGCGCCAGCAGCGATCCTATTACCGTGGCCCGGGTGCTGCGCGACCATTGCGATGCGCATCAGGTGTACATCGCCGATCTCGATGCACTCACCGGTGGCCGGCCCCAGGTGGCGATTTTGAGATCGCTCCAGCGTGCGTTGCCGCAGACCGAACTCTGGGTCGATGCGGGCTGTGGCGATGCCAGGGTCGCCAACGAGTTGCTGGAGGCCGTCGATGCGCCTGCGGGCTGCGTGATTCCCGTGCTGGCCAGTGAGTCGATGCGCTCACGCCAGGCCTTTGAACAGGCCTTTGGTCCGGCGGGTGACGACGGGTCGCACGCGCGCGAGGACTGGGTGCTGTCGCTCGACCGCCGGGACGGCGTGCGTCTCGATGCGGCAGGGTGCTGGACGTTGCCAGCGTTGTGGCCGACGCGCGTCATCGCGATGACGCTGGAGCAGGTGGGCACCGATGCCGGCCCCGACCTCGAAACCTTCGCTGCGTTGAGGCAGTTGAATGCCGCGGTCCGCTGGTTCGGAGCCGGCGGCGTGCGAGACCAGGGGGACCTCGAGCGTGCCCGCGCCGCCGGCGCCAGCGGCTGGCTGGTCGCCTCGGCGCTGCACGACCTGCGGCTGCCCCCGATGAGGCGCTGACCTTCGCCCGCGGGCATCCACACACAATGTCACCACCCCACGGCACAAAGTGTTGCCCTTGACGGCGCGTGTTCCTGCACGGCGAGCTCGTGCGCCGGGATTCGCCCGGCGTGGGGTTCCCCGCAGGGAATTGGCCTGTCCCTTGCGACACAATGATTTCATGAGCGCTTCTGTGTCAACGGCTACATCCGGCAGCGGGTCCGACACGGCCTGGACCTGTCCATTCTGTCCGCTGCTGTGCGACAGCTTTCAAGTCGCGATCCCGGCCGATCAGGCTGCGCTGGCGTTGCGGGGCAGTGACTGTCCCCGGGCCGGCCGCGCGCTGCAGCGATTCAGCGGTGCCCCGTCCGTTGCCACAGCGCAGATCGACGGGGAGCCCTGTGATCTCGACAGTGCGGTGGCGGCGGCAGCGCAGGTGCTTGCGACGAGTCGCCAGCCGCTGTTCGGCGGGCTCGGCACCGATGTCGCCGGTGCGCGCGCGCTCTACCGCCTGGCCTGCGAGACCGGTGCGATCTGCGATGCGGCGCAAGGCGATGCGTTGATGCATGGGTTGCGCGCGCTGCAGGACCGGGGACAGTTCACGAGCACCTTCGCAGAGTTGCGCACTCGAGCCGATCTGATCGTCTGCCTGGGCGGATCGCCGGCCGTCCAGCACCCGGAGTTCTTCCGCCGCTGCGGTGTCGGCGAAGATCTGGTGGGTGCCCGTCACATCGTTCTGGTCGGGGCCGCAGTCGGTGACGACGTGCCGGCCACCCTGGCCAAGCTGAACGGCGCTCGCGGCGTCACCGCCGAGGCCATCGATCTCCACGGAGACCTGTTCGACACGGCCGCGATGCTGGCGGCCCTCGTCGCGAATCATGCGGTGAGCGCGGCACCGGCCGCCCTCGTCGCGCTGGCCCGGCGCCTGCACGCCGCGCAATACGCAGTCATCGTGTGGCAGAACCCGGAGCTGCCTGCGCATGGCGCGTTGCTGGTCGAGACCGTCAACCACATCGTCGGCCTGCTCAATCGCAGCACGCGTGCTGCGGGGTTTCCGCTCGGCGGCGGCAACGGTGCGGCGACGGTGAACCAGGTCTTCAGCTGGCTGTCCGGGCTGCCGCTGCGCTCGCGGGTGGGCCCGACCGGGATCGAGCACGAGCCGCTTTGCTTCGACGCCCGACGGCTGCTGGCCGACGGTGCGGCAGATGCGCTGCTGTGGCTGTCGAGCTTCAACGCGGATGCGTTGCCCTCCGCCGATCTGCCTCGCGTCGTCATCGGGCATCCGGACCTCATGCAGCATCTTTCCGCCTCTGGCGCAGGGCACCGAACCGTGTTCATTCCTGTCTCGACCCCCGGCATCGGCAGCAGCGGGCATCTTTTCCGTGCCGATGGCGTCGTGCTGATGCCGCTGGATGCGGTCTATGCCGACACCTTGCCGACGGCCGCCAGCGTGATCTGGCGCCTGACATCGGCCGTCGCTGCGTTGAAGCAGGAGGCTGCGGCATGACCACGGTGCGACTGAAGGGCGGTCGGGTCATCGACCCAACGCATGGTGTCGATGGAACCGTCCGCGACGTCTGCATCCGCGACGGCCGCATCGTCGAGTTGGCGCCGAACGAGGCGGTGACGACCGAGATCGATGTGAGCGGCTGCGTCGTGATGGCCGGTGGCATCGACATGCACAGCCACATCGGCGGCGGCAAGGTCAACCTGGCGCGCATGCTGCTGCCCGAGGATCACCGCGCCCGCGGCAACCCCTACGCGCTGCCCGAGAACCGGCTCGAACTGGCCTCGTGCGGCACCTGCGCGCCGGGTACGCTGGCGACCGGCTACCGCTATGTCGAGATGGGCTACACCGCGGCGTTCGAGCCGGCGATGGTGTCTGCCAATGCGCGGCATGCCCACATGGAAATGGGCGACGTGCCGATCCTCGACCACGGCGCCTACGTGATGCTCGGCAACGACGAGCTGTTCCTGCAGATGCTGGCCGAGGGCCGCGACTTCCAGCAGATCCGCGATTACATGGGCTGGACGATTCACGCCTCGAAGGCGATGGGCGTCAAGGTCGTGAACCCCGCCGGCATCTCGGCTTTCAAGTTCAACCAGCGCAAGCTCGACGTCGACGAGAAGCATGTGCACTGGCAGGTCACGCCGCGGCAGGTCGTGAATACCTTGGCCAGAGCACTGGGCGAGCTCGGCGTGCCGCACCCGCTGCACATCCACGGCAGCAACTTGGGCGTGGCGGGCAACATCGAGTCGACGCTGGAGACCATTTCGGCGCTCGACGGCCTGCCGGGCCATCTGACGCACATCCAGTTCCACGCCTACGGTACCGAGGGGCCGAAGAAGTTTTCGTCGGCCGCGGTGCAATTGGCCGAGGCGGTGAACGCCAACCAGAACATCAGCATCGACATCGGCCAGATCATGTTCGGCCAGACCGTCACCGCGTCGGGCGACACGATGCGCCAGCACGCGAACTCGGGCATCGGCACGCCGCGCAAGTGGATCGGCGCCGACATCGAATGCGATGCCGGCTGCGGTGTCGTTCCGTTCCGGTACCGGGAGCAGAGCTATGTGAATGCGCTGCAGTGGTCATTGGGACTGGAGATCTTCCTGCTGGTCAACGACCCGTGGCGCGTCGTGCTGACCACCGACCACCCGAACGGCGGGCCGTTCACCAGCTACCCGCACCTGATCCGGCTGCTGATGGACCGCAGCTTCCGCGACGAGCAGGTCGCGAAGCTGCACCCCGACATCGCGGCCAACTCGGCGCTGCGTTCGATCACCCGAGAGCTGTCGCTGTACGAGATCGCGGTGCTGACGCGTGCCGGCCCGGCGCGGCTGCTCGGCCTGCGCGACCGCGGGCACCTCGGAGCGGGTGCGGCCGCCGACATCGCGGTCTACCGCGACGACGCCGACCGCGAGGCCATGTTCACCACACCCGAGTACGTGTTCAAGGACGGCACGCTGGTGTCGCGCGCCGGGCGCATCGTCGCGGTGCCGACCGGCGGCACGCACTTCGTCGAACCCGACTACGACCGCGGCATCGAGAAGACGCTGCGCAAGCACCTCGCGGCACACGGTTCGGTGAACTTCGACCACCTGACGATCAGCCACGACGAGCTGTGCAGTTGCTGCAACGGCGGGCGCCTGCTGCCCACCGAGTGCTTCGAGGGAGCGACGACGTGAGCGCGGCTTCAGCAGACATCGCGAAGGCGCCGCTGGTCATCAATGGCGTGGTGATCGATGACACCTTCGCCGAAGCCTTCCCGATGAAGGCGACGCGCATCGTGATCACCGCGCACAACCTGACCTGGGCGCGCCACGCCGCCGTGGCGACCACCGGCTTCGCGACCTCGGTGATTGCCTGTGGCTGCGAGGCAGCCATCGAACGCGAACTCGACGCCAGCGAGACACCCGACGGCCGTCCGGGTATCAGCGTCATGCTGTTCTCGATGTCGGGCAAGGAGCTGGCGAAGCAGCTCGAACGGCGGGTCGGGCAGTGCGTGCTGACCTGTCCGACGACCGCGGTGTTTGCCGGCATTGCCGACGGGGCCGACGTGATCGACCGCATCGCGCTCGGCAAGAACCTGCGCTTCTTCGGCGACGGCTGGCAGATCTCGAAAATGATCGGCGGCCAGCGCTACTGGCGCATTCCCGTGATGGACGGCGAATTCGTCGCGCAGGAAACGGTCTGCGTGACCAAGGCGGTCGGCGGGGGCAATCTGCTGCTGCTGGCGCGCGATACCGATTCGGCGCTCGCCGTGGCCGAGGCGGCGGTGCTCGCGATGAAGCGGGTGCCCGATGTGATCATGCCGTTCCCCGGTGGCGTGGTGCGCTCGGGCTCGAAGGTCGGCAGCAAGTACCCGTCGCTCGGTGCATCGACCAACGACGCGTTCTGCCCGAGCCTGATCGGACTCGCCGCGAAGACCGAGCTGACCCCGGAAACCCGCTGCGTGATGGAGATCGTGATCGACGGCCTGACCGATACAGCCGTCGGCGCGGCAATGCGTGCCGGCATCGATGCCGGCACCCACATCGGCGCGGCCGGGGGCCTGCTGCGGATCTCGGCCGGCAACTACGGCGGCAAGCTCGGGCCGTACCATTTTCATCTGCACAAGCTGCTGGGGCAGGGCGCACAGGGCGGCCAGTCATGAGCACCACCATCACCCTGACCCTGAGGCAGGCGCCCGCGCTGCGGGTCGATCTGCGCGGTGTCACGCCGGCGGCGCTGGCTGCGCTGTCGGTGGGCGAGGTCGAACGGCTGTCCGTCACGCACGGCACCCAGATGCTGCAGCTGGCCGAGCTGTTCGGCGTTGTTCGATCCGATTCGGCTGGCGATGTCGATGAGCTGCGTCTGATCGGGGATCTGGCGCGCTTCGACCGCGTCGGCTGGCAGATGGCGGGCGGCCGCATGTTCGTCGATGGCAGCGTCGGCGACTACGTCGGCGGCGGCATGAGCGCTGGCGAGTTGCAGGTGGCCGGCAGCGCCGGTTCCCTGGCCGCCTGCGAGATGGCGGGCGGCCTGTTGACGGTGACTGGAGAAGTCGGCGACTTCGCCGCCAGTACCTTGCCCGGCAGCATGGACGGCATGCGCGGCGGCACCTTCATCGTCAAGGGAAATGCGGGCGCACGCTTCGGAGATCGGATGCGGCGCGGCACCGCGCTGGTGTTCGGCAACGCGGGTGACTTTCTCGCGTCGCGCATGGTCGCCGGCACGATCGCACTGGGCGGTGAAGCGGGCCGCCATGCCGGCTATGGCATGCGGCGCGGCAGCGTGGTTTTCGCAGCCTCGAATGCTGCAGGTGACATCGCCCAGACCTTCGTTCCTGCGGTGGCCGATGCGCCGGTGTTCTGGCAGCTGCTCTCGCGGGACCTCGCTCGTCACGGTGGGCCGTTCGCCGGCCTGCCGGCACGCTCGATCCGCCGATATCTCGGCGATGTCGCAGCGGGTGGCAAGGGTGAACTGATCGTCGCCGGCTGAGCCCCCGGGCAGGCGGGTACGCTTCGCATCGCGCCACCTCGCCCCGGCGTTCATCGGGGTACGAGGCGGTCACAGTTTCAGATCAACTTTCGGATTCGACAGCCATGAGCAAGAACTACATCTTTCACGCAGGTGAGGCCACGGTGCTGGCCAAGGACGGCCAGTTCACCGACGCGATGCCCGAGATCCTGATCGGCTCTACCTCCGGCCCGGTCGGGCAGGCCTTCGCGAACATGATGGCGCAGAGCAAGGGGCACACCGCGATGTTCGCGATCCGCGCCTGCAACCAGCTCGTGCGCCCGGCGACCATCGTCGTGCCCAAGGTCACGTTGAAGGACAGCGCCAACATCGACCTGTTCGGCGGTGTCGTGCAGAGCGCGACAGCCGATGCGGTGGTCGATTGCCTGATCGACGGCACGATCCCGAAGGACATCGCCAACGAACTGTGCATCATCAGCCTGGTGTGGATCGACCCGCGCTGCGCGAAGGATCCGAACCTCGATCGCAGGGACATGTACCGCACCAACCACGAGGCGACGATGCTGGCCATCAAGCGGGCCTTGAACAACGAGCCGTCGGTCGATGAGCTGATCGCCAATCGCCACAAGATCAAGCACGACATGGACGACTGGAGTTGACGTCGTGAATCTATCTGCTGCGCGGGTCGTCGATCTGGCGTTTGCGGTGCTCCCCGTACCGGGGTACGGCTCCACGCCCGGATGTGCCAACTGCGGCCACCTCGGCCCGCTCGCGACGAAGCCTTCACGACGTCAAACGCTGCTGGTGTGATGGATCGCTGCTGCGCGCTCCTCGACGACCGCGACGCGACGCCCGAGCGGCCGACCAGTCGGCTGTACACCGCTTTCGTGCGCGAGCATCGCTGCATCGATCCGGCCGCGCTCGACGCTACATGGGCGCAAGTCGAGGCCGACCTGCGAAGCGGACTGCATGCCCTGGTGCTGGGCGACTACGAATGGGGCGTCAAGTTGCTGAAGGCCGGACATCGCACGCTGGTGCCCGGCGACCGGTCTGCGCTGCGGGTGCTGATGTTCGCCGACCTGGCGCTCCTGTCGCGCGCCGAAGCGGACGAATGGCTGGAGCGTCTCGAGGCCGCCGGTGACGTTGACACGGTCGTGCCCGGCGCCGCCGGTGTCATGCACCTCGAGGCGAGCGTCGACCGGCCGGCCTTCACGCGCGCGATCGATCGCATCCACGAGGCCATCCAGGCCGGTGAGACCTACCAGGTCAACTACACCTATCGCCTGCACGGTCAGGCCTACGGCTCGCCGGTCGGGTTGTACCGTCGGCTGCGCGCGCGTCAGCCCGTGGCGTTCGGCGCCTACATCGAACTGCCGGCATCCGACGCGCACGACGACGCAACGACCCATGTGCTGTCGTGCTCGCCCGAACTGTTCCTGCGCAACGAGGCTGGCCTGCTGACAGCGCGTCCGATGAAGGGCACCGCCTCTCGTATACGTGCACCCGAGGCCGACAGTGAAACCGCGCGCCACCTGTCTCTCGACGTCAAGAACCGCGCCGAGAACCTGATGATCGTCGACCTGCTGCGCAACGACATCGGACGCGTCGCGCAGATCGGTTCCGTGAAGGTTCCCGATCTGTTCGCGATCGAGCCCTACTCGACGGTGTTCCAGATGACTTCGACCGTGCAGGCCCGAGTGCGGCCTGACGTGGGTTTCCCTGAGTTGCTGCGTGCGGTGTTCCCTTGTGGGTCGATCACCGGCGCACCGAAGCATCACACGATGGAGCTGATCGCCGAGCTGGAGACGACTCCGCGGGGCCTGTACTGCGGCGCGATCGGCTGGGTCGACGCGCCGCGCGGCGATGCGCGGCTGGGGGACTTCTGCCTTTCGGTGACCATACGCACGATCACGCTCGGCGCCGACGTGGCCGGCCTGCGCCCCGCCCGTCTGGGCATCGGCGCCGGCATCGTGCTCGACAGCCGAGCCGAAGACGAGTTCGACGAGTGTCGGTTGAAGGCACGCTTCCTGACCGGGCTGCCGCCGGGGTTCGACTTGTTCGAGACGATGCTGGCGACTGCGGAAACTGGGGTCCGCCACCTCGACCGACATCTCGCGCGACTCGGCCGCAGCGCACGCGCGCTCGGATTCGTGTTCGATCCTGCCGAGGCACGCCGACTGGTCGATTCAACGGTGGGTGAGCTCCGCGCAGACGACGCGGTGCGCCATCGACTGCGCCTGTCGCTGGCGCACGATGGTCGCCTGCAGCTGACCCACGCCGTGCTGACCGATCTGCCTCCCGCGGCGGATGGGGTGACGCTGCTGGTGGCGGATCATCGGCTGCCGAACTCGCATCCGCTGTCCTGCCACAAGACCACGCTGCGGCAGCATTACGACGAAGGCGTTCGCGCCGCCGAGCGGGCCGGCGCCTTCGACAGCTTGTTCTTCACCGAGGACGGACGGCTCGTCGAGGGGGGACGCACATCGGTGTTCCTGAAGCTGGCTGGCCGCTGGTGCACCCCGCCGGTTGCTGACGGGGCGCTGCCGGGCGTGATGCGGGGCCTCGTGCTCGAAGATCCCGCCTGGCGGGCGGTCGAGCGCAGTCTCACACGCGACGATCTTGACCGCGCCGAAGCGGTGATGGTGTGCAACGCGCTGCGCGGGGTGTTGCCGGCCCGCGTGATGGCCACGCCGGACACGTCTGCCGCTGCATGAATCTGGCGCTGTTCGACCTCGACCACACGCTGATCCCGTTCGACAGCGGCATGGCCTGGACTCAATTCCTGATTGCCAAGGGCGTGCTGCCATCGACGGCTGCAGACACTTACCTCGGCTACTGTCATCAGTACGTGGCCGGAACGCTCGACATCCACGACATGCACCGTGCCAATGTCTCGCCGCTTGCACGGTATCCGATGGCGCAGATCCGCCAGTGGGGAGATGAGTTCGAGGCGCACCTCGCCGCGCGCGTGCCGGCTCCGATGCTGGCTCTGGTGCAGTCGCATCGAGATGCCGGCCACCTGTGTGCCTTGGTGACCGCGACGACCCGCTTCATTGCGGAGCCGCTCGGCCGACTCTTCGGGTTACCGCATGTCGTGGCGACCGAACCGGTGATCGTCGGCCTGGCTCACGACGGACGGCTGACCGGTGAGATCAGCGGATTGCCGTGCTTCCAGCAGCACAAGGTCACGCGAGTCGAGCAATGGCTGACCGCCGGGTCCGGCGCTGCAGGCTGGCATCCAGACTTGCGTTCATTCGAGCGATCCTGGTTCTATTCGGACTCGGCCACCGATCTGCCGCTGCTGCAGGCGGTGACTGATCCGGTGGCAGTCACCCCGGATGCCCGTTTGCGGGCGGTGGCCATCGAAGCAGGCTGGCCCATCCTCTGATCAGCCACCTGACAGGCCGAAGACGGGCCCCCTCCGGATTCGCGGGGCCCGGGGTCCTCAGCGAACCACGATAGGCAGCGACGCGACTGGCACGACCTCGGGCGCAGTGGCTCCGGTTCCCAGAGGCGAACTCGGCACGGCCGGGTGTCCGACGATGAAGGTGTTGGCGTCCACCCCGCGCTCGGCACGTGCAGAGAACGCCGGATGTTCGAAGTTGGCGTGCCCTGCGCGGACCGACGGTGAGGCCGGGTGCCGGATCAGGTACGACTGGGTCACGACGGGGCCGACATCCCGAACCATCGTCGGATAAGGGCCGGCTCCGAGCGTCAGGGTCTGCGCGCCGGCTCCGGTTGCGAGCGTCAAGGTCAACAGGGACAGTGCGACAAGGCGTTGGTGAGTCATGGTGTTTACCCTCGATTGCGATGTCCGGACTGTACCGGGATTACCCCCATATATTTAGGTTTGTTCGTGCATATAAAAACGAATCTCGCGATCAAAACACGTCGACTTATCGGATGAAATCCATATAAATCAACAACTTGTGCTTGCGCGAGGGGCGGTATTAAAGGTTTTTATGAACATATAAGCCGTGCGGCCGCGCAGCCGCCGGCTCACTTGAGCTCTTCGACCTTGGCGCGGGTGATCGCGCCGTCGGAGCGACCCTTCAGGTACGCGTACAGGTGGTCGATGTTCTCCATCACGACGGGGCTCGCGCTGAAGCTCGGCATGCCTTTCTCGAGCCGCCCGTTGGTCACGGTCGTCACGACCTGTTCCTTGGTCAGGGTCTTGAAGCTCTCGATCAGCGAAGGGCCGACCATGCCTTCCTGGTTGGCTCCATGGCATCGGTCGCAGGCGGCCGAGCGCCAGGTGCGAAATCCCTTCATCGTCTGTGCATCGACCTTGTAGCCGTCGACCACGGTGTACAGCGCAGTGGCAGGTGCCGAGGCTGCGGTCTCCGGCGTGGTCTGCGCCACAGCGCTGCCAACACTGAGCGCCATCAGGAAGGAAAGCATCGCGCCGAGGGTCTTTTTCATCACAGTCCTCTTCAACAAGAAGCAACGGGGGCAGGGTTAAGCCCTGCAAGGAAGAAACGCTGGCGCCCGGTCGCCGTTGACGACGGGTGACGATTCGGTACCAGCACGCCCCCCAAGAGCGACTCGATGTGCGTAATTGCCTCACGAGTGCGGCGCATCGGCCGATATCCATCTCAGACCGGCGACAAGTGTCACCGGTCATCACCGAGACGGTCACATTCGCAGGGAGCCTTCATGAAACTCGAGAACATCGTTTTCGCCGTCGCTGCGAAGATCGACATCGATCGCTCCTTTGTCTTCGAGTACGTCGTGTGCCGGCACATCCAGTCGCTGCTGCTCAATCGCACTGCGCTGCCATCACTGGCCATCGATGCCGAGGGGCTCGAGTACGCCGAATCGCCGGTCCTGCACCAGTGCATCGACCGCGCGGCGCATCTGTTCCTGGCGGATCTGGTGCGAGCCAGCGAAATGTGCGAGGCTGCCATCGCACGCTGGCAACTGACGTTCGAGACCTGAGATTCCGTGGCGCGTCGGCCGCATCATCCTTCGTTCGCGTCGTCATCGTCGCCCGGATCGGGAGGTCCCGCCCAGACATGCTGCGGCGTGCCTGGCCGGTGACGCGAGCGCTTGGCCGACGTGAGCCGAAGGTCGGCGAGATCCAGCAGATCCTGCGCCCGCCAGTCGTCGCCGCTGGGTCGCGCCGACACCCCGATGCAGACATCGATCACGCCGAATCCGGGATGGATCTCGTGCACGCGTCCGACCAGGCCGCGTATGGCCGACGCGAGTTGCGCGGCCGTGGCCAGCGACGTGCCGGGCAGCAGCATCGCGAACTGATCGCCGCCGAGGCGAGTCACGAAATCGTGCGCACGGGCTGAACGCCTCAGCGTCTGGGCCAGGGCAACCAGCGCCTGGTCGCCACCGTGGCGGCCCGCTTCCAGGTTGATGAGGAACAGGTTGTCGAGGTCGATCAGCAGCAGTGCCAGCGCGCGCTTGTGAGTGCGGGCTTCGTCGGCTGCTTCGCTCAGCCGGTCGAGGAAGCAGGCTCGATTCGGCAGGCCGGTGAGCGTGTCGAGGAACAGCGTTGATCCGTTCATCATGAGCCGACTCTACAACTGCCGCTGCCGTTTCAGAACCGGTCTGCGAGATCTCCCTTGGCGCGGGGCTCGGCGCCAGACGCCGCAGGTGACCCCAGGCGCCGCGCCTTTTCGACATCGGTATAGGACAGCGTTGCATCTCCGATGGCAGGTTGCCGGTAGATGAGCTTCATGCCTCCGGCGAAATCCCAGTCGTAGGTGCCGCGTGGCGCGAATCTGCCGGCAAAGCTCGGGAAGGGGCGCCGGGCACCGTCGGCCGTGGTCGGCAGCCCGTACTTCTGCACCAGCAACTGCCGCAGGGCCTCGTTCTCCTGCCCGTAGGACTTGATGATGAACTGCGCGCTGACGAGGCCACCCTGATCGGCGATCAAGGTCAGGCGCTGCAGTGCGGGCACACCGGCATCCCGGGTGTCGAAGGCCACGGGGCCTTCGGGGCGCCGTTCGAGTTGCCGTGCGCCGGCCGCCGTGGCTGCAGAAACGAACGCAGCCACCGATGCATCCTTCAGCCGCACGCCATAGAGGGTCAGCTCGCCGGAGCCCGGTGCGACCTCCGCAGCGGACACGGGAGGCAGCCACCACAGCACGGCCAGGAGCGTCATCGCCAGCGGGCGCGCGATTCGAGAGAGGGGGTGAACGTGAAGCATCGCCGGAGTTTCGCAGGGACGGGCTTGAGGCCGGACCCCGGGCTGCCGATAACCCGGGTTGGCCCGCATGTCCTCTGTTCTCAGCCCGTACCTTCCCACATGGCCTGCTCTGTCAATTGCCCCACCCCCTCCACGATGAATGCCGTCAGATGAGGTTGAACCTGCCCCTGGGACGCAAGCGGGTCGCTGGCACCGGATTCGATCTCGGCGCGGAGAAGTCGCGCGTTGCCGAGGCGCTGGTGCGAAGTGCATCCCGGATCCTCGAAAGTCGCGACGACCGGGACATCGTCCACAGCGTCTGCGAGGCCCTGACCCTGGCGACTCCGCATGTGCGGCTCGCCTGGACCTGGTTCGGCCCCCTGGACACGCCTCGCATCGTGCCGCAGGTCGTTGTCGGGCCGGCGGCGGACTACGCGCGCAAGCTGTCGATCGACCGCAGCTTCTTCACCGAAATCGGCTCGGCATTCCGGTCTCTGGTCGGCAGGAAGGCCGAACCATTCAACGTCTCCCGGATGTCGCTCTACGGTCCCTGGCGCGAGGCGGCGGCCACCCATGGCATCCGCTCGTCGCTCGCCTTGCCTCTCGCCTCCACCGTCAATGAAGACCGCGGATTGCTGGCGCTCTACGCCGACCAACCCGACTACTTCGAGCAGGTCGGCATCGGCCTGTTCGAGTCTCTGGCGCACATGTTCAGCGCGGTGCTGTCCCGGTCGGCCGAACGCGCTCGCCCACGCGAGCTGGCGCATTCGGATGCACTGACCGGGTTGTTCAGCCGCCATGCGATCGATGCCGTTGCCCGGCCGATCCTGCGCACCGACCCGCTCGATCCAAAGGCCGCGGCGCTCCTGATCGACATCGATCAGTTCAGTCGCATCAATGACGAATACGGCCCGGCCTGCGGCGATACCCTGCTGTGCAGCCTCGCCGACCGGTTGCGGCGCGGCTTGCGCAAGGGAGACGATGTATTCCGCTGGGAGGGTGCGCAGTTCCTGGTGTGTCTGCCACGCACCGACCTGGCCTCGGCGACGCTGGTCGCCTACAAGTTGCTGGACGCCATCGCGCAGCCTGCCCACACGCTGGCAGACGGCCGCAGCGTGCCGCTCACGGTGTCGATCGGGGTGGCCGAACTCGGCGTCGATGAGGCGATCGCCGGTGCTGTCGTGCGTGCCGACGCAGCGCTGCGGGAAGCCAAGCGGCAAGGGTGCAGTCGGGTCTGCAAGGCCCCCGCACTGGTGGTGGGTGGCGGCCCACCCCAGGTCGATGCCCGCAACGCGCCGGGGCGCCGGGTGATTACCGGCATCACTCGAACTCGGGCATCGCTTCCCTGATCGCCTCCGTCGTGTTGGACGCATGCGCGGCGATCTGCTCATGGTTGCGCGCGATGACGTGCAGCGGGTAGGTCCCGGACACGACGCCGAGGTACCAGACCTCGGCGCCCACCACCTCCGGTGCCAGCCCCTCGACCGCCGCCACCAGCGCGTCGGTCAGCGACGCGAGTTCGGCATCGGCAAACAGCGCTTCACCTTCATAGGTGACCCGGTAGTCGAACGAGTGGCCCTGCGGCGAGTCGATCTCGATGCGCACGATCATGAACTGCTCCTGGTGTGTGGCCTTGACCCGGTGCGTATGTTGGCATGGGGTTCACGCCCGCACCGATGACCCCTCCGTCGACGGAGTCAGTCCAGCCTGCGCCAGACCGAAGTGCCTGCGGCGCAGGTGACCTCGAAGTGGGTCGCGCCCGCGGGCTGCCAGTGCATCGGTTCGGTGAGGTCTTCGAGTTCAGGCAGGGTGGATCGCTCGATGAACCACCGGCCGTCGCGCAGCAGGCCGTACGAGATCTCGAAGTCGAGCAGTGCCGGGGCCGATGCCGGATCCCGTGACAGCAGCGTGCTCAGCGTGTTGCCGGGTTCCGTTCCCACCGGCCAGCCGATCTGCCGCGGCCGCACGCGCATCAGGCACTCGCCGCTCAGCAGGAGAAAGGCGCGTGCCGTCGAGAGCACACCGGCCTCGTCGTCTGGCGACGAACTTGTTTCGGCCAGCACCAACGCGGGCCCGATGGAGCCAGGCAGACGCTCCCAGACTTCGCGGTAGGCACCGTGCACGCCGGTTTCGATGACCCGGTCGTCGCTGCCGAACTCCATCCATCCGGCATCGGGCGTGAGCCCCGGCGGCTGCATGTCGAGTCGGCGATGCCAGGTGCACACATCGCCATGGAGGTGCTGCACGACCTCCGTGCGGCCGAAGAATCCTTGCTGATGCGCCAGCGCGAGATGCTGCTCCCCGCTCATCGTGTCGAGTGCGATGGCCGCCCTGTCAACTTCGGCTGCGGCAGGCACCCGCAGGTCGGCATGCCAGCGCGGAGTCTGCAGCCAGTGGACCCAGGTCGTGGTGTCTCGGATGTCCGGCGTCTCGAGCAGCGTGCGTCGCCAGACGCCCCGATAGCGTTCGGGCACCTCGGGAAAAGTATCGATGGATGTCACGGGAAGCCTTTCGCCATCGGTGTTGTCGCGTCCAGCGGGATCACTCGATGAACTGCGGAAACGCCGGCAGCGAGCGATAGAACGCGAAATCGTGGTTCGGCCACAGCCAGGCGCCGGTTTCGGCAGCCAGCGCCTTGAGCTTGCGGATGCTGTCGATCGCCTCCGCCTCGCGGCCCTGCCAGAGCGTGCCGGGGGCGATCTCGTCGTCGATGTTCTCCTGCAGGTCGGCGGCGTCTCCGGCCAGCAGGATCGGCGGACCCTTGGGCATCTCGACCCACATGGACATGTGACCGATCGTGTGGCCGGGGGTCGCGACGGCCTGCACGCCAGGCACCAGCGTGTACTCGCCGGTCTGCAGCCGGAACTGCAGAGGTGCTCCCGCTTCGTCGATCAGGTCGTCGGCGAACACCGCCGGGTCGGCGCCGCTGATGCCTACCTCCATCTCGTCGTGCTGCACGTGAATCTCGGCGCCGCAGCCGCAGCGGCGCAGATCACGCAGTCCGCCGGCATGGTCGAAATGCAGGTGCCCGATGAAGATGACGTCGATGTCGGCCGGCGTCAGGCCGAGCCGCGCCAGATGTCGGGGAATGCGCTGTTCGTCGCGCATGTCCGGAGCACCGAACTCGAAGGTCGCCGGGTTGTAGTGGTACGCCCGTGAACCGGGATCCGCGATCTTCTCGTGGTCGCAGCCCACGTCGTACAGGATGCGACCGTTCGCGGTCTCGATGAGGTAGGCGAGGATCGGCGCCTCGATCTGCTGGCCGCGCCCGCGCTGCCAGGTCGAGATCGATTTGTCATAGCGATGCGTTGCTGTCAGCAGCGGCCAGAGTTTGCGCACCTGGGTCATGGAAGCTCCTGGTCCTTGCATTTGAGCAACCGAGCGACCAGCGTCGCGCTGTCGGTCACCGTGCCGAAGATACCTCCCTCGACGGCGA
Organism: Rhizobacter sp.; assembly: GCA_017986065.1. GTDB lineage: Bacteria > Pseudomonadota > Gammaproteobacteria > Burkholderiales > Burkholderiaceae_C > PBB1. The sequence goes on along the minus strand of JAGNWJ010000001.1, from coordinate 62,252 downwards.
TCATGGCGAGCGAAGGCGCTTGCAGCGCAGCTTCGGATGCGGCGCAGGCGTCGCCGACGGTGATGCAGTGCAGGCCATGGTCGGTCGCAGCGCGCAGCGTGGTGTGCACGCAGACCTCCGTGGTCACGCCGCAGACGATCACGGTCTCGGTGCCCCAGCCGCGCAGGATCTGGTCGAGATCCGTCTGGTGGAAGGCGCTGTAGCCGGGCTTGTCGACCACCGGTTCATCGGCGCGAGGCTGAAGCTCGAGGACCAGTCCGTGACCTGGCTCGCCGCGCACCAGCAGGCGGCCGAGCGGGCCGGCCGAGCCGATCTCGGCGCCGGCGTTCCGACTGCGCGCGAGCTTGGCCGCCGGACAGTCCGACAGGTCGGGCCGGTGCCCTTCGCGGGTGTAGACGATGCGCACTCCAGCCTCGCGGGCGGCGTCGATCAGCGCGCACACCGGGCCGAGCGTGGCGCGCAGCCGAGACACGTCGACGCCCGCGCGCGCCGCATAGCCGAGCGGATCGAGGAAGTCGCGCTGCAGGTCGATCACCAGCAGGGCGGTGCGCGCTGCATCGAGCATCGTTCGACCGCCTCAGCCGAACTCGTGCGTGATGGCCGCCGCGATCCGGGTCGAAAGCTCCTGTGCCATCACCGCGCCTTTCTCGACGCTCGACCCGCGCGCCGACGACAGCACGCCCGACAGCGGCACCCAGTGCCTGCGGGTCGGGTAGACGTCGTACGGCGGGAAGTCGGCTGGCGGTTCATCGGGTATCAGGTCCAGCCTCACCAGGTTCGGGTGGTAGTGCAGCATCATCGATGTCTCGATGACGGCCGCATGTTCCAGGGCGAAGCCGGGGAAGCCTTCGGGGAACACGCTGGCGAGCGTGTGCTCGGACAGGAAGTCCCAGTACTCGAGCCGCATGACCTGCAAAGCCGCCCGAGGGCCCAGGTCGCGCAGCCCGAGATCGATGCCTTCGGTCAGGAACCACTGGTTCTCGTAGTGGCCGTTGACGATCACCAGTTTCGTCGCCCCGTGCCGGGCGAACTCGCGCACTGCATCGCGCACCGAGCCGATCAGGGTGGCCGCATCGACGCTGGTGGTGCCGCAGAAGTGCTGGCCGCCGCCGCACTTGGGCTGCGACTTGTAGCCGTACGACAGGGTCGGGGCGACCAACCCACCGATGCGGGCAGCTGCATCGGCCGCGACCGCAGCGGACAGCAGCCCGTCGGTACCGAGCGGCAGGTGCGGGCCATGCTGCTCGAGCGCACCGACCGGCAGCAGGATCGCGGGCTGGTGCAGCTTCAGCCGAGCCTCGTAGTCGACCCATGAGAGCTGGTTCATCCAGACGGTACTCATCCCGCTTTCTCCTTCGGTGTCGATTCGCTTGAATCGGTGGCTTCGATCAATGCGGCGACGGCGATCAGTGCGCCGCCGGCCCACTCGATGGGACGCAACGACTCCTCGCCCAGCCAGACGGCCGACACCACCGCGACCAGCAACTCGACGGTCAGGATCAGGCCCGCGCGGCCGCTTTCGAGGTGCGTCACACCGTACTGCCAGGTGACGGTCGCGAGCAGCAACCAGATGAAGGCGTAGCCGGCCAGGGCCAGTGCGATCAGCGCGGTGATCGGCGGCATCTCTGCGCCGGCCATCAGCACGCTGCACCCGGACAAGAGGCCGCAACCGAAGAACACCGCCACCGTCTTCGATGTCATCGGGATGGCCTGGGCGGCGCGCGAGATCAGGTTGTTGCCGGCGAAGGCCAGACCCGCACTCAGCGCCAGCCAGTCGGCGGTGCCCAGGGGCTTTGCCCAGGCCGCGCTGCCGCCGATCACGAACCACAGGCCGACCAGCGCCAGCACCACCGCCAGTGCGCGGCGGCGGCTGATCGCCTCGCCCAGGAACAGTCGCCCGCCCAGGACCGACCAGACGGGTGCCAGGTAGAACAGCAGCATCACCCGCACCACGTCGCCCATCACCAGCGCCTGGACGAACGCGGTGTTGGCCCAGCCGCCCACCAGCATCAGCAGCAGCAGAAGGGCGGTCTGTGGCTTCCAGGCAGGGCGCTCGCGCCACAGCAGTCCGATGCCCAGCAAGCCGACCGCCCCATAGCTCAGCAGCGAGAGCATCGGTCCCGACAGCCCGACGCCTGCAAAGCCCTTCAGTGGCCACCACAGCAGGCCCCACAGCACGGCAGAGGCGAGCAGAACCAGCGTGGGCAGACGGGTGCCGGGCGAGGGCGGGGCCAGCCGGGAGATCAGCGGCGATGAGGTGGCGGTCATCGGGGACGTCCTGCGCTCAGGCCATCACCGAGCCGCCGTTCGGGCTGAGCACCTGGCCGCAGTAGAAGCGCGACAGGTCGGACAGCAGGAACAGCGCCGTGCACGCGATCTCGTCGGCCGCGGCGAAACGGTGCTGCGGGATGTCGAGTTCCTTCTCGATCCACTCGGGGCTCATGTGCTCGGGCGACAGCATCGCGGTGGCGACAGGCCCCGGTGCGATCGCATTGACGCGGATGGCCGGTGCGAATTCCCGTGCGAGAGAGCGCGTCAGCCCGATCACTCCGGCCTTGGCCGCGCAATAGGGCGCGAATTGCGCTCGACCCAGGATGCCGAGGTCGGAGGCGATGTTGACGATCACCCCGGCCTGGCGCGCCAGCATCCCCGGCAGCACCGCCTTGCACATCAGGAACACCGACTTCAGGTCGGTGTCGAGCATGCGGTCCCAATCGGCTTCGGTGGTCTCGAGAAAGGGGCGGTCCTGGATCACGCCGGCGTTGTTGACGAGCGCGTCGATCGGCCCCAGTTCGGAAGTGACTGCCTCAACCATGGCGGCCACGTCGCGCGCAAGGCTGACATCCGCCTCCACGGCAAACGCGCGTGCGCCGCCGGCTTCCAGTTCGGCGACCAGGGCGCCCGCTTCTTCGGCGCGGCCGAGGTGGTTGATGGCCACACGCGCGCCGGCCCGCCCACAGGCCAGCGCGGTGGCCCGGCCGATACCGCTCGCTGCGCCGGTGACCAGCACGACGCGCCCGGTCAGGGCAAGCTGGAATGCCTGCGACGGCAGGCTCGCCGCCGCATTCAATTCATGACCTCGCCATGGCTGGCGCTGATAGCCTGCCCGGTCAGCGATCGTGCCGCATCGCTTGCCAGGAACAGGAACACCCCTGCAATGTCCTCGGGCTCGAGCATCCGGGGGATTGCCTGCCGCGCGAGGATCTCGCGTTCGACGTCCGATTCGCTGCGCCCCTGGGCGGTGGCCATGCTGGTCAGCGATCGCAGGGCCGCAGCGGTGCGTATCCAGCCCGGGCAGACCGCATTGACCCGGATGCCGCGCGGCGCCAGTTCCCAGGCCAGCGAGCGAGTCAGGCCGATGACCGCGTGCTTGCTGGCCACGTAGGCCGAGAAATCAGCGACGCCGGTCAGCCCCCAGATCGACGACTGGTTGATCACGCAGGCCCCGCGAGGCATCAGGGGGAGCAGCGTGCGCGTCAGGCGCACCATGCTGCCGACGTTGTTCTCCAGCAGCGCCGACCAGCGCTCGGCTGCCTGGGGGTGGGTGTCGCCGAGGGGTGTCGGGTATTCGGTGCCGGCGTTGTTGACGAGCACATCGACCGTGCCATGGCTGGCCTGTATCCGTGAGGCCAAAGCCTGCAGGTCGCTGTCCGGGCCGAGGTCGGCCGCGATGGCGGTGACGTGATGCGCCTCGAGCGAGTCGGCCACGCGCTGCAGGGCGCCGGCGTCCCGGTCGGTGATGATCAGGCGCACCTGCTGCGCGGCAAAGGCGGCGGCGAGGGCCTGTCCGATGCCGCCTGCTGCGCCCGACAGGACCACGGTGAGGCCCTGCAGTCCGAGGCAGGGCGAGGTCCGTCCGCCCGCGCGCGGCGAGGAATCGATCGACACGGTCAGACCGCGGTGAGGAACGAAACGCCGACCGCACCGATGAAGCCGTCGGCGCGCCCGGGCACCTCGGGGCCACGGACTTCGCCGTAATCACTCGACAGCACCCGCGTGACTCGATGCTGGTGAAAGGCCTTCAGCAGCTGGGGCACCGGGATGACCTGGCCGTACGCGTTGCCGTAGATCTCGCGGTGGTAGGCGGGAAGGCGGTGCCAGGGCACGGTCGGGCGTTCGTGGTGTGCGTTGTGGTAGCCGAAATTCAGCCACAGCAGGTTGAGCCAGAAGTTGTCGAGACCGACGACATTGGTGAACGTGTTGGCTTGTTCGTAGGCGCGGTCGCGGACCTTGTCATCGGGAATCGGCGCATCGCCGAGGATCGGGTAGGCGTCGTAGGTGTGCTGGAAGCAGTCAGCGAACCTCAGCACCGTGACGAACAGCAGATAGGCGACGAAGTACAGCACCAGCGCCTTGGGCGAGTACATGCCCAGCGCGGCGAACGCGCCAAGGCGCACCACCGCGATCCCGATGATGCGGGCGCGTGCCGCGTTGGAGCCGCCGGCCCTGAAAGGCATCGCGACGACGAAACCCCGCATCAGGAATTCGACCGCCGGGAAGTAGGCCCACTCGAGCGCCAGCACGCCGCGTCGCAGCCAGGCCGGCGCGGCCAGCAGGAAACCGCGCGCGTCGAACGTGATCACGTCGGCGCGCTCGACATGGTGGCGCATGTGCTTGCGCCGAAGGTCGGCAAACGGCGCGTAGCAGCTGCCGTTGAGCCAGGTCATCAGCGTGCCCCACCGTTCGTTGGTCTGCGGACTTCGGAAGATGGCATGGTGGGCGAACTCGTGGATGTAGTACGCCGACCAGACCAGCGTGAGCGTCACCAGCGCAAAGCCGAGCGCATTCAGCACCCAGGACGCCGCTGTCAGCATCGCGATGCCAGCCGGGAAGCCCAGAAGGGTCAGGGCCAGCGCCGCGATGTTCGGCGCGGCGCCGTCCGGGGTGCGGAAACTCACTTCTTCACCATCTCGGTGACGAACTGCGCATCGAAGGTCGCTTCGGTGGCAGGCACGGTGGTGATCTGGCCCTTCGCCTTCAGCAGTTGCGAGATGATTTCACCGCTGGCGTAGTAGGAGGTGGTCTCAGGGGCCTTGGTGAAGGCCTTCGGCATCTCGGCGAGCGGGATGTTGTAGACGCCGGACCACTGTTCCTTGACTTCCTTCGCCGAGACGCCCATCGCCTTGCCGATGATCTTCGCTGCGTCATCCGGCTTGGCCTTGATGTAGGCCAGGCCGTCGAGGTAACCCTTGATCACGCCGGCGATCTCGGTCGGCTTGGCCTTGATGACCTTGTCGTCGAACACCAGGACGTCCGCGATCAGGCCGGGAGCATCCTTCGACGAGAACACGACCTTGAACTTGTTGCCACCACCCTGGCTGACGATCTGCGACAGGCTCGGCTCGTAGGTGACGCCGATCGAGAGCTGGCCCGACGCCATCGCTGCCGGCACGGCTTCAGGCGTCATGTTGACCGCTGTGATGTCCTTGTCGGACAGACCATTGACCTTGAGCGCATAGGACAGCAGGAAATCGGAAGGCGACAGCGGGTTGAAGCCGACCTTCTTGCCCTTGAAATCGGCCACCTTGGCAATGCTCTTGTCGGCCACGATCGCATCGCCGCCGTTCGAGTAGTCGATCGGCATCACGACCTTCTGCGGCCTGCCTGCCGCCACCTGACCGACCACCTGGTCGTAGGTCAGCATGCCACCGTCGACCGCGCCGCTGGCGATGGCTGACGGGATCAGCGCCGGGTCGGTGAAGATCTGCAGGCTGACCTTCAGGTTGTGCTTCTTGAAGAGGTCGAGCTTCTCGGCCACGTAGAACGGCCCGTAGCCGATCCACACGACGGTGCCGATCTTCATCGGCTTGACATCCGCTGCATGACCGGAAATCGCGAAGGCTGCCAGTGCCAGACCCGCTGCCGGTTTGGCGAGAGACGAGCCCAGGCGGCGCCACAGCGCCGAGGACAGAGCAGAAGAGCGTAGGGGACGGATCAATTCCATGTCGAGGGCTCCAGGTGAAAGAAACGGGCGCAGGAGAAGACGTTTCGATGCGTCGATCTCCCGGGCTTTTATCCCTCCGTGGAACCTCGATGGCTGTTGACCGCCGAAGCCGGATCACTCTCGGACCAGCACCGGCATCGCTGCCGATCGGAACCCTAGTGA